>CAMNJU010000072.1 GCA_946541595.1 uncultured Planctomycetales bacterium
TTTTAAGACTTCGGCTCACCGCCCCGTTTCCCGTCGGCGCCCGACTCAAAGAGGGCCTTGACCGTAAGCGTCTTATAGCGTGGGAGCGAGTATCCGAACGGAATAAAGAGAATCTTTATGAGATCGTAGCTCGGCGTGTTCCGCACTTGCGCGCGGAAAGAACTGAGAGGGGCTAAAAAGCGCGTCTTCTCCGAATGAAGGATGGAACGCTGGCCAATGAAATGATAGAGGTCGAAGTACGACGTCATCTCCTCCTCGGGCTCGGCGCAGAACTGATCCACGTACTGATTGAGCCGTCGCAGTACGGCGAAGGTCGCGACCTCGCTGCGCATCACCTGATAGGTTCGGCCGCTCGGATCGAGCGACTCCGCGAACGCGAGATTCTTTTCGAGAATACCGCGCCAGCGCTTATTCGGAAAATGGCGGCGCTTTACGCACTTCTCGCCCGTCTCCGCCTCAAAGGAGTCGATCTGGGCGTCGCGCGCGAGGTACCCTTTCAGGAGCGCGAAAACGTCGCTGTAGACCGTCGCGCCCGTGCGCGAATGGAGGTAGGGCACGCAGTACTTATGGAATTCGTTAGCGCCGAGCTTCGCCTCGATCGCGGAAGAATCCCGCTCGAACGCGGCGTACCCCATATAATAGCGCGAATTCGCCTTGACGAGATTCTTAACGGCGACGTACGCGACCGTCAGATAGAGCCGCATGAGCGCCTTAATCCGTTCGACGGCGACATATTTGCGGTTCTTCGAGCGGTATTCGTTGTCGACGACCGTGCTTTCCAGCTCGGCGACGCGGTCGAACGAGAATCCGGAAAGCGCCTCGGAGAGCGCCGCGAGCTTATGCTCCCGAAGAACGCCCGGCCGAACCGGACCGAGCGCGCGCTGGACGTATTCGTCGAGCTGGGGGGCGGGCAGGCGTTCTAGAACGAATCGGACTATCTTGCGGTTCGACATGAGCGCGCGAACCGCTTCCGGGCGGACGTAGCGCGCAAGATAGACGAAACGGCGCGATTTAAGCGCGTTATTGAGGAGAAAGACGCGGAACGCGTCGACATGCCGGGAGACCGCCGCGTCGACCTGCGGATAGGGCGCGTCGGCGGCGTTCTCGGGCAATTCGTTCTCACAATCCGCCGCAGAAACGCCGAACATGCGGACCGCCATTTCGTAGAAACAGCGCGAATTGAGCCGCGTAACCGCCTTCATTTTCCCGATACTCAGCAGGACGCGCAGCTGATCGGCAATTTCGCCCGCCGCGGATCCGCCGTTCTCGTTAAAGACGCCGTACAGTTTCGTAAAGAACATATCTTCGCCAAGCGAACGCCCAATGTCGATAAAGCTCTGAATCGCGTCGAGTTTATCGGCAAACGAGGAGACGAGCTCGTTAATCTCTTTTCTGTCCAGGAAATTGCACAGAAACGCGACGAGTTCGACCGCAGGATAGGCGTCTTCGCATTCGATCGCGACGCCCGGCAGATCGCCGTCGTCGATCGGCGCGTTCCGGAACCGCTGGAAATCGTCGGGGCGAATAAAGAAGAGCCGCTCGAGCTGTTCACGGTTCGCTTCCATAACGGAGTCGGCAAGAGCGCGATAGACGTCTTCTTTTTCCTTTTCGTCGGCCATGCGCAGCCGGGACACGCCGAGTTCGAGCGCCTCGGCCCCGTTCGCGCTGAGGAAATAGCGGAAGAAGAGGAAGTCGGCGAGAAGACGAAGCTTCACGCGGTAGGAGTCGAATTCCGGATTGGAGACGTACGGAAAGTAACGCTGGAAGACGATTCCGCGCAGCTTGCGCAGGTTCAATCCGATATTTTTCGATTCTTTTCTGATACTGAACCGGTAATAGAGAGACACGACGGCGTCGCGTTCCTCACGTGTGCGCGCGTCGAGCAGTTCAAAAAGGATTCCAAGATTGACGCGCGAGTTCTTAAAGAAGCTCGCGTTGACCTGACGAATCCGATTCGCGTAGCACCAGTGGACGACCTTCCAGAGCTGATCGTTGAATTTCATGCGCAGCGCCGGGCTTGACGACCAGAAATCGTCGTACTTCCACCGGCCGGTTATACGGCGCAGTTTCCCCAGAATGCGGAGAACCGAAACGTTCCACTCGAGCGCGTCGCGATACGACGGCCCCGAACCGCGAACGCGGCGAGGAAAAGGAAAGAAAACGTCGCCGAAAATGGAAAAAGAGTCGGATAGGCCCTCCGCAACTTCGTAGCCGCGACGACCGTAGAGCGAACCGCGGGGGGGTTCAGACTTCCAGTCCTCTTCTGTTACCGGCTCGCCTGTACGCTGGAGATTATTAAGGCAGAAGAGCGCCAAATTGACAAAGACGCCGAGCGTCTTCTGAAGATTAAGAATCTGGTACACGATCTGAATGCGGAGATTCTCGCCCGCGAACGTGCGGCCGAAAAACCGGCCTTCGTACTGATCTTTGAGGAGAAGATAATCCTGCATAAACTCTTTGCGAGAAACGTCCGCGAGCACGCCCGCCGGATTCCGCATGACGGCGCGAAGCGGAGCTTCCTTAACGGAAGACTGCTCGAAATTGACGTCGTCTGATACGCCGACGACCCGGAACCCGAACTTCGGACCGGAAGCGTCCGCGCTCGGAACCGGGTCTCCGTCCTTCCAGACGATCTCGGCAAAGCGGCCCTTGCCAAAAGATACGACGACTAATTTACCGTTCCCATACGCAAGCGCAGACTTCACGCCGATACGTTTCGGGGCCGTTTTCTTAGATTTTTCCGACATAGGTTCTGTTTCAATTCGCTTTATACGAAACTTGTGGCGTAAAGGCTGGGTTCGAACGGCGAGAGGCCTGTGAATTCACGCGTTGCGGTTTGGACGCTCCCCTACGCAAACCGAATGCAAAAATAACGTTGACGGCGGAAAGATCCGCCGGAATAAAGACGCGATTTACTGCAGATTATTGCGGCTCGTTTCGTCCGGACGTCTAGAGCCGAACTCCCCGAACGACGCCCTGAGAATCATACGACCCCAAAACGCGCCCGCGGACGTTCAACCGCAAAGACGGTAAGAGTATAGCAGGAAGAGACATGACGTCAAGCGGTAGGGGGGCGGAATGGGGTCGCGGCGCCGCGAAAACGTGAGAAGCCGTAACGCGGCGCTATGTCAGGTACTCCGCCGTTTTTATTCCGCGTGAAGTTATCGGAAGTTAAAAGGTAAAAGCTTTTTCGCAAATTCTAAAGGTTCAAGCCGAGTAAGCCGCTCCATTTGCGCTTCGAGAATCCGCAGCCGGTCGTCCCCAATCTTTTTGATCTTTCGCGCTGCTTCCATCTGCTTGGCATACCCTTGAACTAAACAATCGTCTTTTTCTCGATAATACAACATAGAGCCGAGGAAAACACAATCACGAAGTCTAAAAGCGCCGTCGCTCTTTCGATCGGGCTCAATCGCTTTACGAGCTAGATTAAGCCGGTTAAACGATTCGTCCTTAGCGCCAAGAACTCCACGATAGAACTCAATGAGTTCCCACGGGTGATTTGAGCCCGACTTCCACTTCCCTGAAGCGTCGAAATAAACCTCTTTTGCCTTTCGCGCTTTTACTGTTTTACTAACGGCAAGAAAACGTAAAAAGAGCCAATGAGCATAAACAGAACAGTCGTCGCCCGATTCGCTCAGGATTTTTGCAACGTCAGACAAAGATAAATTGCTGTTCAGGTCTTCTGTTCTGTCCAGATAGTTCTTCGCGAAATACTTGTTAAATTGCTGTTCAAATTCGGAGTCTTTTTCCGCGTCCATCAAGGCGATCATGAGACGCTCTCGCGTATGCGAAATCTCTATCTCGCTTTCCGAAGGGTCCGACAGGCGTTCAAACAGTCTAATTGCTTTTTTGAAATAGCTTACTCCTTCGTCGTTCTCGCCAATAAGACATTTGTACTGACCGTAGGTCGAAAGCAATCGCCCAGCTAACTTTAGACCGGGGATTTCCGGCGATTTCGCGATTGTCTCAGCGTTCCATCGCCTCTTAAATAGCTCGCCAAGCTTTTTGAAATCCAAAGCGTTGACATATGCGGTCGCTCTTGTGACGACTGCGTCGCATACCAACCTTGCATCCTCTTCGTAAAGCACGTTCGCTAGGGAATGGAATTCTTCCTCATACTCAAAATCCCCGAACATTCTGCCATGACGATTATTAACGGCAAGTTTACTTGTGAGGAACCTAAGCCGCGTACGTGGCGGCAAGGCGCCAGGTTCAAAAGATTCCAGCCACTTCAGCTGTAGATCAAGCGTTTCGAGCCGGACGGTCTTTGAATTTACCATTTCAGAAAAATATGCAAAAAATTTCTCCCATAATTCCGGCTGCTTTTGCACTTTCTGACCTAATTCGCGCAAAAGAGAGTGAGGAAGCGTATCGTAGGAATTATTTTCATTTGGAACTTCAGCGTTCAAAAGCGCCGTCCAATCGGGCGGACTTATCGTCTTCTCGTTCCGCAAATGATCAAGCGAATCGCGCAACGTTTGAATGTTTGCGGAATAAAAGCATGAACCAAGCAAACTGCTCGACTGTAAAAGCTCCTTTATCTCCTTACGTTCGCTTCCCCAAAGGTAAGCGATCGCGTCTGCATATCCGTGGCAAGGGTCGTCTCCCTTCTTAACGAAACGACCTTCGATTTTAAGATTTTCACGTTGGCCGGGATAGGCGTTCGCATAATCCATTTCTACATCGCCAGACAGATACTTCCAGATATTGTTGTCTTCTGGCTTAAACTCGCAGCGTTCCTCTGCTTTTACGGCAAATTTCGTAGGACCTTTTTTGGGAATAAGGCGCAGTCCCATTTCCAGAATCAACTTAATTGCCAAAATCCAAGGGTCCCCTTTGATTCTTTCAAGCACATTAACATGAATCCCCAAAATTCCGCAGTCTTTCCCTAAAACTCTTCCGACAACCTTTTGAATTTCCTCTGGGGTACGCCCCGCGGCATGCCATTCTTTATCAAGAGGCGGGAGATTTGTCCTCTGGGGTACAAATAGAGCTGCAACGCGAAGACCTGCGCTCGAATCGCCGCTCAAATGTTTATCATGACAGCCAGTCTCGTCGATAAAAACCGTCCATTTGTCAGACGGTTTCAGATTAGCAAGCGAATTGGGATGCAATTCGAAATCTTTGCCGTAAGGACAATTCTGCTTTTGTAACTTGACAGGCTCGTGTTCGACCTTCGCTTTAGGATTAGCGACGCAGCCTTGGGGTGATTTTCCAAGCTCGTTTTGCGGCGGATTAAGGGTCGGCTTTTCTTCTACCTTTTTGGGCGGATTCTGCGCAGTTTTTTTCACTTCCTTTTTAGGCGCGTTTTGCGAGGGATTTTGCCGCTGGCTTTGCGCCGCCTGTTTCTTCGCTTTTTTGGTCTGATTCTGCGGAGGATTCTGCGCCGCTTTCTTCACTTCCTTTTGGGACGCGTTTTGAGAGGGATTTTGCCGAGGGTTTTGCGCCGCCTGTTTCTTCGCTTTTTTGGTCTGATTCTGCGGAGGATTCTGCGCCGCTTTCTTCACTTCCTTTTGGGACGCGTTTTGAGAGGGATTTTGCCGAGGGTTTTGCGCCGCCTGTTTTACAGGCTCTTTGGAGACGTTTTGCTCGACAGATTCCCCGGAACTTTTTTGTTTCTTTTTGTTTGCCACAACAGGTTCCTTCACAGAAAAAACAGGATTAAACGCAGTTTGCCCTTCAATAGAGACATACCCCGTTTCAAATTGTAATTCTTTCGCTCCGTTTGGCAACTGTCGAGAACCGTTCCGGCGGAATTATTGCGAGAACAGACCGCGCATTCTTTCTGCTGCCGGCGAGAAAGGAGGCGCGTTCGAAACGTTAGAATTCGCCATATCTGTAATTCGCTTGATTGCGCCGTCAAAAGGAATACAATATAGCCATGCGAATTGGGACGCTTGTCGTCTCTTGCGGTTAAACGGGGAACGGATATGAAGATCTTTATAGCGATCAATCAGGCGCGGGTCCTTTACGATTTCAAACGCGAGCTTGTCGACGCCTTTCTTGCGCGCGGGGACGAGGTTTTTCTCTCGTTCGAGGAAGATTTTCGGGCGGAATATTTCTATTCGACGTCGGCGACGGTCCTTCCGACGCCGATCGATCCGCGCGGTATGAATCCCGTTCGGGACGCTAAGCTCTACCTGTTCTATCAAAGGGCGCTCCGCCGCATTCGGCCCGACGCCGCGCTTACGTTCACGATTAAGCCGAACGTCTACTGCGGCCGCGCGTGCCGTGCGCTCAAGATTCCCTATTTCGCGACGATTTCCGGTCTCGGCGTCGCGCTCAACGCGGGCGGAGCGCTCGCGGCGGTCTCTCGCGCGCTCTACCGCTCAGGCGTACGCGGCGCGCGCGGGGTCTTCTGCCAGAACGAGTCGATCGCGCGCTACGCGGTCGCGAACCGCTTCGCTTCTGAATCGCAGATCGTCCGCGTCGCGGGCTCGGGCGTCGCTCTCGACCGTTTTCCCTATCTCGAATACCCGTCGGAAGAGGAACAGATCGAATTCCTCTTTATCGGCCGGCTCATGCGCGATAAAGGAATCGACGAATATCTCGAATGCGCCAAGCGGATTCGGGCGTCGCGGCCGGAAGCGGTCTTTCGCATTCTTGGCGCGCCCGAACGCGGCTGCGATTCGTACGGCGCGGTTACAGAAGCGGCGCGGCGCGGGCTCGTCGAATATCTCGGCTATAAGACGGACGTAACGCCTTATCTGGCGACCTGTTCCGCAGTTACGCTCCCAAGCTGGCACGAAGGGCTCTCGAACGTGCTGCTCGAAGGCGCGGCGTCCGGCCGGCCGCTCATCGCGTCGAACGTGCCCGGCTGCGCGGAGACCTTTGACGACGGAGTTACCGGATTCGGCTTCGAGCCGCGCAGCGCCGACGCGCTCGTGGGCGCGGTCGAACGGTTCCTCGCGACGCCCTATGAAACGCGGCGCGACATGGGTCGGAAAGGGCGCGAGAAGATCGCCGCGGCGTTCGACCGCCAAAAGGTCGTCGCGACGTATCTCGACGCCGTCTCTAACCGGCTGTAATTCCGGGCGTTCCCTTCTCTATGGCGCAAAAAAAACGGCGCCCCCGTCTCAAGTGAGACCGGGAACGCCGCTTCGCAGAACGCGCGCGGGGGGCCCCGCTTGAAGTCAAGTTGGGCCCGACGCTTGCAATGTATTATTTGAGCGAGACTTGCTCGCCGTTTATTTCGACCGCGCCTTGCTCAACGAGACACGCGAGCGCCGCTTCGAGCGCTTCGCCCGCCGTCTTGCCGACGCGCGTTACGCCGCACTGCTCCGCTATGGCGCGGAACAGCCCGTTCTTATCGGCAGATATGTTCTCCCTGAGAATCAGGAGCATGCCCGCGGCAAGCTCTTCCGGAGCGATATGCTTAATCTCGCGCTGAACGTCGCCCGGCGCCCGGAACTGAACCTCCGGCCCGTCCGAAAGATAGAGGAACCCGTTCTTACGAACGATTCCGTAACGCTCGAAGCCGAGCATCTTCTCTTCGAATTCGCGCTGTACGGCCGCGGTAACTTTCTCGCGTCCGAAGAAAGGCGCGATCCTCTTGAGGAGCGAATCTTCCGCGACGGGCGCCTCGACTTCCAGAATCTCGCGCACGACCGCTCTAAATCCTTCCCTGCCGCGCCGTTGGAAGGCGCCGGCGATATCCGCTTCCTTATAGGTCGGGAACGCGGCTTTCTCTTCGACGACGGTCTCTTCGTAGCTCTCTTTCGGGGCCTCGATTACCGGTTCGGGCTCCTTCTTCGGGCGCCCTTCGACCGCGCTTTTTGCCTCCGCTAAGAGTCGCTCCTGCTCCGCGGCCTTATTGCGGAACCAGTCGGTCGACCAGAGCCGGTAATAGCGCCAGCCCATCCGCTGCAGGACTTCTCTGCGGAGCCGGTCGCGGTCGCGCGCGTTTCGCGCCGAGCGGTAGGTCGCGCCGTCGGACTCGATCGCGAGCGCGTAGTCTGAGCCGCCGGGCGCCTTAACGCCGACGTCAATTTTGAAGTCGGAGAAGCCGATCTGCGTATCGACGTCGAATCCGTTCGCGCGGAGAAATTCGCCCACTTCCATTTCGAAGTCTGCGGCCTCGCGTTCAAATTCGCTCTTTTTTGCTTGCGATTCGAGCGCGCCCTCTCCGTTCTCGGCGAAGTTGAGGTATTCGCGGAGCAGCCTTGCGCCCTCGGACGACGTCCGTTTCAGGTCGATATCCGTATAGCGCATCGAGGAGACGAGCTGCACGTTTTGTTTCGCGCGCGTCACGGCGACGTTCAGGCGCCGCTCGCCCCCAACGCGGTTGAGCGGCCCGAAGTTGTGCAGCAGCTTGCCCTGCGCGTCGAGCCCGTACGCCGTACTGAAGATAATCGTGTCCCGTTCGTCCCCCTGCACCGTTTCGAGATTCTTAACGAAGAAGGGCTCCTCGGCGTCTTTTCGGAAGAAGGACTCCTTCTCCGGCTCGTTCTGGCGCCGCTTGGCCAGAATCCGCTCGATGAGATCCTGCTGCGCGATACTGAACGCGACGACGCCGAGACTCCGATTCGGGAATTTCTCGATGTTTTCATAGATCAGATCGACGACAAATTCCGCCTCTTTCCGGTTCGTGTGCGACTTGCGGTCGAAGACGCCGTCGACGTGGAAATAGTCGACGCCGGTCCCTTTCGCGTCCGCTTTCGGAGACGGGAACGTAACGAGATCGCCGTCGTAGAAGTTCTTATTGGAGAACGTTATGAGCTCTTCATGCCGGCTCCGATAGTGCCAGCGGAGCCGGAGCTGGCGCATGGACGTCGAGCACAGGTCCAGAATCGACTCGAAGTCGGTAATATCGTCGGCTTCGTCGTCGGAATCGTCGGCGCCGCTCGACGCGTTAAAGAAGTTGCTCGGGGGCATCTGGCGCGAGTCGCCGACGACAATGAGCTGGTCGGCGCGGTAGATGGCGCCGACGGCGTCCTGCGGAAAGATTTGGGACGCTTCGTCGAATACGACGACGTCGAAATGCACGGCGTTGGGCGCGAGGAACGCGCTCACGCTCAGCGGCGACATGAGAAAGCACGGCTTAATACGCTGAACGAGCTCGCCCGTCTCGGCGAGCAGGGTTCGAACGCTCTTCTGCTTGCGCTTCTTTTCGCCTTCCCGAAGCAGGGTCGCGAGCGCGCTTCCGGGCGCGATAATATCGGTAGACGGGCGTTTTTCCGACAGTTCGGCGCGAATCTTCGCCTTACTGATCTCAAACTGCTCGACGTCCTTTTCCGAAAAGATCTGAATCGCTTTATCTTGCGACACGCGGCTGAACGCCGACAGGACGGGCGCGCTCGAGAGAATCGAGTCGATCCACTGGTAGTAGAACAGCTTTTTGAACGCGGGGACGATTTTGTCCGGCTCGACCTGCTGTTCGATCGCCTTATCGACAAACGGCGCGATCTCTTTTTCGGCGAGCGACGCCAATAACTTCCGGAAATGCCGCCAGTTATCGAGCGCGTCGACGTTGGCCAGACAGCCCTGCAGGCGTTCGAGCGCCGCCGCGCACGGGGACGCGTCGACGTTGAAAATCGCGCCGTCGAACGCGCCGGCCAGAAACTGGAGCGCGCCTCCGTCGCATCCGGCAAACGCGGCGCCGAGCCGCTTGGCGTATCCGGCGAACGCCTCCTTTTCGGGCGCGAGGTCGGCCGCCTGCGCTAAACTGCCGAACGAGAGCCCTTTCGAGTACGCGACGTCGAGCGCGGTCAGTTGGTTCGCGAGGTAGTCCCAGTCGGTCTTAACGCCGTCGTAGGCGGGCCCTAAGAGCGGTTTGACGGGCGCTTCCCCGGCCGCGAATTCCTCGCTCTTCTGCTGGAACGCGGCGAGCCGTTCGGCGGCGGCGAGCGCCTGCTTATAGGACGGCTTCTTACCGTCTTTTCGGCATAGCCGCAGGTCGGCGGCAAGCTGTTTGTATTCGGAGCTGAAAATGCGCGAAAAGACGCTCGCGAACTGCTTGGCGAGCTTCTTATAGAGGGTCGGGCCGTCGAGCTTATAGACGTCGGGGTCGTATTCGGCGTCGAGCGCGGTCCGCGCGGAGGTTATCTCGCCGGCGAGCGCGCGCAGTTTCGCCGCGGCGGCGTACGCCTTGTCAAAGCTCTCTTTCGTAAGGAGCGCCGGCGTAAGAACCTTCGATTCGGCGGCAAACTCGAAGAACGACTTCCAGACGCGCGCGCCGTCGACCGTTTCGCACCGAACGCCGTACTTCTGCGCGATCTCCTGCGCGGCCGGCGTGAGCGTCTGCAGAAATTGAACGACCGCGGCGACGTTCTGTTTGACTTCGGCTTTCGCCTGATACGACGCGTCCTCCTGAACGAACCCGTGCCACGGATTCTGCTTATAGTCGTAACCGACAGTCGGAACGTAGCTTACATACTGATCCAACAGGGACGCGGCGTCCGTCAGGAACGCTTCTCCTTTGTCGGCGATTTTCGGAACCGACCACACGACGTCGGGCGCGGCGCGGAACGCGGCGTGCGCTTCGTACAGCGCGAAGAGGCTCTTTTCGATAACGGGCCGTTCTTTATGCAGCTCTTCGGCATACGCGTCGAGCTGGGCGCGCGTCTTGTCCTTTTCGGCGATAACCGCGTCGGCTTTCGGGGAGACGGAGCTCTTGCCGGCGCGAAGGGTATGGCACAGATCCGCGATGAAATCTTTCTTATTCGCCTTATGGCTGTGGAGCTCGAGACAGAATTCCGCCAAGCCGGCCTTCTTGAGCTTTTCGTAGACGACGTTGAGCGCCGCGAGCTTTTCGGAGACAAAGAGCACCTTTTTGCCGTCCCCGAGACATTCCGCGACAATATTGGTAATCGTCTGGCTCTTGCCGGTTCCCGGCGGGCCCTGCAGTACAAAGCTCTTGCCGGCTTTGGCCATCTGGATCGCCTCCATCTGACTGGAGTCGGCGTCGACGACGCTGTGGAGCTCGGCGAGCGGATTCGCGAGGCGCGCGTCGGCCGCGGCGTCCGGCTCCTGCTCGATCGGCTCGCCCAGGAGCGCGCGCACGTTCCTATTGGCGAGGATCGCGCTCGCGTTGTCCTTTAAGTCGCGGTACATATTGATCTTGAGGAACGAAAAAATACCGATTTTACATTCGGCCGTCACGGTCCAGCGCAGCTTCGCGACGATCGCGCGCACCTTTTCGAGGTAGGCGCCGAGCCCTTCGTCGGCGTATTCCGGAAGCTTAATTCCGTGTTCGGAGTCGAGTTTATAAGCGAACGTCGGATTGATAACGATATCGTCTTCGAGCGACTTGATATAGTACGGATCGACGGAAGATTTCTGACTGAGCTGAATGGGAACGAGGAGAATAGGGGCGTGGAAAACGGAACTCGACGTTTCGCTCTCTTTCCAGTTGATAAAGCCGAACGCCATGTACGCGACGTTAACGCCCGTCTCTTCAATGAATTCGCGCGTCTTTTTATCGATCTTTTTGACTGACGCGATCGGATTGCCCGAAATACTGTAGACGAGAAGCTGGCTCTGCCGCTTAATCTTAGGGGAATATTTTTCGAGAAACGCCGCTTTCTTCGCGTCCGCGCCGGGATCTTCCGGGGGCGCCTGCTCCGCGGGCGTCTCTTCGGGCGTCTCTTCGGGCGTCACTTCGGGCGTCACTTCGGGCGTCACTTCGGGCGTCACTTCGGGCGCCGCGTTCTCGGCGGGCGCGGGCTCCTCCGCGGACGCGCTTTCTTCCGCGACCGGCTCGGCGGCTTCCGGCTCGCTCTCGGCCTTTTGCGGCGCCTCTTCGGGCTCGGGCTGCGTTTCTTCGGGCGCGTCGAGCAGGTCGTCGTCTTCCTCGACGATTTTCGGATCAAAGACCTCGAACGCGGTCGCGCCGTCGATCTTCTCAAAGAGGGCGTCCGGATCGGGGAGCAGGACCTCGACGGTCGACGCTTTGGTATCCTTGAAGTTAATGAGATTATTCCGCTTGCCGGTATCCAAGAGCAAGTCGGCCCATTTGTCCAGTTTTTTCGTATCCAAAGTATCTCGCCTCCGAACGCCCGCGGACGACTCGCGCGGCGTCAAACGATCCGCGGACCGGCGCCGCAGAACTCCCAGCACGGCGTCCGCGTCCCGAACGCGCGGCGCCGATTCGCCGTTAGTATAGCGCGTCGGAACCGTTTGCTCAAGTTTTCCGGCGCAATTCTCAACAAAGTTCTGAATTTTTACCGGCGGGGACAAAAAAACGGGCGTCCGGCGAATACCGGACGTCCGCTGCGTCTGAATTTCTAATCCGCGTTTGGGCGCCGCCGTCCGAGCCGCGCGTTACGCGCGCGCGGAAACGGAGATCGGCGCATAGAAGACGATCGGATTCCCGGCCGTTAGCACGACCGTAACTTTAATCTGATACTCCCCTTCCTTCTCAAAGAGCGGATAGTTCCGCGTGTCGGGCGTGAGTACGAAATTATATCCGACGGCGTCGGCGGTCCACGCGTCGGAATTCTGAACGGAGGCGAGCACGCAGTCGGCGCCCGCGTCGACGTTCTCGTGGCCCTGAACCGGCGTTACGAGCTCGTCGAACAGTCCGTTCGTCGCGCGGCTGCACGTATAAGTTACGGAAACAACGTTCGTTCCGTCGTTTATGAGCGGCGCGTCCGAATCAAACGCGTCGAAAATTCTCGCCAAAACGGTTACGCTCTGTCCGGTCGTCACGGACGCGGTTACGCCAACGGTCGCCACAACAGCCTCCCAATTCTGATCCGCCCTTTCGGCGGCGGTTCCCATAACGACGACGCTGAACTGAGTTCCGGCGCAGGTTCGCGCGTCGACGTATACGAACCGTTCGCCGTCAAAGGCGCGGAACGAAACGCGGCCCGCGCAGCCGCCGACCGTAATCGGAGAAACCGACGCGTTTGCGGCGACGGTCGTCCACGCGCCGGCCGTTTCGCGCTGGATAAGCGCGCCGCGTTCCGGAACTTGCGCCGTCCACGCGACGCGAACGGCGTCCGGCCCGACCGCGACGGCGGTCAGCGCGGAAATCCCTGCCCCGTATCCGCA
The DNA here is from genome assembly GCA_946541595.1 of uncultured Planctomycetales bacterium. Lineage (GTDB taxonomy): Bacteria > Planctomycetota > Planctomycetia > Pirellulales > Thermoguttaceae > RUG369. The sequence continues at coordinate 12,994 of CAMNJU010000072.1, forward strand.
GCGTTCGACGTTTGTAAACGCCGCGGCGGCGGAACATTCAAACGAAGGAGCGGCGAGAAATCCGTTCGTCTCCGAGCGCACGGCCGCGGCGCCGACCGACGCGGATTCGCGCGCGGCCAGAATACGGTCGGGCCCGACGAACGTTGCGACGGCGCCGTCGGCAATCTCGACGCAGTCGACTTCGACGTCGCGGGTTATCCGCGTTTCCGTATTGGCGCGCGCGACGAACCACGCGCCCTCGTAGGCGCCGAGCGCGCCGCCCGGCTTGCGCGGTCTTCCGAGCGCGTCGCAGTAGTCTTCCGCGTTGAGAACGGAGCTCGCGCCGGTCAGGCACGGGGACGCGTCGGTCAGCCGCAAATCGAACGCGCGCCATGCGTTCGGGGTCCAGCCTTCGACGTCGAGTCCGTCGCCGGGCGGTTCGACGAATCCGCATTCGGACGGCGCGCGCGTCCCGATCTGCCCGGTCGCGGATCCGATAATCGAATCGACGACAATCGGCCTCTCTTCGTCTTCCTGCACGCTCGAGACGTCCTTGCCGGCGTTCCCAACGACGGTGCAGCGCGTAATTTCCGACTGCCGCGCGGTCGCCGCGAACCGTACGCCTCCCGCGGCGAGCTCGGTTACCGCCCTGCCCCCGGTGACAACGCAGTCGCGAAACGCCGCGCGACCCTTGTAGACGTAGGCGCATCCGCCGTAATTCGCCGCCTGACCGCCCGCAAAGACGCACTGCTCGAACACGGTAACGGCGGACGCGTGCGAGGAATAGAACAGCCCGCCGCCGGCGGCCGTCTTGCCGTCTATGAACCGGACGCGCCGAAAGACTGCCGCCGCCCCCGACGACGCGTTGAGACATCGAACGGCCGCCTGACCGTCGAGCTCGATCCAAAATAAGCCGCCGTCGCACGTTATGTCTTTGGTTATTACGAGCGGAGACGCGAGCGCTACGGCGATCACGTCCCCGCCCCACGCGACGCCGGGATCCGGCGTCACGGAGTCGCCCGGCGCGGCGTTCGCGAGCGCCTGCCGGAGCGATCCGCTCCCGCTGTCGGCGTTCGTCGTAAAGTAAATCGTCGCCATAATTTCCTTTCGCACAAACAGATTCGCGAGCTTGCCGACGCCGGATTAAGACGTCAGAGCGTCCGCTCGGGCGCCGACTCCCTGTTCAGGGTCGCGCGCACGCGCAGAGTCAGCGTCTCGCCGTCGGCAAGTTCTTCGCCTGGAATAACAAACGCGGTCGAATTGGCGCCGACGTCCGCGCCGACGCATTCGAGCACGCTCTTGGCCGCGCTCGCGGCCGTCTCTTTCTGCGCTTCCGTAATCGGGAGCCGTTCCTCTTCGTCGGCGCGCGACGCGGTCAGAATAATCACAAGGGCGTCGCGTTGCGATTCCACCGATGTAATAAGCTCGTTATATTCCCGAACGACCGTCATTTACCGTCTCCTTTCGACTCGGCTTCCGCGCGGCCCGACGCGAGCGCGCGCATGATTTCGCGCGACGCCGTCCGCGCTTTCGCGAGGAGCTTAACGAGAACCGTAAGCGCGAGCCAAACCGCGAGCGCGGCGAAAACGGCGCGCCAGGTCCCCGCGTCGATTCGAGTCTGCGCGCCAGGTTCGGACGGCTGCGGCGCCGGAACCGGCGCGGGCTCGGGCGTCGGAATCGGCTCGGGCGTCGGAATCGGCTCGGGCGCCGACGGCTGCGCCTCCTGCGCGGCGCGGGCCGCCGACGCGCGTTCGATCGCGGCGAGAATCTCGTCGGCGCGGTCGCGCGCGGGCGGACGCGAAACGAGCGTCTCGATTCCCTGCGCGAGCTCCGTCTGCGTCTGGCGAATCGCGTCGAGCGTCTCGCGCACCTCGCGAATCTGGCCGAGCGGGGTCTCGATTTCGAGCCGTCCGTTCTCCTTAACGGGCGGCTTGGCGGCCAGATTCTTACCGCCGCCGTCGACAAACGGGTTGCGGCCGTCGGCGAGCATGGGCTCGCGCGACGTCGCCGACGCAGGATAGACGACGCGAATCTCCGAGGCCGGCTCCGAGGCGCCGACCTGCGCGCACGTCCACGCCGCCGCGGCAAGGGCGGCGCTATAACACAGCGCTGACGTCTTCATCTTATTTCTCCTTCTCTTCTTTCGGCAGGGCGACGGCGCGCGTATTCGCGCAGTCCTGCCCGCCGCGAACAAATTCCAGCCAGTCCTCTTCGAGCTCGTCGAGGGACGCGTATCCGTAGAACCGCCGCAGGGACAGATCGATATCGTCGGTCTCCCGAGTCAAATCGAGCATAAAGGCGGCGAACCATTTCGAGCCGCCGCGCGCGACGAGGAAATCGACGACTCCGAACCCTTCGGTATAGATCAGCCCGGTTCGGTCGTACCGATTCGAGCCGTAGAGCGCCGCCAAGGGCGCGAATTCGCCCGCCCGGTATCGCGCGCAGACCGACTCCCGGAGCCGCGACCGGGACGCGTATTCCGAATGCTGGGCAAGTCCTTCGTTGAGCATAAGATCGAAATTCTTATGCAGATAGTAGAAGAAGAACGCGTGCGTGAGCTCGTGATCGAGCGTCGCGCCGACCGACTCGTCAAACGTCTGAAAAATCGCGACTTCCGTTACGTTCGGCTCGACGTACTCGGTATAGCCCGCGACGGCGCCGCCCCGGTTCGGCGCGTACCGGACCGGAAAGACGCGCCAGTATTCCGGCGTTCCGTACCGCTCTTCGAGCGCGCGGACGATCGCGTCGCACCTGCGCCCAATTTCGGACGCGTTCGGGCCAACGACGCGCACGTACTCGGAACGGTATTCCGGAACGCGGCGCCCAACTTCCGTTTCCGTTCGGGTTAGGCGTTCCCCGTCCGGCTCGGCCCCGCGCGCCGCCGCAAGCCAAAAGGCCGCGAGCGCGAGCGCGTATCCGGCAAGGAACGCCGCTTTCCAAAAGAGACTTCTTTTCATATTCGCTCCTTTCCCAATAAAAAGAGTATCCCACCGCGATTATTGCGCGGCGAAAAGAAATATCCCGAAAAAGAGAACCGCCGCCGAGAGTTTTTTGTTCGTTTAGTCCTGTTATGGCTGAAAATAAAAAAGCCGCGCGAGAGTTTTTAGTTCGTTTAGCCCTGTTATGGCTGAAAATAAAAAAACCGCGCC
>CAMNJU010000073.1 GCA_946541595.1 uncultured Planctomycetales bacterium
CCGCCGACACCAGGATTTTCAGTCCTGTGCTCTACCAACTGAGCTACCTACCCGATAAGGGTGAAACAATGCGAAAAATTCGCAACGGACTCGGAAAATTCCGAAGTGGGCAGGGGCGGGATCGGACCGCCGACACCAGGATTTTCAGTCCTGTGCTCTACCAACTGAGCTACCTACCCAGTAAGGGGAAAAAACGAAAGGCATGAGTATGAACGGAAAATTGGAACCGAACAAACCGCCACCCAACAAGAGCGTCGAAGTAATGACGCGCCTTGAAAACAGAGGTCATTATAACGCCCGATATGATTCGGTCAAGGCGTCTTTTTTCCATTTTTTTAAACAAAGGCCTTATAAACGCTCCGTGTTCTAAAAGGCGCGATTCCCAAATTCCTATATTTCCATTTTTTCATTCTGCGTTATATTGTAGAGACCTGTCAAGAATAATTATAACATGACGCCCGTCTTCGAGCGTTTAGGAAATATGAAATTGGATCGATCATGAGCCGCCTTTACGTAAATCAGATAAGTGAAAACGCAGCCGTCTCGGAAGTATATCGCATTGTCGACAAGGCTCTTCGTCCGAATAAAAACGGGGTCTTGTATCTTCAATTTCTTTTGACCGATAAGACGGGCGCGGTTTCCGGCCGGCTCTGGAACGCCACGGAGACGCTCTTTCATCAGTTTGCGAACGGCGATTTTGTTCGCTGCGAGGGGACGGCGCAACGTTTTCAAGGGAACATCCAGGTTATCGCCAAGAAACTCGTTAAGGTCGATCCCAGCGAAGTTTCGCTCGAAGATTTTTCACGCGGGACTTCGGTCGACGTTCCGGAACTGCTAAAAAAGCTGCGCGAAATTGCACGCGAGATTAAGACCCCGCAGCTCTACGATCTAATCGACTGCTTTCTTGCCGACGAGGCGTTTGTCGCGCGTTTTTCCCGCGCTTTTGCCGGCGTCCGGCTTCATCACGCATACCCCGGCGGCCTGCTCGAACATACCGTCTGCATGATGGAGATAGCGCGCCGAATCGCTCCGATGTACGAGGGGATTCTTAACGCAGATTTGCTGTTAACGGGCGCGTTCCTTCACGACGTCGGCAAGACGCAGGAGCTTTCAGACGACATTAACATGCCCGTCTATACGGACGAAGGTCAGGCGCTGGGACATCCTTACGTCGGCGCAGAGATTCTTCGCGATAAAATTGCCGAACTTGAAACGATGACGGGACAGAAGTTTGACTCCCGTCTTGCGATTGTACTCAAGCACATGATACTCTCGCACCACGGAACGGTCGAGAACGGCGCGGCAAAGGCGCCGATGTGCCTGGAGGCGGTCGCGCTCTACTACATTGATTCTCTTGACGCCAAGATGATGGAATTTCACCGATACATTGTCGACGATCCTAATATTGGCAGTTTCTGGACCGGTTTTATTCCCGGTATTGAGCGCAAACTCATGAGGACCGATATTCTTTCCCGGGATGAGTGATTGGCGCTCAAATTGCATTAATATTCTTGCTAAGGACGCCGTATTCGCGCGGCGTCGAACTCGCTGAGTCGTTTTTAGAACGGCAGCGCGCCGCCTGTTTCGGACGCGCGGCCGACGTTCTGGGTTTGTCGTTTTGTTTGGCGTCCTTTCGGCTTCTTATGTGTTTCAATTTTCAAAAAAGTCTGCGCTAGAAAGTTTTAGGAAATGAAATCTCACAGCACTACCATCTTGGCGGTTCGCAGGGGGAACTCCGTCGCGATTGGAGGGGACGGACAGGTAACGTTCGGTTCTTCCATTATGAAATCCGATACGCGGAAGATTCGGCGGCTGCTTGACGGCCGCGTTTTAACCGGGTTCGCCGGCTCGACCGCGGACGCCTTTGCGCTCATGGAGCGTTTTGAAGCGCGTCTCAAGGATTATCCTCAGAACGTAACGCGCGCGGCGATCGAACTGGCGAAAGAATGGCGTACCGACCGCGCGCTGCGGCGGTTAGAGGCTATGATGATCGTCGTATCCGATAAGGAGACGCTCCTTTTGAGCGGCAACGGCGACGTGGTTCAGCCGACCGACGGAATCGCCGCGATCGGGTCGGGCGGCAATTACGCTATGGCGGCGGCAAAGGCGCTCCTTGCGCACACCGAGCTTTCCGCCAAGGAAATCGTCGCCGAATCGGTCAAGATCGCTTCCGATATCGATATTTATACTAACGCCAATATCGTCGTGGAGGAACTGCAATGCTCGAATTAACGCCTCGTCAAATTGTCGAAGAGCTGGATAAGTATATCGTCGGTCAGAAAGAAGCAAAACGCGCCATAGCTGTCGCAATTCGGAACCGTTGGCGCCGTCAGCGCGTCGAGGGGGAAATGCACGACGAGATCGGGCCGAAAAACATGATGATGATCGGGCCGACCGGAGTCGGTAAGACGGAGATCGCGCGGCGTTTGGCCGCATTGACCGGCGCGCCTTTTATTAAGGTCGACGCGACGAAATATACCGAAGTTGGTTATTACGGCCGCGACGTGGAGAGCATGGCGCGCGAACTCGTTGAAAACGCCGTTGGAATCGTTCGAACCGAGGAACGCGAAAAGAACGAAGAGAAGGCGAAGGAAGCGGCGGAGAAGCGTATTCTTCACCTGCTTGTTGAGAAGATCGAGCACGAAGGCCGCGAAAAGGATTTTTTGCCCGAAGAGCCTAAAATTGAGGCGGAAAAACCGGAGGAAACGTCGGAGAAAGCCCCAGAGGCTCCGAATATTCCGGGGTTTGATTTCCTCCTTCCCCCGGGGCTAAAGCAGAATATTTCCAAAGAAGATTTTGAAAAGATGGCCGAAGGCGCGCTCGACCTTATGGCTGGGAGCGGCTTTGATCGCGCGGAGCTGAAAGACGCTCTGAAAGGGTTCATCGACAATTCGTTCGGCGGCGCCGCGCCGTCGGATTCGAAGGTCGGAGCCGCCGCTTCCGATTCTCTTCAATCTCAGAAAGAAACAGACGACGCGGGGAAGAAAACCGAATCGAGCCAAGCGCACGCAACGAACGACAAGCAGTCGAAGAAGACGAAACTCCTTGATCGCGTTCAGGAACTTCTGAAAGCGGGCGAGTTAGAAGACGAACTCATTCCCGTGACAGAGAGACGGCGCTCAATGCCGGTCGTTATGGGAGGGATTGGACCCGACTCAATGGCGGACGATATTCAGAAAATGTTTGAGAATATGACGTCTAAACGCGGCGGCCGCCGAGAGATGAAAGTCAGCGAGGCGCGCGGAATTATTCAAGAACAGGAGTCGGAGCGTCTCCTTGACGACGATAAAATTAACGAGCGCGCAATCAAACTGGCGGAGAATCTCGGGATTATCTTTATCGACGAGATCGATAAGATTGTCGGGAGCGAAGGAGGCCATGGCGCCGACGTTTCCCGTCAAGGCGTACAGCGCGATCTTCTGCCGATTGTTGAAGGGACGACTATTTCGACGAAATACGGTCTGTTCTCTACGGAACACGTCCTATTCATCGCAGCCGGCGCGTTTCACCGCGTGAAGCCGAGCGATCTGACGCCGGAGCTTCAGGGGCGTTTCCCGATTCGCGTCGAACTTTCCGATCTCAAAAAGGAAGATTTCGCGCGTATTCTGACCGAACCTAAGAGCGCGCTCACGAAGCAGTATATCGCGCTCATGAAGACGGAAAACGTCGAGCTTGTCTTTACGGACGACGCAATCGACGCAATTGCGGAATACGCCGCGCAAACGAATCTTACGACGCAGAATATCGGCGCGCGGAGACTCTGTACGATCATGGAACTTCTCTTGGAAGATCTCAATTTTGACGCCGCGGAAATGGAGTCCGGACACGTCGAGATTAACGCGGAGTACGTTCGTTCGAAGATCGACGCCGTCGCCAACGACGAAGATTTGAGTAAATTTGTCCTGTAACGTTTCCCTTGGAAACGTCTGAATAGAGAACGCGCCGCCTATCGGTATCCGGTAGGCGGCGCGTTTTGTTTTCAACGATTAGCGAGCGGAGATTTGATTCGGACCGACGAGGTAGAGCACGCCTTGCGCGAGGTTGAGTTTGTTTGCGTCCTCGGGTACGGAGACCTTATTTCCGAGATAATCGAACGCGTCCGTTACCGCGCCGTCGATTTCAAACGGGATTTCCCGCGGAACGTTTGGCGTCCATAACGCCCAGCCTTTTTGCCCGTCGGGACGGTCCCACGAGACGACGCAAAGGTCGTCGCTGAGCGTGAGTTTGTCGCCGCGAGAACCGGCGGGACGCGCTTTCGACAGCGTTTTGTAAGCAAAAAAACCGGGCTTGGGGTCAAGCTGCTGATGGACGATTCCGAAATGATGTTCCGGATCGGCGTCGTCGCGTTCTGGCGCCTGAAATTCATACCAGAAGTACCGTTCGATTCCGTTGGCGAACGCGAGCAGATACGATTGGGAGAGAAAAACCGCCTGATTGGCGACCGTGGAGCGATTTGTAACGACGCCGTCGACGCCCATCGCCGAACTGATCACAATCGCTCCTTTGTAGTCGCTGTTGAATTTGTAAATACACGCAGACGAGGCTTTAAACGATTCGTTTTGTCCGTTGACAATGGAAATCATTTCATCCCCGTCCTTTAGTTTGGCGCCGTCAAAGAACCGGCCCGCTCGGTAAGCCGGAGAATAACCGTTCGCTTCGTTCGCGAATTCAGGCGCCACGACCGCCGGAACTTCTTCCGGAACGTCTTTTCTCGTCCACCAGGCGTACCACGAGATTCGCAGCGCGTCCAGATTCTTTTCAAAGTTGGGATTTGGGCCGGTTTGGACGTAACGTTCGGTCTTTTCGTCGAACCGCGATTCGTAATAGAAGGGAACGCCTCCAAGCAGAACGAGCGTTCCGCCAGCCTTGACGAACTCCTCCGCGGCGCCAAAGCAGTCGGACGGGAAGGTTTCGCTGGGAGGCATAATGAGCATGTCGAAGTCTTTGACCGAGATTTTTCCCAGTTCTTCGACGCTAATAAACGTCGCGAGCGACGCATTCCCGCGGTAGACGTCGGGCAGGTAGTTGTAGAAATCGCTTTGCGAATAGGCCTGCGCGGGATCGTACCGTTTATCGTAAAATATTGCGATCTTGGGAGTCTGATTCGGATAAAGCTTCCGCAACGCGACGGAGACGACGAGCGTGTTATCCTCTCCGAAGGTAGGGGGAGTCGCCCAGCCCATTTCGGTAATCCAAATCGGTTTCGCCGGGAGATTGCGCTTCTTGAGGGCCTGACGGAACGCGTCTATTTCCGAGGCAAATTGCTCGAGGCGTCGGCGCGTCGTCATTCCGCCGCGATAGGGGTGAATATTCATGACGTCAAACGCGTCGGCTGCGCCCGAATCAAGGGCCTTTTCAAAGAAGTCGACCGGAACGCCGGCGAGCCCGCCAAATACGACGACGAGATTAGGATCGATCGACTTGATTGTTTTGTACGTTTCTTTGAGGAGAATCGCGTAGTTTGCGCCGTCCGGTTCTTCTTTCCAGAACCCTTGCAAGTTTTCTTCGTTCCATACTTCCCAATACCGCAGCCGATCCTTGTACCGTTCGACGGTCCGACGGACGTATTCGAGCCACTTTTCGAGATGCTTGTACGCCGGCGTCGCCCAAGGGACGTCGTAATTAAGAATGGGCAGGACTTGCAGACCGAGTTTGTTCGTCTCTTCAACAGTCCGGTCGAGTCGGTCAAAATGCCAGTTTCCTTCGGGCCATTCCGCGTTGTTCCATGAGAAATCGGCGCGAACCCAGCGTATTCCCGCGTCTTTCATAAGTTTCAGATTCTCTGGCATTTGGTCCCATTCTTCGCCGCCGCCGATGTGCGCGCATACTCCGTAGGGCGATTGGGCGACGTCGAGACCGTCGCTTGCGGGCTGAGCCGCCAATAGCGTTGAAGAACCAGTTCTAAAGGGATGGAGACCGAGAGAAGCTGCAAGCGACGCGACCGCCGCGTCTTTAATAAACTCGCGGCGGTCTATTGGCATGCGCTCGCGCGAGGACGATTGATTTTTCATAACAAACTTTCTTTGCATTGGAAAAAACGGAGTCGACAGGATTTGTTCGCGCCTACCGTCAAGAAATGGCGCGACTGTAATTGTACCAAGATAATCGCGCGCGGGCAACAAACGCGATCGGACGGAGGAGAATTTGCTTTTCACCATAAGAAAACGCGTCGAATTTACCGCAGTAAAATCGACGCGTTTCTCATTGTTCGCAGCGTTTGCGCAAAGCGATTTTCGACGTCAGAGGAAGATAACCGTCATGACGATCAAAATGGGGAGGAGAATACAGACACTGTAGCCCATATAGCCAAAGAAGCTGGGCATTTTAACGCCGTTTTCCTCCGCAATCGCTTTGACCATGAAGTTTGGCCCGTTGCCGATGTAGGTCATTGCGCCCATAAAGACGGAGCCTAACGAGACGGCGATTAGGAGATTAAGGGGAATGGGGACGCCCGCCTGTCTTTGGCCTTCGTCAATAGCCGCCTGAATCGTCGCCGCCTTATCTACGTCGCCAGCTTTCGTCGCTTCTTCTAATTCCCCCTCGGAGGCGGCGCGCGCCGTCTCAAAGAAGACGACGTAAGTAGGCGCGTTGTCGAGTACGGAAGAAAGCGTTCCGGAGATCCAGAAAAACTCTTTGGGTTCGTTTAGCTTGATTTTCGAGCCGTATTTGTGAACGGCTTCCGCAATTTGCGCGCCCTTCGCGTTAAGGATTTGCAACGGCGCCTGCATGCAGATAAAGATACCGAAGAAAAGGGCCGCTACTTCCAAAATTGCGCTGAAGTTGAACGCGTTTCTTGCACGGATGGTATTCGATCCGTAAATAAAGGAAATCGCGACCATAGCAAGCTGAACGATTTCACGCAAAAACATGGGCGGATAAACCCCTGTCTTGACGCCGAAAAGGGACAGGAACTCTTGCGCGGGATCCAGCAGCATAACCGCCAAGATAACGCCGAGTAAACACAGGACGTTCGGGAAAGCGCCTTCTACTCTGAGCGGCGTGCGCTTCAGTCTGTCTTTCAGCAAGTCGAGTTCGCCTTCTTTAGGATAGAAAAGGAACGTGTCAAGCAGGAAGAAGAGCGTGATCAGTATGCCGCACACAAAGAGCCATTCCATCCAAAGATGGAGGGTCCACAAAAATCCGACGCCGCGCAGGTAACCTAGAAAGAGCGGGGGATCGCCGATCGGGAGCAGGCATCCGCCGACGTTGCAGACGCAGAAAATGAAGAAAATGAAAATATGAACTCTGTGTTTTCGGTCTACGTTTGTTTCAAGCAGGAGCCGTATGAGCAGCATTGCGGCGCCTGTCGTTCCGACAAAACTCGCTAGTAACGCGCCGATTGCCAGAATAACCGAGTTGACAAGCGGACTTGCTTTTAAGTCGCCGGAAATTCTGATTCCGCCCGTAATACAAAAAAGCGAGAAGAGCAGGACGATAAACGAAACATATTCGCCCAAGATGGCGTTAATGAAAACGGCTCCGCCTTTCGCGAAAGGACTGGCCTGAACGTCGATTACTTTATGCGCGGGCCAGTGCATATCAATGGGAAAATCGCAAACGAACGCGTAATACGCCAACGTAACGGCGCCAAGAACCGCCGCGACGATAAAGCGGTGAAGGTTGCTTTCCCACCAGTGGGCGAGCGGAGGCACGAGCGGCAAAATTGCGATGCACAGCAGGAGCGCTACAAATGGGATCGACGTCCACAGAGGCGGATAATGAACGGCGCCATGTTCCGGTTCGGGCTGGTCTGAAACCGATTTTTCAGCAGCAGTCTTGTCCTCCGAAACAGGATTAGCCTGAGATTCAGAGTCGGCTTCTTCCGATTTGGCCTCGTCGAGTATTTCGGGTAATTCTCCAATCTCGACGCTTTCCGATACGGCATGATGAGCAAACTGAGCGTGCGTCCATTTTTGAGGGATTCCAAACCCGAGCAGGCACACGTAAACGGCAAAGAGAACGAACAAAGCCGTAATTGTCGACTTGTATGTTTTGATCGGTTGAACGGGGACTTTTTCTTCTCCGTCAACCGGCGCATTTTGAACTTCGGACATTGTCCTTCCTTTTTTGTATCCTTTTCAATAAAAAACGACGCGGCAGTTTCTGAAAAAAGCCGCGTCGATTATACCATCTTGAAGAAAAAGAACGAGGGCCGGAGCGGAACAATTTCACTCCGGCCGGTTTTTAAAGGCGCGAAATCACATGGAACGGCGGATGCGCTCAAGATTCCACTGGAGCTTTTCCTGCTGCGTCATCTTGGAGAAATCGGGCGTTTTTGTGAATTGCTTCTTAGTAGCGTCTTGCTTTTCTTCGGAGTCTTTAAAGTAGTTGCGTACGAAAAACTTCTTTGCCTGAGCGGAAGCAAGCGCGGCGTTCGCCTTGGGATCGGAACTTGCGGATTTATCTGCGCCCGTCATGGAGACGGTACTGGAGTTGTTATAGCTCAGAGACTGGACCGTGGTGCGCAAATCGTCTTCGAGCGACCGTTTGGGCTTAATCTTGAGTTTCTGCAGATCCGCATGATACGCTTTAACGGCTTCCATAGGCCAAGCTTGACCGTCGGCAATCGCTCTCAAATAGGTAATGAAGGTAAGCTGATGGTCGGCGTTGTTGATCTTGCGACCATAGAGCGCGACGCGCGCGCCGTATTTTTTCGCGTCGTAAAGCATTTGGAACGCGTCGAGCGTCGTGCCCGCGCTGCCTCCTAAAATGCCGACGACCAGCGAAGAATCGTAGCGAACGAGGGCTTCCATCGCCTTGGGACCGTAATAGGGAATCTTCAGGAAGATAGGACGCGCCGCCGTTGTGACGCCGGCCAAGGTTCTCGCGATGTGATCGCTGACGAATTTTGGAACGTCTTCGATCGGATTGACGGGCGCGTTGGGGCTGAAAACTTCCAGAAAATGCCGGAAACCTTTTCGTTCCGCTTCAATCCGGAATTCTTTATACGCCTCTAAGGCCTCGTAATCGCGATCAAGATCGTTGTTGAAGGTGATCGAATAAAGACCGAGGTCGGCGCCTTTTTTTGCGGCAATTTCCGATTTAGAGCACCCGGCGTGCCCGCAGAGCGCGTGATCTAGATCGGCGGTGCGGAAAGGACGCGACGGAACAGAGCCGTAGATCGCGCCTTGGCCCGCAAGCCAAATATCGGAAGCGTCGTTTGCGCGAATCGCAGGGGTAATGGGCGTATTCTCGAAAAGGCCTTCTTTTAACGTCAGAACTTCGCTCGTGCTTGCGCTCATGAGAACGATATCGACGAGCCCCTGTTTAACGACTTCGCGGATCTGGGCTCGATATTCGTCCAACGTCTTGAACTTGAATTCGGAGGCGTAATTTTCCGGGCTGAGACCGGGAGCAGAGAGACCGTACGCCATGTCGCCGTCTTTTGCGTCGGCAAGAATGAAGTCGTTGCAACTGCGGTCTTTGAGAATACGCGCTAATTTGCGATCGAGCGATTTTTCCATTTTGGTATCCGCACACTTATCTTGGTAAAAAAGCCACTCGGAGACCTCGCGGCGCGTTTCCGAAAGAAACACGAAAAAGCCCCCAGCTTCGTGACGTTTAATCGAAAGGGCAAAGCGCCCCACGCATTATTATAAATCGAGGGTGAAAAACGTCAACGATAATGCGTCAAGAATGGCTGGCCGACGCTTTTTTTGCGAGAGGAAAAAACGATTATAACGGATAAGAAACGTTCTTCAGGAAACGCCGTGAAGAAATAAAAACGCGCGGAGCCGTCGCCGAATCCGCGCGCCAAGTTCAAGCGGTTAGATTATAGCGCTCAAACGGTCGGGAGTTCCCAGCCTTCACGCCGTGCGCGGGAGAGCCGCTTGTTACCTTCGGGCAAGTTGTCGAACTCTTCTTTTTCCGCATTCCAGTAAATGACCTTGCCAACTTCCGCCGTAGCGCGAACGATGTTGATGAGTTCGCAAATCGTGGTTGAACGTTGACCGATTTCGATATCGGCGTTACATTTCGCGCCGGTCTTGATGCATTCGGCCCAGTTCTCGATATGGTAAATCGTCTCGTCGCGAGTATTCTTGGCTTCTTCCGGAAGGGACGCCGCCAATTCTTTCGGATTAGACGCGACCTTATGGCGATTGATCTCGAGCTTCCCTTTATCTCCGACGACAATGCAGCCGAGGCCGGGACCGCGGTCGCCGTCGAGCTCGAATCGCGCTTCAACGCCGTTCGGGAAGAGCATCTTGACCTTAGCGCGAGGACCGCGAACTTTTGCCATATGGTAGTATTCGGCTCCCGTTTCATCCTCGGAATAAGGGCGGTTCGTGAATTTACCGGAATCCTGAATCGTGCATTCCTCTTCGAGAATGATCTGCATCGGTCCAGTAAGGCTTGTGCCGATAGCCATCTGCATTTGGTCGAACGAGTGAGTGCCCCATCCGGAAACGCCAAAGCAAGTTCCGCCCGCGTCGTAATCCCACCAGTTGCTCCAACTGAACTGGATTTCCGGACAACACTTACGAAGTTTCGCCTGGTTCGTCCAGACGTCCCACCACGGTTCGCAATCTTTGGGATCAAGCGCGTACTTGGGATCGTCGTCCGGAAAGACGTTCGGACCGACAAAGTTCGGAACGAGAACCGTTTTAACGTTTCCAATAGCTCCGTTGGCGACCTGTTCGCACGCCCACTTGCAGAGCGGAAGAGAACGCTGCTGCGTACCGACCTGAGTAACCTTCTTGAGCTTCTTCGCCGCGTCGGCCATTGCTCGGCCCTCTTTAATTGTCAACGCCATCGGCTTTTCAATGTAAACGTTGGCGCCGCAGAGCATTGAGTGAATTGCGACCCACGCGCGCTGGTGCGTGCACGTTTCACAGCAGACTCCGTCGAGTTTTTCCGTTTCGATCATCTTGCGGAAATCTTCATACGACTTCAGCCACTCCGAGCGATTCTTCATATAGCGATCGACGTTAGGCTTGAAAATATCGCTAATAGCGACGAGCTGACAGTCTTTCGCCTGCTGGACAATCGTCGCGATGTAGCTGCCGCGGCCGCCGAGTCCGACGACTCCGATCCGCACTCTTTCGCTGGGAGCTGTTTCGCCGTCGAGTCCTAATACGCGGGACGCAACGAGCATAGGGGAGGCGACTAACGCCGTTTTCAAAAGGGTTCTTCTGTTCAACTGCATGACAGTCCTCTCTCGTTTCTTTGGAATGGGGAACGAAATGAAATTGGCTTGAAGCCGAAATACCGTTTCAGTCCTTTTTCAGGAAGATATTTTTATATTGAACGAACATCGGGGGCCCCGGATGGATTTGCAGGCCGAAGGTTCCTTTAGACGGGGAGACGTCGCGTTCGTCGACGAGTTCCGACGTTTTAACGCCGTTAATATACTCGACGAACTTATTGCCTCGCGCTTCGATTCGATAGGTGTTCCAACCGTTCATGTTGATCGATTTAGCTATTTCCTGAGCGTCGCCAAATTTTTGGATCGTTTTTTTACCGTCTTTATCAAACCGCGCAGCCTCCCCGCGTTGGGCGACGATTTCGCCCAGCGCTTCGCCGTATAAAATACCCATGATATCGCCAGGGCAAATATCCGCCTGATAACCGTTAAGTCCAAATTCACGGGCAGGATCGCTCCACGCTCTATACTCGATTCCCGAGTTGCCCGAGGTTATACAGAAATCGGCAATAAGCGTAAAGTCGCCGACCGGTTCCCCTTGCCAGACGAGAAACGCGCTGTATGGAACGGGCGTCTCTTCGCTCGACTTTCCGGTGATACAGCCGTTTTCAACAGACCAGAATTTATCCGATCCTTTCCAACCTTCGAGCGATTTGCCGTCAAACAGGGAAACAAAACCTTCCGGCGCGTCTTTTGCCGGCGGAGGAGTCGGCGCTTCCGCAAAGAGCAGATTGGAAAAAGCGACTCCGAAGAACGCTAACGTCAAAGCGTGCAGCGTCGATCTAAGTAAAAATCTCATTTTGATTTCCTCTCTATTAGATCTCGTTGAAAACACCGTTTGACCAGGTTTGCTAGTTCTGCTTGCCTTTTGTCGCCAAACGAACCGTTTTTATTTCCGATTTCTGCCAGAACTCCAGTTCGATCTCTCCGCTTTCACTTTTGGCTTGTTCGTACTCGTCGACAGTACGAACTTCGCGACCGTTCATTTTCAAAATGAGCGAGCCGTTGCGAATACCCGCGCGATACGCAAGTCCGCCGGGAGTCGCGTTGAGGACGACGATTCCCTCAAGGGAGCCCGCTCCGATCCTCGCCGCGGAATCGGGCGTGGACGGAATAACCATGACGCCCCATTCTTTATCCATTTTGTGAGAACCCTTTTGGACTAGGTTTTCCGTCATGGGCACGCCGACGTAGCCGTCCGGCCTGATTTCGAAACGGATAGAAAGTTCCAACGGTTCAGGCGAATTCTGGCGGAGAACTTTTAATTTGAAATCGCGGTTAACGTCGGCGCGTTCAACGAAAGATTCAAATAATTCGGGCGATTCGATGGGACGGCCGTCGATGGCTAAAAGCACGTCGTTGGCGTGGAGTCCGGCCTTTGCGGCGGGCGAATCTTTAAAGGGCGCGCCAACGCGCACGCCGGTTAATCCGGGAAGGTTAAGTTTACGCGCTTCTCCGTATTCGACCTGCGAAAGAGGCGCGCCAAGGAAAGCGCGTTCCACCTTGCCTTTATTGCGAAGTTGATCGGCAATCCATCGCGCAATATTAGCGGGAATTGCAAAGCCTACGCCCTGATAGCCTCCGCTGAGCGACGCGATCGCCGTATTGACTCCGACGACTTCGCCGCGAAGATTGACGAGCGGCCCTCCGCTGTTGCCCGGATTGACGGCCGCGTCCGTCTGCAGAAATAACTTAGAGTCGCGCAGACGTTCTTTCGCGCTGATAATGCCCGCGCTGACGGACGAGCCGAGCATAAACGGATTGCCAATTGCGAGCACCCAGTCTCCAATTTCTACGGCGTCGCTGTCGGCAAATGTAAGACACGGGAGCGGTTCAGGCGCTTCGATCGTAACAACGGCAACGTCTGCTTTTTCATCTTTGACGATCTTTTTGGCAGGGAACCTGCGTCCGTCGTTAAGTTCGACCGAGATTGATTTGCCTACGTCTGCCTGCTGAACGACATGGCAGTTGGTCACAATAACGCCGCTGGGGTCGACGATGAAACCGGAGCCCGCGCCCTCGATGAGGTCGCGGTCGCTAAGTTCCGGAATGAGTTCCGCTAGAGGCAGCTTTGATTTGTCAGAAATCAAGTTATTGGACTTTTTAACGATAATTTTGACCGAGGCTGGAAGGGCTTTCTGGGCAGTTTGATGGAAAGCAGTCGAGATTGATTTTGCGTGATCATACGCAGTTTGATCGACCGTTTCAGGCGTCGCAACGTCCTGTTCCGACCCTAAATTTGCGCGGGACTGGACAAAGAGACCGAGTAGAACCGCGACGCATATCAGAGAGCGAGTATTTGTTACTAACCGTCGTATCATAGAGAACAATCCTTTTTTTGAACTGTTGAGCGTTTTAATTCCTAATTAGACAACGAATTGAAAAAGGCTCCGAACGTTTTAAATCTCGGACGCGCCGAACGGATTCGCGAACTCTTTGGGGAGTTCAGGCGTTCCGCCTTCCTGCGTGCAGACATACGCCGCGCGCTTCGCCGCCGCTTCTATAATGACGCGCTTTGAATATCCCCGCAACAGCCCGACGGCGCACACGGCGGCAAAAGAATCGCCAGCGCCGACCGCGTCTTTAACGACGACCTTTTCCGACGGGGCGAACGCGTAACCCGTTTGAGTAAAAAGAAACGCCCCGTCTGCGCCGCAGGTTAAAATAATTGTCTTTAGGTTAAATTCGTCAAGCCAACTCGCAGCCCATTGGGCGAGCTCATTCGAGTCGTTTTGAATTCCGGCGCGTAGAGATTCGCTCAACGAACGCCGCGCGTCGGAAAAATTCGCGAGACATCGCGGAATTCTGTCGCTGAAAAGCTGATCAAGCTCGACGGCTTCAAGATCGTTGAGTTTAAAGACGTCGGCATGTTCCAGTGTGAATTCAACGGTTTCCCGATCGTAGAAGGGAGCGCGCAAATTGAGGTCGCATATGCGCATGACGTTTTGGGGGATCGCCTCAAGCAGCCGGCCGACGGCTTCTTTATTGTTTTCTGAGCGCAACGCTAAACTGCCAAAATAGAAGGCAGACGCGACGTCCGGCTTTGTGAGGAATTCGAGCGCGCTTTCCAACACCTGTCGGTCGACCTGTATTTCGTCCCAGGCGACGTTTTCGACAATTTTATAGCTGGGACTGCCGTTGCAGTCGACGGAAACGTCGACAGTTCCTGTTGGCGCAGTTTTCGAGATCTGCAGCGCTTCGTTTGGAACGCCGAGCGTTTGAAGGCGCGCGAGGATTTCTCGTCCTAACTCGTCGTCGCCTATTCGCGTAAGCGCCCGTACGTCGGCTCCAAGCGTCTTGGCATGATAAAGAAAATTGACGGGCGCGCCGCCGAGTTTTTTGCCCGTCGGGAGCATATCCCAAAGCAGCTCGCCAAACGCGAGAATTCGAACCGGCGAAGCGTTGAAACTGTCTGACATAATACGACCTTATTTATAATCGACTGATTATTAAATCGGACAAAACCCAAAGATTTCTTACGACGTCGCCCGTCAATTATAAACGAGATTGCGTCATATTTCCAGTTTACGTTGAACGTAATGGGAATTTTATAGACGGAGCAGGTTTTTATCACTATAAACGAACCCGCCGACAAGATCAGAACCAGTCGGCGGGCTCTTGTTAATTTCAGCAAATCTATCTATTACTTCTCGATGGTAACGTTGAAGACAAACGTATGTTTACCACAGCGTTCGTCGTTGGACATGTCGTACGCGCACGTAAGCGAGTCCGGTAATTGCAGAACGCCGTTCCCGTCGAGTTTGAGAGTTACGTCCTCAATCTTCGAGCCGTCGTTAGCTTTGGACGCCATGACGTTAGGACCGAACCGAAGAACGCATTCATTAACTTGACCCGATTCCGAAGGCGTGGCGATTTTGTGGAACCGCCGGTCTTCCAAGAACGGAACCGCCGCGTACGAAATATAGAGTTCGTCGCCCGAATTCACGTCAACGACGGCATATCCATTCACGACGGTCGCTTCGAGTACTTCGTCTTTTCGTTTGATTTCGACCTTTTGAGCCCAATCCGGAATACGCGCGGCAAATTTCAGCGCGCCGCCTTTTTTAGCGCCGGCAACCGTGACGATCGTCTTGACGGGGAACTCTTTGCTGACGTCGGCTTGGCGAGATGCAATCTGCCATTTGACGCCGCGAATGGTAAGCGGAGTCGTAAATTCGAGAGGGAAGTTGTAATAGACCATGTCGACGCCTGTTTTCGGACAGACGGAACCGACCGCGAAGAACTCTTTGAGTTCGTAATAGCCGAGCGGACCGTGATAGCTGCAGCACCAGTAGGATTCGGCGTAACGTTCGCCCCACGCAAAGCATCCTTTGTCGTCAGAGATCATGTAACGATGCCCGAATCCGCCGGTATGCCATTGGTTCATTTGGTACTCGTTGTAGAGCATTCTTTCAGCGAAATCAAGGTATTTGACGTCGCCGGTATTGCGCCAAATCATAAGGCAGATACGAAGCCAGTCCGCTTCTGAACACCCCTCGTCGCTGTGTCCTTTAATAATATAGTTTTCACAGACCCCGCCGCTGGGATTGACAAACCCCTGATATACGGCGTCGTTCCAACGTTTGACGACGCGATCCAAGTACTTTTGGTCGTTGGTTTCTTCGTAAAGCATAACAAGCGCTTCGTGCGCGCTAATGCTTCCGTGGCTGTGCCCAACAGGAAGCGTATCGAAATGTTCGTGAAAATCGGCCATATGAACGGCGGCGTCCAGATATTTCTTTTCGCCTGTCAGTCGGTAGGCGCGAACAAGGCCTTCAATCCCGTGGAATACGCAGGTGACGTAAGCGGCCGCGTACCCCTTGGCTTTCTGTTCGTACTCATCCATGCGATTGGGATCGCAGAAGCGTGGAACGACGACGTTCACATAGAAATCGGCCATTTTCTTAGCGGCAGCAAAGGCTT
>CAMNJU010000074.1 GCA_946541595.1 uncultured Planctomycetales bacterium
AAATTATTTGATTTAGAGCGCGTTTACTACGTAACTTGCCTGACGAAATCAATCACGACCGCCATAGGCATGGGGGT
Source organism: uncultured Planctomycetales bacterium (assembly GCA_946541595.1). Classification (GTDB taxonomy): domain Bacteria; phylum Planctomycetota; class Planctomycetia; order Pirellulales; family Thermoguttaceae; genus RUG369. Next base: position 78 of record CAMNJU010000074.1, read on the forward strand.
AACGGAAGAGCTCGGCGGAGACGTAACAATCGCCGTCGTTATGATTATTCTTTCCGGTATTTGCGGCGCGGTTTTCGGCGAGAAAACGCTCAAACTATTTCATGTTACGGATCCTATGGCGCAGGGACTTGCGATAGGTACCGCCTCGCACGCTATTGGAACGTCAAAAGCGCTGGAAATAGGCGAGACTGTCGGCGCGTCGAGCGGGCTCGCGATTGTCCTTACGGGCGTTCTAACGGTTATTCTTGCGCCTTTCTTTGCCGGACTGATCGGCTGAGCCGGCTTCAGACGCCAAACAAGAACGCCGGGTAATTCGACTTGCAAATTGCCCGGCGTTTTTTGCGGCGGTAGGGGGGTAGAATCCGTTACTTCCAGACGCTTGCCATCGGCCAAACGTGAATTGAATCGACGCAGTCTTTGGAAACCTTAACGATAGGCGCGTCGTTTTCGTCCGCCGGGACAAAGCACTTCGCTATTTGCGTATGCCCGTCGTTGGCGAAAATTTCCAGCGACATGCGATCTAACACAAGCCTCAGCGTTATCTTGGAGTCGAAAACGGCAAGAGGAGCGACGACGTCTCCATACGTCATGGTTTTCGCTTTAAAATCAAGTTCAAGCTTCTGTCCGCGCAGTTCGAAAACGATCTTTTCCGAGTCGCCGGGCGTTACGGTCGCCTCGACGTCGAGCAGATCGCGTTCCGCGGCGTCGGCGTCGTAAACGACGGATCCGTCGACAGCCTTTTTCGTCAATTTGATTTCGTCGCCGCGCAGACTCGCAACTTCAACTACCGGATATGTATAGAGCCGCACTCCGTCGGGCGTAGAACGCAGCGTAAGTTCGCGCGGGACGGTAAACTGCTGATTGAACGGCATGTCCGGATAAGTTCCCCCGTTCATCCAAGAGAACTGAATACGCCGGCCGGGCGTGTCTGAATACGTTTGCGCGGCATAGTCGTTTCCACCCCATTTGGCGTCGAGCGGTTCCGTGAGTCTCTTGAACGTGACGCCGTCAAACTCTCCGAGGAGGTACTTCCCGTTGCCGCCCCAGAAGACCCAGAGTGACTTCTCTTTGTCGCCGTCTACCGGAAGTTCAAAGATATCGGGACATTCCGAACAGCCGAGCTTTTCGATTAAGCAGAGCTGTTTCCACGATTTCAGGTCTTTTGATCCGAACAGCGCGTAGTCTTCGCCGTCGAGATAGAGCGCCGTGACCCATTGGTCTGTCTTTTCATGCCAGAAAATCTTGGGGTCGCGGTTTCCGCCGACCATGTGCGGGAGCGTCGGATTGCCGGAGTACTTAATGAGCGTTTTACCTTCGTCCAGCGAATACGCGAGGCATTGCGACGCGGGCTCGCCGTAACGCATATTCGGGCCGTTCTGGGTGAACATAAAGACGAGCGGCGCGGGCCCGTTCGGATCTGTTTGGAATCCGGTCGTATTATTGACGTCGACGGCGCCGCTGCCGGAAAAGACCGTGCCAAGTCTGTCAGGATAGAGTACGTCGCCAAGCTCCGTCCAATGCAGGAGATCCGGGCTCGTGGCGTGGCCCCAGGTCATATTTCCCCAACTTGTCGCGAAAGGATTGTGCTGGAAGAAGAGATGATATTTCCCTTTGTAGTAAACGAGCCCGTTGGGGTCGTTTGTCCAGCCGAACTGCGGCGAAAAATGGAACTGCGGACGGTATTTCTCATTATAGGCGGATTTGCCGCCAAAGAGTTGGTCGGAGAAGGAGAGCGGGGTATATTGTTCTTCCGGCTCGGCCTTTTCCACGATAAATTTCATGTCTTTACCGACCCAGTCGCCAAGGTCGACGCATGCGACGAAATCAGCGGACGTCAGCTCGTCTCCTTCGTGCGCGAGACGCGCTTCGAATTCACGTTCCGTCTTTCCGTTAATCTCGATACGAACCCAAAGCTGCGGATTTCTTTGATTGATCTGGAAGAGGAGATAGCGTTTTTCAATTTTGATTTCACGTTCGTTGGCGATTCCAGCGCGTTTCTTATCGCTGAACATAATCTCGTCGACGTTAATGTGACCCCAGCCGCCCGTTTCCGTATCGACGATTTGAAATCGCGCTTTTTTTCCAACGAGGTCTGATACGTCCCAAGAGTTCCAATCGAGCGCCTCGCTTCCGCCCGGCGCCGTATTGGGACCGCGCGCGTCGCGAACAACCTCCCCGTCTACGACGAGCTCAAATCGCGTGCCGGCGTGTCCGCCGCCGCCAATAAGGAAATTCACGTACGGCTTGGTAATTTTGACTTCCGGCGAAGTCAATTTGCCCGTCGTGCCGTCGCCTTTATAGTACGAGTTGACAAGTCCGGCGCCGCGGAATCCGGACACCTGCATCTGTCCTTCCAACGTTCCTTTTGCGGGACCAGGTCCGAACGCTTCGCCTTCGACGGTCCACGCGCCGTAATCGGAACCGTCGAAGTTCGCGACGACGTCGTCGTCTGTGAAAGCGAAAGCGTGAGACGCTAAGCCCGCGCATAGTGCGCAGAGGACGCCAAGCGCCGCAGATATTCTGGTGTTATGTCGCATAAAAAACCCTTTACGTCTGAAATGGAACGGCTCTGGCGAGTTGCGAGCCAACGCCTTTCTAGTATATCGGAACGAAGCTCTCTTTTCAAGTTTGCGCGCGTTTCACTGCAATTCGGCCAATAGAGAAAAACACGCGAACATTACAAGGCGGCGCTCTCGCATTTCGCAAAAGCCGTTGATTTCTGTCTGATATGAGCTAGAATCGGAACGAAGCGGGACGTTTAAAAACGGTTGATTAGATAGTTTGAGCCCGCTGCAACGTAAGATAAATTACACTTTAGACTGCAGGGGGCGTCGCTCAAATGTGCGTTATAAAAGTGACGAACGCGTCGTACGACCGTTATGAAGAATTGATTATGCGTAGGGAAGAGTTAAAGAAGGAATGTCTTTTATGGTCCAGTAAATATACTCTCGTTTTTGGAGAGTTAACCATTGCAATTTTCAAAGAGAAACTCCTGTGCGCCAAGAAGAAAAAAGCAATTGAATATTGTCAGGCCTCGCTTAATAAAGTTCAGAGAATTGACACAGAGACCCTTCAGAATTTTGTGAACGACGAAACGCGTAAACTTCAAGACAATTTAAAGGATCTGAAGTTCAAATATGAAGAATCCCAGAACTGGGAAGTTATGACGGGCGCAGATTTCGCTAAATTAAAGAAACTGTTCTATAAGATTGCGAAATTGATTCATCCCGATATCAATCCTAAGATGAAGCATTCTGAGGAACTGCAGAACCTATGGAATTTAGCGGCGCTGAATTATCAGCAGGGCAAATTAAAAGAACTTGAAGAGATCGAACTTCTGGTAGGTAAAGCGTTGAAAAAACTGGACGGAGACGTCATAGACGTCAGTATTCCCGATATCGACGACAGAATCAAGGCTCTTGAATCTGAAATCACGGAAATTTTAACAACTAATCCGTATATGTATCGAATTCTGCTTTCCGATCCCGATCTGGTCGAACAGAAAAAAGAGCAGATGCGGCAGGAACTTAAATCGTATAAAGACCATGGAATTCAGTTAGATAAAATTCTAATGGATTATTTGCCCGAAGGAGAACTGATAAGATGGTCGACGACCTGATAAAACATGACTCAAACTTAGTCTCTGTCATTCAGAATACCGAGTTTAGCGAATTCGTAAAACCGATGATTCGCGAGATTCGCCTCTTCGATTCCTTTATTGCCGGCACGACTCATCTTGCAGACAAATCGCCGCTGGAGACGGCCACCGTAGGGGACGAACTGACAATGCAGCGGGAAGACAATCCGCACGACAGACACGCCATAATGATTCTAAATTCCGAAAAGAAAAAACTTGGTTACGTGCCGAAAAAGGATAATCTTGTTTTCGCGCGCCTCATGGACGCCGGAAAGATTCTCAAAGCGAAAATTACAAAAATCGAAGAGCGTCGAAAGTTTAAATTTATACGCCTCGAAATATTTCTTGTCGATTTGTAACGACCTTAATTTATTAACAGCATTTGCGCCAAAATGTTACAAAATTTTATCTTAACATTGGGAAAGCGCCGTTAGGAGGCGGGCGTCAGTCGCTCTTTCTTTCGGCGCTTTTGAAATATTTTGGCCTTCTGTCCTTTCTCCCTTTAGACAGATGGCTCAAAGTCGACGCAAAAATCATTCGTTCTCAATTCCCACGTCGACAATAGGGGTTACTCCGCGCGAAACGGTGAATTTCCCGAACATAAAGTCGGAGAGCAGATGACGGCTCATGATCGATCGAATAGCGGGATATGGAGACGTGGACGCGTAGAGAACGTACTGCTCTTGTCCGAGTTTGATTTTTCGGCCGACGGCGGCGTCTTCGTCGACGGGCTCCATCTTTTCGCCGACCGTTAGAGGGCGCCATGTGCAAGGCCGCGCCGCGCGTCGCGCGTTTAAGTCGACGAGCAGGCCCGCGGTAAGAGATTTGCCTTGACGAACCGCTGTGAATTCCAACGAGTTTGGCTTGATTACGAGATCGCCGCAAGTCTTGTCGGCGCGCCATTCAGGCAGAGTTAGAGGGAAAATGCGGGCGATAACCTGCTCCGGCTTCGACCTGCCTTTATAGGCCGCGATTTCCGCCAGTATTCTTTCTTCCTCAGAGATATTCTTTTTCGGAACGGCCGTTTGGGCGCCGATTTCTGTTTTCGCGCTTGTCGTTCCGACAGTTATTTCACGCGATTCGGCGTTTTGAAGGAGCGAAAGAGAAGAGGCAATCGGGAGAGCGCTCTTGTAACGCCACGTCGGCATGTTTTCCCGGTCGGACTCTGAACCGTCAATTTCGTCGAAAATTAGAAGGAGAGCTTCGTTATAGGCAAACAGGAACCTGCGCGAGAAACGCCGCCCGTCTTCAAAATCGACAGTCCGCTCGACGTACGCGTAAGAGTCGTCGAATTCTTCACAGGCTGTCGTCCATTCGCCCGACGGCAGAATCGACAGGCCGCCGACGGTAATTTTCGTCGTCCACTTGCCTTCGAGAAGAAGATTGCCGTCTTTGGAGAAGTCGACGTTCAGGGTCAGGGCGCCTTTTCCGGCTCGGCCGGACTTTGCCGTGAACTCGAGATAGCATTCTGCGCCTTTTCCGTCGCCGCCCGGCGTGTCGGTCAGTAGGAGAAAATCGCCTTTGGCGGTCGCGACGGAACGAAGTTCGCCCTCGGGCGCGTCTGCGGTCAGCGCGTTGAGAGCTCGGATTCTCATGGGAACGTTCGATTTTGAAGCTGACATAACGGCTCTTTTGAATTGGGGAAGGCGCAAGGGAATCTCGCGCGGCGACTCTATTGTAATCTCGTTTAAACGCCTGAAAATAGGACCCGACGGAAAATATTGGCGCTTGCGGGGTAAGGCGTCGGGCGCTATATTAACGCGTAACGGTTCGCGCGCGGGTTCGTCTGCAGTCGAAACGCGACGCTCAACTTCCATTTAACCCAGCAATTTGCGGAACGACCTTATAATGAATCGCGAAAAAAGCCGACAGATTTTTGAACAGGCGGTTACGTTAATTCCCGGCGGCGTGAACAGTCCGGCGCGCGCGTTTGGCGGCGTTGGCGGTTCGCCTGTCGTTATCGATCATGCCGAAGGCCCTTGGCTTTTCGACGTTGACGGAAATCGGTATATCGATTACGTCCTTTCCTGGGGGCCGATGATTCTCGGACATTGCGATCCGCGCGTTACGACCGCGCTGAACTACGCGACGTCGCGCGGTACGAGCTTTGGCGCGCCTACGCTCGCGGAGAATACGCTTGCGGAACTCGTAATTAAAATGGTTCCCTCAGTCGAAAAGATTCGGTTTGTCAATTCCGGCACGGAAGCGACGATGAGCGCGATCCGACTCGCGCGCGGGTTTACTGGCCGGAACAAAATCGTTAAGTTCATCGGCTGCTATCACGGGCACGTCGACAGTCTTCTCGTCGCCGCGGGGAGCGCCGCCGCGACGCTTTCCGTACCGAACTCGCCCGGCGTTACGCCCGGCACGGCTTCGGATACGCTGCTCGTCGAATACAACGACGTCGCGGGCGTTCGAGAGACGTTCGCAAAATTCGGCGCTGAGATAGCGGGCGTGATTGTCGAACCGGTCGGTGGAAACATGGGTTGCGTGCCCGGCTCTCCAGAATTTCTCCATACGCTCCGCGACGAAACCGCGAAATCGGGTTCTATTTTGATTTTCGACGAGGTCATGTCCGGCTTTCGCGTCGCCAAAGGGGGCGCGCAGGAATACTACGGCATAGCTCCGGACCTCACGACGTTCGGCAAGATTATCGGCGGCGGGCTTCCTGTCGGCGCGTACGGCGGCCGGCGCGACATTATGGACGCGGTGACGCCCGTCGGCAAGGTCTATCAGGCGGGCACGCTTAGCGGGAATCCGCTCGCGACAGCCGCCGGTATTGCGACGCTTTCCGCAATCGACTCCGATCCTGAATTTTACGCGAAGATCGACCGTACGACGACACGATTGGCCGACGGAATCGCTCGCGCGGCGTCTGACGCCGGGGTTAAGGTCGCCGTTCCGCATATTGGGGGCATGTCGACCGTCTTCTTCCTGTCGGAACAGGACGACGCCGTCGTCGATTGGCCGTCTTCTTCTCGCTGCGATAAGGCGCTCTTTGCGAAATTCTTTTGGAATCTACTCGACGCGGGCGTCTACCTGCCGTGCAGTCAGTTTGAAACGATGTTTACGAGCTCGGCGCACACGGACGCGATTATCGACGAGACGGTCGACGCGGCGGCGAAGGCGTTCAAGAATCTGCGGTAACGCTAGAGAGCCGGTATGTTACGCTGGAAAGAATATTGAGGAGACAAATGGACGATCAAGTTTCGGCCGGCGCGGGCGCGGCGAAATATCGCACGCGAGACGCGCTCATTTTGGCTTTTACGCTGTTCTTTCCGGCTCTTATGACGTGGGGGTACTTCGTCTACGGCGCGTCGCTTAAACCGGAGCTCTCGAAGTATATTTTCGGATTCGGCAAGACGCTGCAGTTTGCTTTTCCGGCGATCGTCGCGGCGTATGTTCTTAAAGAACGCGTTTGGATTCGACGTCCGAACTGCCGCGGACTTCTCGTCGGCGGGCTTTTCGGATTGGCGGTCGGCGCGACGATCTTCTTTCTTGGCCGGCATATTATCGCCGCCGATAATTCTCTAACGCCGCTGTTTGACCGTCTTCGCACGGAATTGCTTGAACGTTTAGAACCGTTCGGTCTGGCGTCGCGCGGCGCGTTTTTGGTCGTGTGTCTTTTTTATTCCGTCTTTCATTCAGGACTGGAAGAGTATTACTGGCGTTGGTTTGCGTTCGGACGCGTTTCCAAAAAGACGGCTTGGCTGCGCGCTGCGATTCTCACAAATCTCGCGTTTACGCTTCATCATGTGATTTTGCTTGGCGTTTATTTCGGCTACTCCAACTGGCTGACTTGGTTTGCGTCGTTTGGCGTATTTGTCGGGGGCATGGTCTGGCAGGCGATTTATCGGCGCGCCGATTCTGTTTACGGCGCGTGGCTCAGTCACGGACTGATTGACGCGGGTATCTTTGCCGTCGGCTTTTTGCTCCTGCCGTAGCTTTTGCGGCGCATGGAATGTGAAGACAGGCAGAAGAAGAAAAGGTTTGCGGCGGCATACAGAACAGGAGTGGCAATGGACGAACAAGTTAAATCCGATCGATCCGTCGAACGACGTTTTACTCTTGGCGGCGCGGCGCTTACGCTATTGGAACTTGCGTTGATCTTCGGCGTCTTTGCTGCGTACGGAGCGTGGCCCGTCCCCGACGTGAACGAACAGTACTACGTCGGAAAGGCGATCCATTTCTGGAATCACGACTGGCTTGGCAACGATCCTTTTTTGAATACGCCCGATTCCCATTGGCTTTTCTACGCCGTCTTTGGACTCCTTTCGCTGGTCTTTAAGCAGAACGCGCTCGTTTGGGTCGGGCGTTCGGTTGTGTGGCTTGCGACCGCGTGCGCATGGCTGCGACTTAGCCGCGCGTTCTTTCCTAAACGTTGGATTGCTCTTTTAACTGCAGCCGCGTTCGCTTTTTATCTCGAGTCGTTCCATCTTGCCGGAGAATGGATTATCGGCGGCATTGAAGGAAAGGGACTTGCGTTTCCTTTTGTTTTCTGGGGCCTTGCGTGCTTTATTGAAGGGAAATACAATCGCGCGTGGATTCTCTATGGGATCGGTTCGGCGTTTCATGTCCTCGTTGGAGGCTGGGCCGTTCTCGCGTCGCTTATCGCGTGGACGCTCGATTCCTTGCGGCTTGCCGACGGCGCCGACGCGCAAACATATTTCGCCCGTCTTCGCGCGCGGCTTGCCGGACTTTGGCGCGCCGCGGGTCGAACGGCGCCCGGACTTCTGCTCGGCGGCGCGGTTTCGCTGCTCGGTCTGGTTCCGGCTCTGCGGCTTGACTTAGGCGCGACGGCGTCGGAAATCACGGAGTCGCGCCGAATTTACGTCTTTGAGCGGCTTTCTCATCATCTTGTCGCGTCGTCGCTCCCGTGGACCTTTTTAGTTAGGTTTGCCGCGCTCATTTTATGCTTCGTTCTCGCGGCGCTTTTGGCGTCTCTCCTGCGCCGGCTGCTGCAGTTTCGAGATCGCGAGGTTTCCGCACGTTATTTCCGACTTTACGCGTTTGTTTCCGCCGCGATTCTGTTTGCGTGCATAGGCGCGGCGATCGACTGGGGCTCGAAATATCTCGAATCGGTCGGAACGATAGAAGATCACAAATCGGCGGCGGGATTACTTAGGTATTATTGGTATCGGCTTTCCGATTGGGCCGTTCCGTTGGGATTGGTCTTTGCGTCTTTTCAAGCGATTGGTTTGTCGATACGGCTTCTCCGCGCGCGCTTTGCGCGAGGCGGCTCCGACGCTTTTTCGGCATGCGCGGCGAGCCTTTCGTGCTGGCTTGGCGCGGGTTTTGGCGCCTATTGGACCGTCCGACACGTATTTTATAACGCCGCGGTTCGCGTTGCGCGCGCAAGCGCCGTCGACGGTCTTGTTCCGCTTCCCAAACCGACCGAAGCGGCGTCTTTTACCGTCGCCGTCGCGGCGTTGGGACTGGCGTTAACGCTTTGTCTGGCGCTTGCCGCATGGCTCGTCGTCAGGCGCGCGCGAAAAGAGAACGGGGGTAAGGAAACGTTCGCGCCCGTTTGGATTCTAACTGGCGTTTGCGCTTGGCTTTGCGTAGTAACGTCGTGCGCGCCATGTTGGCGACTTGCGTCGTTCGTCGATTTACGGGGAACGAAAGTCATTCCACGCAGCGCGCCGCCAAAAGAGTCGATCGCCGACGGTTGGCTCGACGCGTGCCGTTGGTGCCGGGACAATACCCCGGAAAAGGCGATCTTTCTCGTGCCGCGCGGATGCGATTCGTTTAAGTGGGAGGCTCAACGCGCGGAGGCGGGAAGTTGGAAGGAGATTCCTCAGGACGCCAAGTCGATTGTGAAATGGAGTCGCAAAATGGAGCGATTCTACGCGAATCCGGGCGCCGATCCCAATTCTCCCCTGCGCTGGAATCAGCCTCTTGTCGGAGTCTTTATCAATAAGGGACGGGATTTAGTCGTAAAAGAAGCCGAGAAATTCGGATATCAGTACGCGATCGTCGAGACTCCGCCCTACGTTATCGCGACAATTCCGGAGGCGCTCAAGCGGTGGAAAGAATTTGAAAAGAACGATCTTGTCTATCAGAACGATCAGTTTTTTGTCTTGAAGTTGATAAAGGACGGCGAGGACGCCGAAAATGATAAGACGACTAACTGATTATAAATAGGAACAAACAACAGGCGTCGGCGCAAAGCGTTCGGCGCCCGTTGTTTGTTTAGTAAGAGCGAGTTTTCTTAACCTATCAGAGGGGACGTTTGAGTCCTTCCCATTTGACCGACCAGCCTTCCGGGAAGCCCGGCGCGGTATCGCCCGATTTGGGCATGTTCGCGTTCGTGGCGTCGTCGGAAGCGTCTTCGTCGAAGCCGGCGCACATGCCGGCGATCGCGTAGAGCAAGCCTCCGTTGCCAGGGAGGTAGGGGCCTTTGCCGCCGCGCGTCGACGGTCCGCCGAGATTGACGCCCGACTCGTCGTAGACGTTGCAAACGGAGTCGTTCAAAAGCATATCGACGGCAAGATCAGGCTGCCCCAGTCTTGCGGCGGCCATTGCCGTCCATGGGAAATCCCAGCCCCAGCAGCGGTTCCACTGCCATTCGGTTACGACGCGTTCCAGCGTGCGTTTGGCGACTTCGGGATCGACCGCGTCGATCGGCGGGATCATACCGTAGACGCCGATGAGGTCAGGATGTTCCCAATTTCTCTTGGAGAATGAGTCTCTCCATTCGGTAGAATGAACGTAAACGCCGTCTTCAATTGGCAAGGGTTCCATTTTGTCCCGAACTTCGTCCCAGAGGGCGACGCGTTCTTTGCCAAGCCGCTCCTGCCATTTATTGGCGACGTCGAGACCCCAGCGCCAGTAGGCAAGGTCAAAAATTTCGTCTCGCGTGATCCCCTGTTCGCTTGGAGGCATGGCGGGCGCGAGATGATAAACGCCGTTTTCGTCTTTCGTCGCGTAATCGGCCATATGAACGGCGGTTTGCTCGACGATATCCGACCATTTTTCAAGCGTTTCGCGCGTTGGATTGCGTCGATAATCCATTTCGGCGAAGAAGATAGGATGCGGCTGTTTCCATAGTAGAACCAGATTGCCAACCCAAGGAGCCGTTCGACCGTCAGGCGCGATTTCTTTTTGCCATTTATATCCTTTGTAATCAAGCTGTTCGGCAAGAGCGCGCGCGCCCTCTTTGACAGTCGGATAGATGGAGATAGCCTCGTCGGCGAGTTCTGCGCGATCCCACGTCCAGTAGTGAATCAAGTGCCACCAGACCATTTCCATGTGGAAACGGCCGCTCCATGGACAGACCGTAATGAGTCCAGATTCTCCGCAAGGCCATTCTCCGGCGGCGTTTGCACGGAGCTGATATTGCGAAAGAACGATTCTTCGTTCCAATTCTTTCCAGCGCGGGTCGGAACTTCCGGAAAGATCGACGGCCGCGCCCGATTGCCAGAACTTTTCCCAACGCGCATGGGAAATTTTAGCGGCTTCTTCGAAACGAACGGGCTCTGTTTTGAAAGCGGAATAATCGCAGGGATATTTCAAATAATCGCCGCCGTCGAACGTTATTAAAACTTCAAGTTTATCGTCGTTTCTTCCTGAAACGCGAATGGAGGAAGAATTGCCGATTTGTTCAACGGATCCGCCGAAGACGTCGATACGGGTCGCGTAGGTATAATTACCGACGACTCCTTTGGCGTATTCGTTCTGAAGTTTTCTTTCGACGACGATCGTTTGGTTGCCGGCGTCTTTTGTGATTTCAAAGGGAGCCTTTTTTTCGTCGGAAAAAGTTCCAACCCAAGGACCGGGCGTTAAATCGGGAAACGGAAAATCGATTTGAACGACAAGTTCGCCCGAACGCACAAGATCTGAATTGATGAGAATGGCGACGGTAGTGTCCAGTTTGACGTCGTCGGTTACGCACGTCTTAACGTAAGTCTCTCTTCCTTTGACTACAAAGGACGCGGTGTGGATTCCGGACCAAAGATCGAGAGTACGGCTGTGCGCGGCGATTTCTTTTGCGTCAAGAGGCGAGCCGTCGCTGCGAACGAACCGAACGCGCGCTAAGTTCATTTGATGAGGCGAATTGCGCACCCATGAATATAGTTCTTTGTCTTTGGGCCACTGGTCGCCTCCCGTAAGTTTTCCGCGATAAAAAGTTCCGGTAGGGGAAACGTCGTCCCAAGTGTAGGCGTCGGGCAGGGGATCGGAATACCATCCCCAGTGTGAAAGAGTATTGCCCGTAAAAGTCTGCAGTCCGGTTCCGTCTACGTTGAAACAGAAATTTCCATTTCCGATCGGAAGAGTCGATTCGAGATTCTCGCTGCTGATATTATGCCGCGACACGATAGCGCGCCGGTCAAGCGGAACTTTCAATTCGGCGCTCAGACAGACGTCTGCGAGCGCCATCGAAAGAATAATGGCGAACAGGGCCGTTGTTTTGAGCGAAAAAAAACGAGGCGTTTCTTTCATAATTCTTCACTTTCGTAATTGAGGTCGATGGAACAAGGGCGCGCGCTTACTTGGGGGAAATCCAAGTGGGCGCGTCGTCTTTACGCGTGAGATTGCGAAAATCTTTTAATCGGAAAAACGTGAAGTAATTGGCGTCGTGGCAGTTATGCGCTCCGTCCCACGCCAGGCGGCAAACGCAGACCAGATCGTCTCCTTCGATTCGCCAGTCGACGTATTGAAATCCGATCGTTAGATCGGCGCGCCGATAGACTATATTGCGGATTTCCCATGTTTTCAAGTCTTTTGAACAGACGAGCGCCAACGTGTTTCGCGTGCGTTCTTTGTCTGGCGCGTCGACGTCGTCCGGATGAATCCAGTTTACAAGCGACCAGTATTTTTTCGTTTGTTCGTCGTATTTTATGACGAATTTTTTACATCCGCCGGGCATTTCGACGAACCCGGTTTGAGGATCCCATGTCGCGACTTTACCGTCGTCGGAGAGCTGAATTTGCGCGCCTTTGCCGTCGCGCACGGCGTCGTCTACGCGCATCTGGATAATCATCTTGCCTTCCGGCGTGCACAGAACGTTTCCTTCCGCCCATCCGTGTGAGTCTTCTTGAACGACCCAGGGGACGTAATTACTGAACGTCCAGTTGGACGCGTCGAGCAGATCGCAGTCGACTGGCGCGCTTGCGCACATCGGATTGTATTGCGTCATGTAAAATCTTGGCTTGGAATCGCGATTGAAATCGCCCATCTTTTCCACTTCTTTCCAGACGCGTCCGTTGTGAATAAGGACCGGCGCTGGATCGCAAAAGACGCTCATGTCTTTTGTGCCGCCGACGAGACGCCCCGTTTTGGAATCGTTGGGCGTTGTCCAAGAGTGTCCTCCGTCTGTTGATTTGCTAATCGTTACGGCACACATCGTGTCCTTTGTCGCGTCTCGAAATCCCTCGCCCGGAGTCCAGCCTATCGCGTAAAGCGCGTCGTTGAGATAGAAGAGGTACGAGGCTCGCTGATTAGGGATTTTAGCGATAAGTTTCCAAGTTTGTCCTTTGTCTTTCGACTCAAAGACGTGGGTTCGCAAGTCAAGATTTTCGACGGGACCGAAAAAGTCATGGGTGGCGATATAGGTTCCGTCCGGCAATATTTCTATACTGGGCGAACCGAGATACAGATTAGCGAAGTCGGGGCTCTTATCGATTATGACGCCCGGCGGGAGTTCCGGCGCCGGCGCGTCTTCTGAGAAGGAGCATGTCGCGCCCGAAAGGAAAAAACAGCCCGAAACGAGCGCTATCGCTAAACCGCGAAAGAAATACATTTGACAGGTCTCCAAGTTTAAAGTTTCTTTGACGTAGCCAACGCGATACAGCGTCCCTGATCTCCGACGGCGTTGTAGAAATGATAGACGACGCCGTCGTGCTTAACGACCCAAGGCTTGTGCGCAAACGTTTGATCGAACGGTTCCGAAGGCTCGACGAGGTGCGGCCCGTCCCACTTGCGCCAGTGAACGAGGTCGCGCGAGACGGCGAACGTTTCAAACGCCTTCGGTTTCCAGAATGCCCCGAAATAGAACATGACCCAGAGATCGCCCATTCGGACGATTTGCGGATCCCCAGAGATACCGCTTCCGTTGTCTATTACCGGGCCGTTTCCGTAACGGCGCCACGACTTCAGATCGTTCGAGACCGCGATACCGATTCGTTCGGCGGTCTTTCCTTCGACGGAGCCTTTGCCGTTATAAAAACAGACAAATTGATATCCTAGCGATTTATCGCGGTCCCAGATGACGCTTGTTTTGTACATTGTCGTCTTTTCGAACTCGCGCGCGTCTGGGTCGGACGGCGACATAATCGGCTTGTCGAAACGCTTCCACAGTTTAGCCGATCCGGGATCGTCGGTATAGGCGAGTCCAATTTTCAGCGGATCGGGTTCGTACCCTTTTCCTTCGCCGCCGATATAGGTAAACCAGTACTTCCCATTGAACGGCTCGATTGCGTAGGAGCCGCCCCAACGGTAATCGACAAGGGCAGCCGACGGGGAACATTGCCAAGCGTCCCAGCCCGATTCGCGGAAGGGAACGACAACGCCGAGCGGTTCCCACTTCAGAAGGTCGTCGCTCTTGGCAATTTTAGCGACGTAGCCCGTCTTATTGAGAAATCGGAGATAGAGCATGTACCAGACGCCGCCGACGCGGAAAATATTGGGGCTGTCGACGGGGTCGCCGTCTTCTTGCGGGAGGACTATCCCGTATTTGTACGGCGTTTGAATTTCCCGATAGATCGTGTTTATTTCGTTGTCTGAAACGTCAGAAGGGATAGTCAAGTCGACTTCAATCGGTCTGGAAGACTCGTCGTCCGCAAAGAGAGGCGGGATAAACGCGCCCGTCCCGAAAGCTGTTGCAGACGCCGCCATGCCCTTGAGAAAATTTCTTCTTTCGAGTAAAGCCATTCTTTTCGAATCCTCCCGACAGAAAGCTTGTTGGATAGTAATCCTCACGAAACCGGGATTCCGCGCTTACATTTTAGAACGCCGCCGCGCTTCGTGACCATGATTCATTATAGCCGTCCATGTCCGTGAATTCAACAAATAAGGAAAGTTTTTCGTATTCAAGCCGCGCTCTTTTCACCGTCAGTTTCAACCGAGGTCTGTTCGTGATCGTCTTGAAAATGGGGGAATAAAAAAGGGAAATGCGTTTTTTACCGTCTACCCCTTGTCGAAAGATAAAACAGCTGTAATATAGTAGACTCAAAGGATAGTTTCCTAACGACGCGTCGCGAGGTTGCGGCGCCGTTTAGGGAAGGATAAGCAAATCGAACCTTAAGAGGACAAAAATGCGACGTCTCCTGATTGCTGGCAACTGGAAAATGAATATGAAACTTGATTCGGCGAAAGCCTTGGCGCAAGGTCTGAAAGACGCCGCGTCCGGCGTTTCCGAAGTTGATATCGCCGTTTGCCCGCCGAGCATTTATGTTCAACCGGTTTGCGAGATCCTGAAAGGATCGAATATCGGCGTCGGCGCTCAGAACGCTTACTTTGAAAAAGCGGGCGCGTTCACCGGCGAACTTGAAATGGCCATGCTGACCGACGTTGGGTGCCAGTACGTCATTCTCGGACACAGCGAACGCCGTCACATCATGGGCGAATCAAGCGAATTGGTCAATCTTAAGGTTCGCGCCGCGCTGGCCGCCGGTCTTTGCCCGATTGTCTGCATTGGCGAACTTCTTAAAGAACGCGAAGCCGGCGTTACTAACGACGTCAACCGCCGCCAGCTCGACGGCTCTTTCTCCGGCGTTACCGCTGAAGAAATGAAGAAGTGCGTTATCGCGTATGAACCGGTTTGGGCGATCGGAACTGGCAAGGTTGCTACCCCCGATCAGGCACAGGAAGTACACGCCGACGTTCGCTCGTGGCTTACCGAACGTTATGGCAAAGACGTTGCCGACGTCGTTCGTATCCAGTACGGCGGAAGCGTTAAGGGCGGAAACGCTAAGGAAATTCTCAGCAAGCCCGACGTTGACGGCGCGCTTGTTGGCGGAGCTTCCCTTAAAGTCGACGCCTTCATGGAAATCATCAACAACGTTCGTTGACGTTTACTCCGTTCGACGTTGCGTTGTCTGCCGTGCGCGTCTTGTTTGGCGCGCACGCCGATAAAAAGTTGGGGACGGGGCCGCCTTTCCCTGACTTTGGACCGATAGAACAAGTTTGTTGACGTCAAGGTTTCGCGTTGTCGAGCGGAGCGTTGATTTGACGTCCCGTAATTAGAATTCATCGCGCGACTGAGGATAGGGAACGTTCCGGCCAACGTCGGCGCCTAGGATTTAAAGATATGTTTATCGCTAGTTTAAAAGCCCTTCTGTTTCTGTTCATGGTCTTGCTGTGCCTGTTCCT
>CAMNJU010000075.1 GCA_946541595.1 uncultured Planctomycetales bacterium
CAGGGAAACTTTCAAAGAGCAATGTTTCTAATTCGAACTAAAAATATCAAACTGCCGAAAAGCAATTTCATTGGCCGAAAGGAGGACGTCAGAAAAGCGAATTTGTCAGAAGAGTGAAATTAAACCAATTATTACATTTTTTAAATTTTTGGTCTTTACTTTGATTTTTTCGATGATTATTATGGGATCGGGACTCTTGGAGGAGACTTTTTTATTTACCTATCTTGTCAATAGGGAGTAAAAATCTCAAAGGTCCTGTGGACTCCGGTGGGGAAGTCGCGTTTTCGTTCCTATTTTAACAGGCATAATCAGTCTGTTTCGGGCATGTTTTGCCGAAATGAATCAGGCCGAGGCGTTTAACCGGGTTAGAGAGAGACCCTTGTTAAGATAGTTAAAATCGTCCCAATAGTTAAAAATAGCTATTGTAAAACGCCGCTTTACACTTATAATCCATAACAATTGTTTTTTCCAATCCATCGTACCGTTATCAGCTAACGAACCGTACCCGCAGTTTACTGCGAACAGCAAGTTGCCGTTTCCGCCGTCGACAGACGACGGGGCCGTTGAAGAAGTCGTCACCCTTCCCTAGAACGGTCGGTACGAGTTGGAACGTTCAATCCGTTCGGGAATAACGCCAAACGTTCGTCGTTCCTGCCGTCTTTGGCAGATTATAGCGACGCGCCCCTTCGACGCATGCAAACGTTCGATTGTTTCGTTTTGGACGAGTCGAGTCGCCGTGATCGAATGAACTGGCGTTATGTTGCGAGGTTGCAATGCGCCGCTTGACCATTCTCCTATCGATAGTTACGTTTGTTTTGACGTTTGTGTCGTTTAACGAACGCGCGGAAGCTCAGTATATGTCTTCCCCGCAACTTTTCTCAGAAACAAGTTACGACTTCAAGGGTATTCCCCGCTATACAAAACCTCGGCATTCGTTCATCTTTACGAATAACTCCCAAAGCGATCTCCGCTTGGTTGCGGTTCGAACGTCGTGCCAATGCACCCAAGTTTACATTCCCACCAAGAGAGTTTTCAAATCGGGAGAAAAAGGCGAAGTCGTCGCTGAAATCGACGCGGTGCGGTTCACGGGTTCGCGTCACGCTACCGTTACGGTAACCTTTGAACAATCGGGCCGAACCTTTGAAGTTCCGCTTAACGTTGTGGGAGTTGTCCTCGAGAATGTCCGAGTGGAACCAAACAAACTAAATTTTCTCGTCGACGAAATTAAGTCGGTGAGCGACGACTCAAATTCTGCTCAGGCTAATCGTTCGCAAAGAGCGACCGTGTTTTACCCGTCTAACGAAACGGTAGTGCGGGCGGAATGTGCCAATCCTCATGTAGAGGTTCAAATAGGTCAGCCGGTCCGTTCTGGCGGTGGAACACAAACCCCTCTTGTCGTTTCAATTAAAGAATCGGCTCCAGCCGGCTATATAAACGCCGTTGTTCGCCTGTGGTCTAACGGGATGTATAGTTCTTCTCCTGTTACTCTCAATGTTTCCGGTTCCGTGCGAGCGCAATTGAGCGTTTCCCCATCGACATTGACGTTTTCAACTTCCAAAAACGGCGATAAGATCACGAAGAATATTGTCGTCACTGCGTCGAAAGAATTCGTCCTTAAAACAGTTGAATGCGAATCTAAGGCGATTGAGTGCAATCTTTCGCAAAAAGCAATAAGACCTGCTCGAGTTTGTGTCATTCCGATTACCTTCGATCCTTCGAAATTACAGGCTGAGTCGACCTTAACCCGCGTTAAAATTGAAACAGTCGACGGACGGGTTCTATATCTGACGGCGCAGATTTCTTCCGGAAATTTTGCAATCCGAGGGATTAAAGAGATTGAACTCCCTGTCGCGGATTATTTTGCAACGAATTCAGAAGAGTCAAAAGTCGTTGTTTCAGGAAATCCTCCTGTCGCAGAAAGCAGCATAGCTGTATCTGGGAATCCTGTAAGCGAAGTTCCTTCCGGTTTTGTGCGCCCCGGAACCGCCCCCGCGACGGCTTCGCAAGCCCCCAATGCAATACGTCCCTATGCGGGCAGACCCACTTCGCCCTCGTTCGGTCTCCCGTTTGCGCCTTTTGGCGGCGTCTTCCAATAATATAGAAGCTCGACTGCAGCGCCGTTTTTTGCGTGTCGTCACGCCGAACTACGCCGGATGGGGTTATTCCTTCCGGCGTATTGTTTTTAGAGACAGGGTATTAATAGCCGTTGTTCTCGCGACCTTTAATTGTTACAGATTTTTATGTCAATAACCAGCACGAACGATTACAGCTACCCAGACCCCAATTCATTCGACGACTCTGGCGAGCGTCTTTTGGTCGGTCTTAACGAGGCGCAGCGCGAAGCCGTTACTTATAAAGACGGTCCGTTACTCGTTCTTGCCGGACCGGGAAGCGGAAAAACGCGAGTCGTTACACATCGCGTTGCATGGCTTTTACACACTGGCGTACGCGACTCCCAAATTGCGGCTCTAACCTTTACAAACAAAGCAGCAGACGAGATGAAGACGCGATTAGCTTCTTTGTCTCCGGGTAATCGCGTCTGGATTGGCACATTTCATAGATTTTGCGCATACTTATTACGGTACTACGCATCTTACGTTGGGCTTCACGAGAACTACGCTATCTACGACGCTGATCAGAGTAAGAAACTTCTGGAAAGTGTAACGCCCAAAAGTTCACTCCCTAACGGAGTAGACGTTCCCAAAATAGCCTCTGCAATTAGCTGGGCCAAAAATTCGCTCGTTTCAGCAGAAGATTATTGCGCGAAAGAGGGGAGTCTCCTCGGAAAAGTAGTAGAGGACGTCTATCCAGCTTATCAGGACGCGCTGCGAAAAGCGAACGCGGTTGATTTCGACGATCTCCTTTTTCATGTAGCCGTCCTTTTAAAAGACAATCCAGAGATTCGCGCAAACCTAGACTATCGTTTCAGATATATTCTTGTCGACGAGTATCAAGACACCAACCTCGTCCAATACGCAATCGCCAGAGCGCTGTCGATCGATTATCCAAATCTCGCCGCGACAGGAGATCCTGATCAGTCTATTTACGGTTGGCGCGGAGCGAACATTCAGAACATTTTAAATTTTGAACAAGACTTTGAAAACGCTAAAGTCGTTCGTTTGGAACAGAATTACCGAAGCGATAAAAGCGTTCTTCGTGTAGCCGACAGTTTAATTCGGCACAACGTTTATCGAAAGGAAAAAAGCCTCTATACGGAAAACAAGGAGGGTATTCTTCCTCGCGTCGTACAGTGCCTTGATCAACAGGAAGAAGCGGAAGTTATTGCAGCTGAGATCGCCAGCGAAATCGCGGCTGGAAAACGGCGTCCCCGAGACTACGCTATCTTTTATCGGATTAACGCGCTGTCGCGAAACTTGGAATATGCGCTTAGACGTTATGGGGTTCCTTTTCAATTAGTTCGAGGCCTTGAATTCTTTAACCGCAAAGAAGTCAAAGATATTTGTTCATACATGCAGCTGGTTTACAATCCAAGCGACGTTATTTCGTTCAAACGGGTTGTAAATCTACCGGCGCGAGGCGTGGGAAGCGTTTCATTAGCGCGTCTGGAAGTCTATGCGGAAGAAAACAACACGACCCTTTTTGAAGCTGCGCGCAACGCAGGAACCATTTTCGGTCTCTCGACAAAGGTAAAGAAAGCGTTGGCAAAATTTGTCGCGTTAATCGATAAATTACATAAAGCGGTTGCCGACGACGATGATCTGGAAGTCGTTTTAAGTATTCTGCTTGACGAAATTAAATATGTCGATTACTTACGAAACTCCATAAAAACAGAAGAGGACGAACAGCGTCTTGCGAATATTCAGGAATTGCTGTCGGAGGTTCGCGAGTTTGATTCCGACTTTGAACAGATTGAGCAAGAGAAATCGCAAGTTACCCTGTTTCCAGAGCAAAAACAGAATTCAGATCGACTTGGGCGGTTCTTAGAACAGATTGCGTTGGTAAACGATGTAGATTCATGGAGTTCAAACGACGATCGAGTGTCTCTTATGACGCTCCACGCCGCAAAAGGACTCGAATTCCCCGTCGTTTATTTAATCGCGCTTGAAGACGGAGTTGTTCCGCATGAACGTTCCCGAAACGATAAAAGCCAGTTGGAAGAGGAAAGAAGACTGTTATTTGTCGGCTTAACGCGCGCGGAAGAGGAATTGAGAATGACTCGCACTAGATTCCGAGAATTCCGCGGCAGTTTTTCGCCCTCAACGTCAAGTCGTTTTCTCTTCGAATTTCCGCGTGACGGAGTCGATATGTACGAATCCGTCGACGAATGGTTTAACGCAATTCGCGACGCCCGCGCGGAAGATCCCAAATCCAAAATCGTCTTGCCGCGTCTACTTGAACGCAAAGAAGGAATATCGCAACGACAGTCCCTTTGGGAAGAAGGAATCAACAGCAAATCTCTGGAAGAAGACTTCCATACTTACGGGCGCGGAATTACTTCCGCCGGCAAACCTTCGTTCCAGCGGGATCATTCGTTCAGACAAAAGCCCGACTTCGCAGACGTCGACGATCCGCCTAAAAAACAGGACGCAGAATACCTCGCCAGCAGACAATTCGACGAATTCGACGGTATTGACGAACCGGTCGACGAAGAACCTGTCTTCAGCGGCGGTTTTGATTCGGTTCCTGAGGAAGATACAAACTATAGCGAAAGATTTAGATCGGGGGCAAGTATCGGAAACTTACCGGAACCGGAGAAGCGAGAAGAGAAAAAAACAAAGCGAAAAATCAACCCAAGAGCCGTTTCTACCGGTTCCGATATTGCCCGACAAAATAACGACGGAAGCAGTCAAAGCGAACGTCAATTGCAAGCAATTCGAATCAATTCGTTTGTTCGACACCGAAAATACGGAGTTGGAGTCGTTAAGAAACTCATGGGGCCTTCTTTTGATCGCATTGCTACGGTCTCGTTTCTTTCCGGAATCGGAAAGATTGAGTTATCCGTCAACGATCCAGACCTCAGCCTCGTAACAATAGGCCGGGGCGAAAAATAACAGCTTGCTTCTTTGTTGCATTCGACTCAGACGCCGCGCTAATCCATAGCGCGGCGTTTTCATTTTCTCTTGGATAATGCGAAAAAACACGAAAAAAAAGCCGTCTCTGAGCGACGATGAAGAGCAAGTGCAAAAAAGAATCTCTGCGTCAAACTGCTCTTGAACGGCTTGCTGAATTTCGGTACTATTCCCGAGTTATCATCCGTAGAAGGCGCTCGTTTGTTATGCGCAAACGTGTATTTCGCGCGTTTGCAAAGCTTTGACGCCTGAATGGGATTATCAGGCGTTTGTTTTCGACGTTCGTTTTGCTCGTACACGCCGCGAGTTGCGAAACTCATGGGATCGAATCGCCCGTAACGTTAATAATACAAGAGTACGGTTATGTTATTGAATCACAAGACGCAAATGACTTTCAGTATTCGTCGGAACCTGTGTTCCAACGTTCAACGACGTTCCCATCTGGCGTCGTCCCGAACGTTGTTAGCAGCCATAACTGTTGTGCTTATTTCCTTTTTCACCCTGTGCAACGCCTCGCAGGGAGCGGAACGGAACGATCTGACAGAAGGTCAAACGCAATCGAAAAACGGCTCTTACGCGTATTCTCCAAACAATGCAGAACAGAGCGAATCAGTAAATTCGAGCGTTTATGCAGCCGACGAATCTGAAGCTTCAGAAGCTTCTGCACATACGAGTCAGACCGCCGTCTCTCGCAAGCTTTCATATTCCGATTACGGAGAACCTGCGCAAAATGGACGTTGCCTCCAAAAAACCTTCCGTGTTCCTACCGATAAAGACGCGGCGCTGGTCGGAACCTTTGTGCTGAGTTTCCTTCCCAAAACGCTCCAGTCGCAAACGTCTTGGCGTTACGATGACAAAGACAATACGCTTACCGTTTACGGGCCTGCTAAATCAATAGAACTCTCTGAAAAGTTTCTCAACGATTTCAGCGAACCCATGTATGAAGCGTTTCTGAACGCACGAGAATACGTGAGCGTCGCCGGGGTTTCGCCGAGACCGGATTTGCGAGGACATACCAACGCAGCTCAGGCGTTAGCAGAACGAGCCAACGGTTCGCCCAATTATTACGATCCTTCTCGGAACAGAGTCGTCAAAGTCGCCTACGAACCGGAAGGGGCTCTTATGCCGGAACGTTCCGATTATGCTGTTACTTTTGGCGCAGGCGATGAAATAACAGGTAAAGATTCCGTCGAGCGGGAACCTAAACGTCAAACGGCCCATAAGGTGTGGGGACAGTCGCCGGAAATTCAAGAGGCGGCGACTGACGACGACTCCAAACTCGACGTTGTCTCTTACCGGTGCCTGCCCAGCGCATGCGATCAAGTGGGGCTTCGTTTCCAGCGTCAGTTTGCGTCGAATCCCTCGGTAGCGTTTACCGTCGATCGAGATCTTGGAACAATTATCGTTCACACGACTAAAAAGACGCAGCGTGAAGTTGAGCGTTATCTAGCTCAATTCCAAGTATATCCTGATAAGACCTCCGAAGACGCTTCCGACATGCGAATTGCGGCGGGAACGGTCGAAAGAATAGACGGAGCTGAACGAGACGAAACCGCCGCTCAACGTATCGCGCGACAAACGTTTGCCGGCAATCAGACGAGTAATGTCTCCGGTCCGTTTGCCGATCAAGTGCGGGCAAGTGAAATTGACGACGTCTATCAGCCGCAGTACCGCAAAGCGGAAGAGCTTCAAGACGCCCTTCTCCAGCTTTTTGGCGAACGTCTTCAGCGACGTGAAACAAGTCCTGACGCCCCGTACAGCATGCGGCAGATCGCCACATACCGATTCGTCAAACGACAACGTCCGAACGACGTTGATTTTAGAACGTGCGACGTCGCAATTGACGCGTTGCACAATCAAATTGCGCTCCAAGGAGACGCCGTTCTGTGCACGCAGATGCTCGCGCTTCTGCGCGCCATGGATCAACCGCCGCTTCGTAACGGAAACGTGCGCCGATTCATCCCGATCCGTAACGGCGACTCTTATAAGATACGTCAAATTTTCGAATACGATTCACCCCAGAATACACGAAAAGTCGGCGCTTTCAGTTCACGCTACACACTAGACCGCATTGCCCGTCAATTCAACTGTGAAGGCGAGCTGAAAAGATTGTATGACAGAACGAAACCGATCTCCGATCGTTACGCAAGCTATTTTTCCTCGCTTCCTGCAACTGACGATCAATCATTGCTGGCAAAAGTAAGCAATGCGTCCACGACGCCTGCGCAGGCGCTTCAAGCGGCGTTCCAAGCCGCCGACACGATTCTTCAGGCTAACGGGTACGAAACGTCTTACGGCGTTCGCCAAGTTGCATATCAGGACGAGGGAAACTCGTCGCTCGTCCAAGACGGTCCCCTTGATCCGGACTTTGACCGTACTCCACACGGAGTTGGGGTTGTCCAAGACTTTACGCCGACCGTTTTACAAGATATTGACGTTATTATCGTTGACAATGCGACGGAAGCTGAATTCGAGCGAATTAAGCAAATGATCGAGCAGATCGAGGAACTCGCAAAAATCGCCGACGTCAAAACGGAAATTTATTATTTGGAGCACGTTGATTGCGCTATGCTCCATGGCGTGTTAACGACGCTGTACGAAGAAATGTTTACGACAAAACAAGGTCGCGTCGTATTCTACGCTCTTCAGAATCCGAACGCCCTTCTTGTCGCAGGTTGGGGACAAGCGTTCAAAGACATGAAAGATCTTATTGAACTCTTCGATCAGCCTATCAAAGAAGGAACCGGCACGATTCGAGTCGTTCATCTCAACTACGCGTCTGTCGACGAAATAGCTTCCCTTCTTACAGAAACGTTTGTTACGCCGCAGACGACTGGAACAGGCGGCCTTGCGCCTCGCATTCGCGCTTTTGCCGACGTCAGAACCAATTCGCTTATTATTCAAGCGGCGCCGAACGATTGGGAGGAAATACAATCGCTTCTGTTGGAACTTGACGTCAATAAGGCGACAACTAAACTGACAACCCGCGTTTTTCCTCTGAAAAACTCCCTTGCGGAAAATATCAGAACGACGATCATGAACGCGATCCTACCAGCCAAACAGGGCACGCTCGAAACGAGCGCGGCAAAATTCCCGGTTCTTGAGCTGCTCTCCGTCGACGACTCTGGCCGCAAACTTGTCGAGTCCGGCATCATGATGGACGTTGACGTCGTCGCCGACGTTTATCATAACCAGTTGATTGTCAACGCGCCCGAAGACTGCATGGAATTCATGGAACGACTCATCGAGCTGCTCGACGTAGCGCCTAAAAAAGCGCAAATTCGTTTCTTCCAAGTTCGCAACGGCGACGCGGGCCAGATCGCGCAAACGATCCAATCGATACTTGCGACGTCCGATAATAACCTGTCTACGCCGACTTTACCGCAGGCGGAAGGCGAAGAATCTTTCGTTCCCGTTCGCTTCGCGATCGACTCGCGCACCAACGTCATTATTGCCGCCGCGGCGCCGAAGGAGCTCGCTATTGTAGACGCGCTTATCGTCGCTCTTGACGTTAAAGACACAAGCAACCGTGAAGAAGTCGTCGTTCAGTTGCGTAATATCCAAGCGCTGGTCGTCGCTCAGGCTATTGACGACTACCTCACTCAAAAACAAACGCTCGAAACGACGTCGGAGGTCTTGTCAAATTATCAGCTCTATGAATCGCAAGTCATTGTCATTCCGGAATCGATTTCCAACTCCATTATTGTGAGCGCTTCGCCCAATGAAATGGACAGCATTCTTGAAATGATTAAGACGTTCGACCGCGATCCTCCGCAAGTCGTTATTCAAGTCTTGATTGCAGAGGTAACCCTCTCCAATCAGGAAGAGTTCGGCATTGAAGCGGGCCTTCAAGACGCTGTCTCGTTCGATCGAAGCCTGGTTACAACGACTTCCAGCGGAACGACGGGTAAACCGGGGTTCGACATTATCGGCGGCGGCGGTCCCGGACAAAACATTGATCCGGTCGTAAGCGACGTCAAAGATATTGCGGGGCAGGTGCTCAACAACTTTGCCATGGGAACGAGCAACTCTTCTCTTGGTTACGGGGGGTTTGTCGTATCCGCAAGCAGCAGATCAGTCGCGCTTACTTTACGCGCGCTTCGCGAAAAAAATCGGCTTCAGGTACTGAGTAGGCCGCAAGTAACCGCAATGGACAACCAACAGGCGTTCATCCTTGTCGGCCAGCGCGTTCCTCGTATTAACGGCACGACGACCACCAATTACGGCGTTCAGATGAACACAACTGACACGCCTGTCGGGCTAATTCTGCTCGTAACGCCCCGCGTTACACAAGACGGAAAGGTCGTTATGGAAATTGGGGCCGAAAAGTCCAGTCTTGGAAACGATTCAGACGCGACTCCGATCTATTCGCAAGACGGCGAAGTTATCAAATCGAAGTCGATCGATACGATTCAAGCGATGACTGCAATCAGCGCGCGCGACGGTGAAACAGTCATGCTCGGCGGATTAATGACCTCGTCCAAAGAAAAGATCAGCCGCGGCGTTCCGTATCTTTCGGACGTGCCGGTTTTGGGCTGGCTTTTCCGCTACGACCAGGAAGTCGAAACTCGTAAAGAATTACTCATCGTCATGACGCCGCGCATTATGCGTACAACAGACGACTACAAAGAGGCGTTACGCGTTGAAATGAATCGGACGACCGTCAATCTGGACGAAGCTATGGCGATTCATGGCAACATGGGGCTTTATGATCCGAGGACCAATACCGGGTGCGAGGACAGAGATACCAAACGAATTTGGGATCAAATTATTCATCCAGACAAAATGGACGATTTGGAAAATCTTCCCGGATATACGCCCGAACGGGATTATGCGCCTCGCAAAGACGCGCCTGTTGAACAATTAGCGCCCTATTCGCGAAACTCAAGAAGCGGAGCGACGGCTCCTTCCTCGTCCCGAAACGCGCCCAGGGCTCTTCAAAACAACGCGACAAGTCCAGAAAGCCCCACAAATACGAATCCCTTGAACGCGCCTTCAAAAGCGACGGACCCCTCTGTCGAGGACTTCAATCTTAATGACGACGTTATCTTACTTAACAACGATTTAACGTCAAAAGACCGTCCAAAAGACGAACGAGCAACGCGTGTCGCGATGAGAACCTCTTCGAACGGGGGCGGAACGGCTCGCGCGTCGAGTTCGGAAAAACGTGAAAAGTCTTCGCAAAAAACCGAATCCGCGCGTTCAACAGGTTCAGAAAGCAAGTCTGCTTACGAGTCTGAAAGAAAAAAAGATTCGGACGATCTTTCTGACGTTCGCTCGTCTAGACGGGGAAGCGCCGAACGTTACGACGCAATTGAAAGCGCATCCATTCGGGGACAAGACGTTTTACAGAGGCCGAACGCTAAACCTCTCTCAAACATGACCGAAAACTCGGGCTTCAGGTTGTTCCATTGGTTTAAACCTGAGCTCGCAGACTGAAATATCGAAACGGCACGCCGCTTTCGAGACGATTAAAAGCGGCGAACGGTTCTGCGTTTTAGTCTAAAAAGCGCTTATCGCTGACAAAGCCTTATATTCTATTGGCCTTGTCAGCGAATAATTATTGAGTTGAGTTATGAAAAAACACGGTTTACTATTGCTCTTCCTTGCGGTTTCCACCGTTATGGCGCTCGGATGCTCTAATGCGGGCCCACGAAAATACCTCATTTTTGGAGAGTATACGCCGGAAAAGGTCGAGGCTTTTGAGGACTACTGGAGCGACTTTCCATTTAAACCGAACGATCCTGATCTTCCCCTGCGCCGTGGCAAAGGCGGCGTCATTCGCTTCTTTAAAAAGAATAATTACACGCGTTCGATCATGGTTGACGGCGACTTAACAGTCAACGTCTATTACAGCGTTGAAGAAGGCGTCTCGCTGAGACAACCTGACGCGAGAATGGTTCTTACATCAAAAGAACTCAATGAAAGTCACCGTAAGTACGACAAAGAAACCGGATATTCCTATCACGTTTATCTGGATCTTGGAGAATACGACCAACCGGAAGAAGAGATAACTATTCTTTCTGTGTTTAAGGACGCGCAAACGGGTCAAGTCACCCTCTCTAAAGAGATTCGCACAACCGCGATGGGGACGACTCCGTTAAGGAAAGGCAAAGACTCAAAAATTGCAGACGCCGCAAAACGTTGGGCAAATAAACGTCTTGGCGAAGACGTCGAGGATCCAA
Organism: uncultured Planctomycetales bacterium; assembly: GCA_946541595.1. Taxonomy (GTDB): domain Bacteria; phylum Planctomycetota; class Planctomycetia; order Pirellulales; family Thermoguttaceae; genus RUG369. The sequence goes on from CAMNJU010000075.1 coordinate 11,216, forward strand.
TTGCGGAACTTCAGGCAAAATACTCGGCGCGCAATAAAGAGCGCCGCGAAGCCGAAGAAGCGGCCGGCGACACGCGACTGAGTAAAACAATCGATCTAAACTCAACTCAATTTGAAAACATTAACGATATCTCTTCGGTTCGAAGCGCGTCTTATCTCGAACAAGCGCAAGCGCGTCACGACGAGGCGCTCAAACGAGCAATAGAAGAGAATCAGAAAAAGTCAGAATATTACCGAGATCTAAAAAGACGTCGGCTGGAAGATTACTATGAGGAACGCGACTCAAAACTGGACGGCGTTTCGTCTCTGAGAGACAGCGGCAAAATTTCCCGTGATCTTAATTTTAGCGACCCTTACAAAGAAGGTTCAGAATTTCAGCGGTCAATGACCGAACATTTCAGTTCAACTGCCGAACGTATCGGTTCCGAAGCAATTAAAGAACAGGATAAATCGCTCCATAAATCCAAGACGGGAGGTAAATCCGAGCCGTCTCGTTTGCCTTCAAAATCGCAGTCGTCGAAGTCTTCGTCGGCTCCGGAGGGATTCAGTCCCGCTCATGATCAACAGATCGTCGATATGGATAATCTGCGCCCTAGCGAAATAGACTTGTTAGACGACTTTCAACCTGATTCTGACGCTCCGAAGACGGAAGTCTATACCAAGGATGATTACTAAAGAACCAATATCGCCGTCTCATAACAAAAAAGACGCGTCTCCGGAAAGAAGGCGCGTCTTTTTTATTTTTAACTCTCGACAAGTTCAATTCGACTTTGACGGAAGTCCATAAATATTAACGTCTCTCACTTCCGGATTCAGAACTTCTAATTCGCTCACCACCTTATTAACGCCCCCCTGAAGAGAAATTACATTCTTGAGTAATTCCACTTCTCGCGCATACTTAACTTTACCCACAAGATAAACGGTCGAACCTTCAGTTCTAAAGTCAACATTTTCCACGGAAGGATCAATGTCAAATCGGGCAAGCACGTTCGTTATCTGCGAACCCAATCCTGTACGAACGTCCGGGCTTGAAAGAGAACGTGTCGGCAAAAGATTGAAGTCGATCCAAAGTCGAGGAGGATACATGCGTTCAGTCTCAACGTTCTCAATACCAGCGTCAGTCTGTGTGAGATTCTCAAGAGCGTCAACTCGAGAACTGTTTGTATGCGGAGCCAACGTTCCAGAACCAAAAAACTTGCCGAAATTGGTCGTATCGTATCGCGCCAAAATACCGCCAAACGAGTTCCCTCTGTTAGACGACATAATATTGTTCATGGTCGAGTTGACCGTCATCGGCGTGCCGGGAACAATCTCCGTGCGAGTAAGCTCAATCGGCTTCGCTCCGGAAGCAAAGCGGCTTTGCAGACCGACGCCCATACTCTGAGCCACGTCCGTCTCAGAAGCTGTCTGGGCCCAAACGTTGACGCAGCCAAACGACACGCATAAACCGACAAAAGTCGATAACAAAGCGCTGCTTTTCGCCATACCATTCCGTCTTTTCATCGCTTGCTCCTTTTGGAAACTAACCACGTCTCCAAAGTATAAACATACAGAACCCTCGCTCATTTTCGGCAAGTCAGGAAAAGGTCCTTAATAAAACCGGCGAACCCTGTACAACAGGAATAACCGTTAAACTGTCGAACGCCAGTCAAAAAGCAATAGAAAAGTTCATTTATCGTTTGATCTATGAGTCAAGCAAATATGCTTCACAATTATTACAAAGGCAAAAGGGCGCCTTTCCAACGCAAAGTCAAAAAGACGCCCAAAGAAACGTATCAATCTAGTTTTAACGTTTCAGCAAAAGAGAATCACGCCTCGGCCTTTTCATCGACTTCGTCCGGACTCTTGGGCTCTTTGCCAAGGAGCGCGAAAATGACGGCGAAAATGAGACAGAAGATACCGGGAAGTCCCCAAATCTTCTTCCAATCGTGACCGGCAACATTTTTCTGGTCGATGCACTTCCAGAAGGGAACTTTTTCCTGAGCCGCTTCGGCAACCACGTCTGTCGCAGCTTCGGCGGTTTCGGCAACCGCGTCAGTCGCAGCTTCGGCAGCTTCAGCAACTGCGTCAGTCGCAGCTTCGGCAGCTTCAGCAACTGCGTCAGTCGCAGCTTCCGCGGCGTCGGCAACAGCGTCAGTCGCAGCTTCGGCGGCTTCGTTGATATCTTGATCCTGCGCATAAGCAGGAACCGTCAGCATGAAAGAAGCGTTTTCCGTTTCCGTTGCGGCGGCAGGAGTAGCAGTTTTAATTTCATACTTTTTCATCAAACCGTCAGCCGCATAACCGGATAAGGTCTGAGCAACGCCGAGAAGCAAGAACGCAATAAGCGCCTGAACAGAAGCTTTCATTTCCTTAGGAGCAACTTTGTCGCCATACATGTACGCCGCGGTGTAAAGGAAAGCGTACGCAAGACCATGGCAGAAAATACCAACGAGAGCGCAACCGTCGGTCCCCTGAGCAAAGAGGAGATAACGAACGCCCCATGCGGCAAGACCAAGAGTCAACGTCCACTTCAAACCGATCTTAGCGACGGCAAACGCCAAAGCAGCCATGAAGATGATTTCGGAGTACTGGTTGAAAACGCCTTTGGCTCCGTAGAAATATTGCCCGAAGAGGGGGAAATAATAGTTCGAACCAAAAATCCCAACTAACGTCGTGCAGATAATGAAAATGGCGAAGTCGGGTCGTTTGAACAAACCAAGAGCCTTGAAACCGAAGGGGTCGCCATTGGAAGAACCTGCAGGAGGAGTGTTCGGTAAAGTCAACGCGTAAACGGCAAGCGCCCATGCGCAAATCGCGTCTACAAGGTAAAACTTCTCCAAGCCAGCTTGCCCTTTCTCCATACCCATGTATCCAAGGAGGAGATTAACGGCAATCCAGCCGAGGGTTCCAAAGATGAAAACGAAAGGACTCTTCTTATCGTTCGGAATGTGTTTAAAGACGATCGCGTTCAAAAGCGGAATCGACGGCATAAACATCAAACCAGCGACGAACATCAAAGCCCACCAAAGGGCGCCGGGGTCGGAAGCTCCGGTCTCTGCAGCCTTTTGAGCGATGACATAGCAAGCGCCCAAAGCAACGCCGCAGATAAGCTGCATAAAAGCAAATACTTTCTGAGCGGCGAATTTTTTGTCGGCAATTGGACCGACGACCGGGGCAAACAAGGCCCCAAGCGCAAATGCAGCATAAAGAGCGCCAACCGCAATGCTGTGCTCTTTACCGTAAGAGCCTAGCGAGTAAGACCAGCAACCCCAAATTGCGAATTCAAGGGCGTAGGCAATCTGCAAACGTACGTACATTGCAACGCCGCCTTTTCCTTCTGCCATGGAAAAACTCCTATCTTAACAAATTTTCGCGAAAACTAAATCTAACCGAGCCTTGCTGCTGAAGATCCATGCGGAGAACTCACTCGCGTTATCCGTGTCGACTCTAAGATAAACGTCTCAAGGAGATCATTCCCCATAAGGACGCCTTTACAGCGAAGCTTAACAAAAGTTTAATTCTTGAAGCCCGCCATTTCAAGATTTTTTTCAGAAATCATCTTTTTTTTGGATTTTTTCTAAATTTGCAATCAAGTTAATCGGAAAACTCTCAACCAAAGTTTAATTTATACCGATTATATCGGATAAGAGAATTTTATGTCTTATGCGACTTAATTCATTAGGTCGCATTGAGACTTTGTTGTTTGCACGTTGTCAATAGAACTCCTCCAAAAACGCACGTTTCCGGAAGGTTGTTCTCCAAACCGAACAGGGACGCGACGACCGTCCGTAACAAAGAATAAAGACAATAAGTAGAGAATACTACAATGGCGCGCGACACACAAGATCCCCAAATCCGTACCCATTTGCCAATGCAACGGGTATCTTTTCTCCACACCCGCCTCCGACGGAAGATCGGCGTTGTTCTAGCAACAGTCCTCTACTTTCTCGTGGGAGGATTCATACTTTTCTGGGCGGCGGCGATAGTCGACGCCGAAGAGTCTTCGAATAAGCGTGTTCATGCAGAAATAACCCCGAGTTTCGGGCTTATGGCGGGATTTAACTCCGTCAAAAATGGAGAACCTCCCCGCATATTGAAAGAGGTTGTCGACGCCTCAGAAAAACAAGACGAAAGTTTAGAAAGCGCGTCTGGCGTTTCCGGCGACGTTGGCAAAGCGCCTTCCCCTCTTGCGTCAGACTTAAAAACGCCAGACGCTCCTTCTCTGGCTAAACTTGATTCCTCCCCCAAAGATGACGGCGACAGGTCTGAAGAACTGTCTGCCGACGACCATGTCAAAAATCGCATCGTTCAACTTGCGAAGGAAATTGAACGTTCGCAGAAAATTGTCATGTTAGAAACAACCTTGGAAATAACGTCAAAAGACAGACAAGACCAGACCGATTCAACGAAAGAAGACCAAACAGAATGGTTTGAGACGGAAGAAGAACAAAACGACAAGGTTTCTAGTCCAACGGTTACCGATGTTTCTCTTGAAAAAGAAATTGAGAGAGAAGAATCGGACCAAACGGCGTCGGAAGCGGAAACGCAGGAAGAAAC
>CAMNJU010000076.1 GCA_946541595.1 uncultured Planctomycetales bacterium
CGACGTAAACTCCCATATGCCGGTCGCCGGTCAGTTCCCAACTCGTATCCTTCGGAGTCGACCACGTCTGACCGTGATCCTCGCTGAACATTACCATACTCCGTCCCTTGTGCCGGTTCTCACGCATAAGGCAGCAGATTTCTTTCGAATCCGGAGACCAAAACGCGAAGGGTTCGCAAAGGTCTTTCTCTTCAACGGTTCCGACCGTGCGCGGTTCCGACCAAGTGAACCCGGCGTCGTCTGTCTCAGATATCACGACTTCTAAACGCCCCTTCTCAGGCGGTTCCCTATTGAGTATTTTCCCATTAGCGGCTCGACGGTGGTGGTAGAATCCAATATACTTTCCGTCCTGAACGCCGGGATTCTTAGGAACAATCGAACTGAACGCCATGACGTTGGCAAAACCGAGCGGCGCCAATTCTTCCCACGTCTCGCCCCCGTCCCCGCTCACAATACGCGCCATCCAAGGCTGCGACGTAAAAACCCAGTGCCACGTTTTTCCGTTCGCGTCGACCAGTCGGTAAATACTCGGACAGTTGATATGAGTCTGAAACACGTCGGGCGCGTTCTTATCGAGACGCGTCCACGTCAGACCTCCGTCGACGCTCTTCGCGATCGGGCCGGCGTGTCCGCCGTGATTAACGCACCAGACGACAAGCATTGAATCGTCCGGATTCTTCACAAGGTACGGATGCCCCTGATAAACGTCGGGCGTTCCCGACGCGATCACGACCTGACGCGCCGCGTCGTGAGAAATATCGACCGTAGGAACGGCCCCTTGCGCATTAACGCGCGCCGCAGACAGAAAAACGGCGCAGACAGCGGCGGCGCCAAATACAAATCGGAAAAAGCTCGACGGCATCTCGACAAACTCCTTACATGAAACATGAACTCGAAAGCGCTCCTCTGAACGGGGATCGCTCTCTTCATTATTTACAGTTCGCGAGCCAAGTCAATGAGAAAATAAAAACGCGCGGCCAGTTCGACGAAACCGGCCGCGCGTTCGTTAACTGAATAAGCCTGCGACTGCAAGCTCAGTTCTTCCACTTCTGGAACGCTTCACTCGCGAAACGCAGCGTCTCCTCTTCCTCAGGCGTGAGACTCTCTTTCCCGGAACGGTTATACTTGAGCAAGATACGGTCGACTTCTTTCTCCAACGACTCTCTGTCCCACTCTTTCGCCTTCCCTTTGCGGTCAAAATCAGAGCGAACCGTGATATTGACGCGTTTGGGGCCGGCGTCTCTCGGAGAGTCGCTCCGATCAAAGAATCCGCCTGTCTTATTCTGGGAACTCTTTTTCGAAAACAGTTTTGTAAACTGAATTCCCGTAAAGAAATAGAAAAGCGCAAACGCCGAACCGGCAAGGTGGACGTCGTGCGCGATATTGTCGCCGCCGTGACTCGCGCCAAACGCGTCGTAAACGATATACAAAACGCCGAGCAGCCAAACAGGAAGCGGAATAACGCCATAAAGCAGCACAATATTTCGCGGGAACTTGCAAGCAAAGAGCACGACCACGGCGGCGATACCGCCCGACGCTCCGATAGCGATCGCGCGTGCGTCGACATGCAGGACGTTCCAAACAATACCTGCGAAAAAAATCGAACCGAGATAGAAAATCAAAAACTCTTTCCGCCCGTAAAGCCGTTCAAGAGGCGGGCCGAAAAAGAAAAGCGTCAGCATATTGCAGAAAATGTGCATAAATCCAGACGAGTCGTGCACAAATCCGTACGTAAGACAGCGGTACCACTGCGACGGCTGATCCGCGACAGAACCGGCAAGACACATATATCGTGTCAGAGCGCCGCCCGTGCTGTGATCCAAAAGAAAAATCGCAACGTTCGCGATGATAATAAGCGTCGTTATCGATCTGTGACGACGAACGCGTCTTTCCTTCGCGTATGAATCCTCTTGAAAATAATCTCTATCCGCTAAACCCATCTCTATTCCAATGATAATTCGACGTTCGTAAACGTCTGATTCCGCGTTGGAAAAACGCTTGTTTGAAACTGGGAAAAACGTCCGGCATGAACGAAGAACGAACCACGCGCGGCGGGTAAAAACGTATCTTCTCAAACAATTTCACCCTTTATTATATACGCTTTACACGAAACAAGAAGCGACCGCGTTCTCTTTTTCCCAAACGTTAAAAGCATACAAAACGCAAAAGTCAGAAAAAACGGCGCTAATAAAATAGTCCGCTTTTTCGTTTTTACAAAAAAGAGGCTTGAAATTAGCGCGCTTTAGGCGATAATGAAGTAAATTGTTTTGGCGCTTTGGCGCGTCAGTACCAGACTCGAATACGTTTCTTTAAGAAAGACGCTTTAAAGTGAACTTTCTTTCGGCGCGTCAGCCGCGCGGAACGACGGTCGTTTTCGGCGTCGTTGGCGGGGTCGGCTCGGGCAAAAGTTTCACAACGTCGGAATTTGTCGCGCAGGGCGCGGCGCGTTTCGACGCCGACGAGCAGGCTCGCGCTCTTTACGACGATCCCGACGTCCTTGCGCTTTTGGAGAAGCGTTGGCCAGACGCCGTCAATTCCCAAAACGGCGCCGACCGAGTTGCGATTGCGCAAATCGTGTTCGCGCCTACCGAACGCGGATGCCGCGAACTGGCTTTTTTAAATGGGGTTTTTCATCCGCGAATTCTCCAAAAGTATCGCGTTTGGTTGGAAAATGAACGCGTAAATCGGCGTGAATTTGTCGTCTTGGACGCCCCTCTTCTCATAGAGGTCGGTTGGGATCGATACGTCGATTACCTCGTTTTTGTAGACGCTTCCGAGCAGACTCGGCGGAGACGAACACGAGACCGCGGTTGGAACGATTTCGAGTTTAAACGCCGTGAAGCTCGCCAGACGCCTATCGAAGTCAAGCGTGCGCGGGCCGATTTTATCGTGGACGCGGATCAAGACGATTCGCAAATGGCCCGGCAAGTCGCGCAAATACTTGACGCGGTTCGCAGCTCTCGCGGCAAATGAAAGCGGCGCTTGCGGTCGCAAACGGTCGGCAGACGCGCCTCTGATCGAGGAAACGTTAGGCTTGTTCGCAGCCGATCGCTCAGCTTTTCGGTCGATTACGGTTTTTACTTCCCTTAGGATTGACGCGACAGAAGCGTTTTTAAAGATACAAGAATGCGGCGCGTACTTTTCGCGTGCAGACGCCGTGCGCTCTAGGCGCGAGGCGTTCCCCCCGACAATGTTAGCGGCGTCTTAACTTTTTCCCGCCTATGAAATGTTGACGTCTCGCTTCCTTGCTTTTTGTTTGTTTTAACCTTTTCGGACTATTGAGTCCTGTACGTCGAACTTTTGACGATGGAGTTCATAATGAGTTTTAACGATTCCGAAGATACCTCGTCCCACCGCAATAACGAGGATTCAAGCGAGTTTTCTAACGTTCCGGACGGCGCCGTCGGCAAGGGGTATCCTAGCGCAAACGAGCGCGACGGCAAAAGCGACTCAAAAGGCGCCGTAAGAGACTCTTGGGCTAAAATTGCCGACGAGCTCGACGCGGCCGAGGCTCCAGACGCCGGCTGGAACGTCTCGCGCGTCCCGAGGCGCGACGTAAACCGAGCCGCCGACGAAGCCCCCGGCGGAGACTCCGAATATATGTCTCAGCAAACCGAAGGCGCGCGAACGCGCGAATTCTATGAACGCCGCCCGCGACCTTACGGAGAAACGGCAAAGCTCGACGAAGACTACGACGCGCGCGCCAGAAACCGCGTTCGAACCGTCTGGAATCAAGGCGAGTGGTCCGCAGACGGAGGCGATTATCAGGATCGCGAACCTGGATTTGGAAATCGGAACCACGACCGGCGTCAGAGCGAAAGTTACGCGCGCGACCGGAATTATAACGGCTTTCGCGGCCCTCGACCCGACGGTTTCCAGCGCGAAGGACGCGATTTCAACCGCCCCAATAATCTGCACGCCTATCGCCAGAATCGCTACAGGACCGACGGAAACGATTACCGCCAGACCCCCGGCGACGACCATCGCGACGGCGGATACGGTTCTCCGCGCCACGAAAACGGATTCCGTTCCAATAGGACCTATCAGGGGGATCCGCGGCGGCAGGGATATTCTGATCGAGGTCAGAACCGCTATAACGATCGCCGCGCGCCGAACGACTATCAGCAGCGCGGCGGACGGCCGGGCGGCTACCGCGGTCAGGGCCAGAGCGAAGACTACCGTAACGGATCGGGCGGCTATGGGCGCGGTTACGGCAGAAACGATTACGGATACAACGGTTGGCGTAAAAACGAATACGGCGGGTACAATAATTCGCCCGATATGCGCCGTAAGCGGTTGCGCCGGGAATCCCTTGAACCGACCATCGGAGCGCTCGGCAAACGCGGAGAGCCTCTCTCTCTCGCCGAAGAGATTGCCATGAAGCGGTACAAGAAATCCAATTTGGATAAGTTTGGCGGCGCCGCAGCCAGAGACGGCGCGAATTTAGGTGCGCCGGAAGCCCGACGGCAGGGCGACGAAGAGCGTCGCGAGGCCGTTTCGTACGGCGATCGCGCGCCGCTCGAGATCGTCGAACTTGAAAATATGTCGATGCAGGAACTTGTCGAGGAAGCGCGAAAGCAAAATCTCGAAACGATCGACGGCGAACGCCGACGCGATTTAGTGGTGCGTGTCTTGCGCGCGAGACTTCTCAAAAACGGTCTCATGTTCGGCGAAGGCACGCTTGAAATTCTTCCCGATGAATTCGGATTCCTTCGCAGTCTGAACGCCAGTTACCTTTCCTGCCCCGACGACATCTACATCTCCCCAAGCCAAATTCGCAGGTTTGGCCTGCGCAACGGGCTCACGATCTCGGGTCAAATTCGTCCCCCAAAAGAACAGGAACGCTATTTCGCCCTCCTCCGCGTCGAGTCGATTAACGGAGAAGATCCCAACGTCTTAGCGACGAAACCGTTCTTTGACAATCTCACCGTCGCGGTTCCGACGAAGCAAATTAAATTTACAGCTGAGGACAGCGCCGAAAATCTGCCCATCGAAGACAATCCGGAAGCGGAACAGGAGCAGAAAAACGCTTGGCCCGCGAATATGCGCGCTATCGAATTAATCGCGCCCATCGCGTTTGGACAACGTGCGCTTATTATCACGCCCAACGGCTTAGACAATCGAGATTTCTGCAAGGAACTTATCAACTCGATTCTAGACAATAATCCGGAAGCGTACGTCTTGGGGCTTCTCCTCAACAAGCGTCCGGAAGACGTGGACAGAGCGAAACGCGAGCTGGAAAAGACGCGCTGCGAAGTGGTCGGTTCGACCGTCGACGAAGCGCCGATTAGACATATGCAAATCGCCGAGATCACCTTTGAAAAGGCCAAACGTCTGGTTGAGTACGGTCAAGACGTCGTTCTTTTCGTCGATTCTCTCGTTCATTTGGCGCGAGCTTGGAACGCGGAATTCGCGTCCGCCAATATGATGGGCGGCGAGGTGTTGGATCCTATTTCGATCCAGCATCCGAAGAAGCTCTTCGGCGCCGCGCGCGCCGTAGAAGGGGGGGGCTCGCTGACCGTTATTGGAGTTGCAGACGTCGAAGAAGGAAATCAATTCGATCAGATGGCGTTGAACGAATTCCGAAGTATCGCAAACGGCGAACTCATTCTCGATCAGGATCTTATCAAATCAAACGCCGATCTCTCGATCAATATTCCGCAGAGCTTCTCGCGAGATTCCAAAAACTACTTGAAGGACGGCGAATACGCCAAGATGAACGCGCTTCGCAAACGCCTCGAAGATCTTGATTCGGCGCAGGCCGCCGCAGAACTTGCCGAGAAGATTAAAAGCACGGATACAAACCGAACGCTCCTCGACGGTTTTGACTCCTAAAACTTAGCTCAATGCCGAAAAGCGACGGCATTACACATTTTGGAATTCATCCGACCGGAGAACGGCGCGTTTTCGTGAGCTTATAAGAGAACTTTTCCGTTCTCCCGGCGTTAGACATAAGAAAAAGGGACGTCTCATGACAGAATTCGAAGGATTCCCCTGCGCGCCCGGCGACGTTGGAAAAATCGCCATTGTTGTTTCCAAGTTTAACAGAACAATTACAGATCGCCTGCTCGAAGGCGCGCTTGCGAAATTGCGGCAGTATATGGTTTCAGAAGACCAGATTACCGTAGTGCGCGTACCTGGCGCGTTTGAACTGCCGACTCTCGCGCAGCGGTTCGCGGCCGACGAAGAATATGCGGCAGTAATATGCCTCGGATGCGTCATTAAAGGGGAAACGCGGCACGACGAGTACATCAACAGCGCCGTGAGCTCCGAATTGGCGAGAATTGGATCAGAATACTGTCTGCCCGTCATTTTCGGCGTGCTTACCTGCGACACGGTCCAACAGGCGGAAGCGCGAAGCGGCGTTGAAGAAGTCGGAAAAGACAAAACGTTGGGCGAACAGCCCGGTAATAAAGGCGCTGAGGCGGCAGAAGCCGCGCTTGAAATGCTCGACCTGCTCGGCAAACTGCCCGAACTTTACGATCCGGAAGAAGACGAAAAAGAATTCTCATCCCTTTCGCGCAACAGCGACCGGTACGTTCGAGGCGATTTTGAAACGGTCGACGTAGATCCTGATTCCCTCGAAGAAATCGACGACGATGAAGACGGCGAGCCTTGGTTCGTTCACGGCGGTAAATTCGGGTCGAAGGAGCCGTTCGGCCGTCAGGAGGGAAAAGGCCGGCCGAGCAAGAGCCAGTTTAAGGGAAACGAAGATCGCCGAGAACAGAAAGGGCGTTCGTTCGACAAATCAAAATCACATAAACAGTCAGGTTACGATAAGAAGCATAAGAAAGACGGCGGAAACCGAGGCCGGAAATAGAAGAACTCCCCTGACGGCACGGCTTCCGCGCCAACAATTATTTCCTTCGTCGGGCCCCCTGCTTTAAAGCAAGGGCGTCCCGTCCCTTGCCTTTAATCCCTGCCTCCATTTGACGGCGCGAAAATGACAGACTCGAAAAAAAAGAAAAGCAAGGCGCAAACAATCGGGCGAACAGTCGCCTTTCAAACGCTCTATCAGGAAGAACTTAATCCTTCTTCTCCCGCGGACGTTCCGTTCGACGCCCTGTGGGACGAGCTCTTCGCGCAATACTGCGAAGAGGCGGAGGTCGCTCCTTCCGACGAACAGCGCGCCGCGGCGTTTAATTTCGGTCGAAACCTCTTTCTGGGCGTTATCGACCGACGCTACGAAATTGACGCCGCGCTCAACAACGCCTTTGACAATAGAACCCTCAAACATACGACGCCCGTCGACCGCAGTATTTTGCGGCTCGCCGCATACGAGATGCTTTACGTCAAGACGCCGAGAGCGATTGTCATTTCCGAAGCGCTCGAACTTGGAAAGAAATTCGGCGACAAAAACTCGCGCGTTTTTTTGAACGGCGTGCTCGATCAAATCGGCAAACAGGACTGACGGCGCCCTGCGCGAAAATACGTTACAACAGAACTAACGGCGACACAAGAGGTTACCATGGGGTTTCTGGATAAGATTAAAAAAGGATTGAACCGAACCGTTCAAGCCTTACAGACCGACGTTCGCGACCTTTTCAAATCAGACGGACGGCTCGTCGACGCGGATTTTATAAACGAGCTCTTTGAAACTCTCGTGCGAACCGATATGGGCGTGGAAGTCGCCCGCGAAGTCGCCGACGGTATTCACGAACAGTTTCGGGGACGCGTCGTTAAAAAAGACGACGTCCTCAACGTCGTTAAGACTAAGCTCAAAGCGCTCATGGCGCAGGACGATCCGCCGATTCGCTTTGCTCAGTCGGGACCGACCGTCGTGCTCTTTTGCGGCGTCAATGGCTGCGGCAAAACGACCAGTATTGCCAAACTTGCCAAAGCCATGACCGACGCGGGCAACCGGCTCGTTCTCGGCGCTGCAGACACGTTCCGCGCCGCGGCAGTCGATCAGCTCAAAATATGGGCTGGGCGGCTCGGCGTCGAAATTGTAACCGGGCCTCCTCAGAGCGATCCGGCAAGCGTCGCGCACAAAGCGGTCGCTAAAGCGATTGAACTCGACGCGGATTTGTGTATCATCGATACGGCGGGCCGTCTTCAAACGCAAAAGAACCTCATGAACGAGCTCGAGAAGATCAAGCGCGTCGTCGCCAAGCAGATTCCGGACGCGCCGCACGAAACGTTCCTTGTTCTCGACGCCACGACGGGCCAAAATGGGCTCAGTCAAGCCAAGAAATTCACCGAAGCGGTCGCGTGTACGGGCGTTATTCTCTCGAAGCTCGACGGAACGGCGAAAGGGGGCGCGGCAGTAGCTATTCGGAGAAAAGTCGGACTGCCCGTTAAGTACGTTGGGCTCGGAGAATCGGAAACAGATTTCGCGGTGTTCGATCCCGACGAATTTGTCGAAGCCATGTTTGCCTAATCGGCGCGCCGCTGCGCCCTGTTCATAGTTTACGTCCATTAGTAAGACGCGGCGGTGAGAACGGCGGCAGGAGAGATCGAGTCCTAAAGACTTCATAGGGAATCTAATGCAATGAGTTTCGTCATTTCGCTTGTCCTTGCGTGCACGACTCTTCTCGCGACGTTCATGTTGCAGTTGTGCGACGATTCGCCGAAGTCTAACGGTTCGCTCATTAGCGCGATTTCCTTCTTTGCGGTGCTCGGCGCGCTCTACTTCGTCGACTACAAAAAGAAATTTTCGCTCTCGCGCACATGGACGAACGTTTTGCTAATCGTCGTTGTGTGCGCTCAGTTTGGGACTCTAATCCAATCGCGCAACGACTTTTTGGCGTTCTCTATCGCCAACGTCCTGTCGTCGTTGCAAATCGTTCTTTTTTTCCAGCGAAAGACGCTCAGGAAATCATATCAAATATTAACGATTTCATTCGTTGAAATTGCGGTCGGATGCGTATTTCAGCGCAGCGCGCTCTTCGTCGCCGCGCTCCCCGTCTACGCGACGTTCGCGTTCATTACCCTTGCTCTCCTCTTCATGTGGGGCGAACGAAAGTTCTATGCCGAACGCGTCGTCGCAAAGAATCGCTTTTCCGGAAATAAAACGCTTGATCTCTTTACCGCAGAAGAAAAAAACTCGCCCTGCGAAAAAGAGTCGACCGACGTTATCGACAGCGGCGGCGCCTATCGGTACGGAAAAAGCGCCGCTCTCACCGACGAAGCGAGATTCTTCAGACGGCGCGCGATTAAGCCGATTAACTTTAACTTTGAATTTTTCCGGAGGTTTGTCGTCGGCTCGCTCGGAGCCTGTCTCTTTGCCGGCGTTTTCTTCTGTCTCTTCCCAAGGTGGGATCAAATTGGATTTGGGCAAATTCAGTTTGACCCCGTCAGTTGGCAAAACGCAAGGGGCGGTAAAACGACGCGCACCGGATTCAAACCGTCGATTGAACTCGGCGATCTCGGTCCTGCCGTAGATTCACATGAACCCGTTATGAACGTCTCCGTCAAGGATTTGCTTGATCTCAAGACGAAACAGCCTCTCGACGTCTACTCGCCCGTTTATTTCAGAGGTCTGTCGCTCGCGAACTACAGCGACGGAGTGTGGAGCGACGTTCAGACGCGCAATATCTATTCCAACGCAAAGGACTTATGCGACGCTATCAGAAAAACGTCAATTACGGATCCGGAATCCGTCGTCTCCGCGAAAGTTATTGACGCGGATAAAGTTAGCGAAGAAATTCAATTCATTCCAAGGCCGTCAAGTCGCGAACCGCGACGCGGAAACGGAAATTCGCCGCCTCCTGGGCAGTTTAGAAGTCCGAGCAACGGACCGGACTTTTACAACGTCCCAGAAAGGGTGAAAACGCGAAATAACGATTACTTCTTTAAAACGCCCGTCTTCCACCAGCCGCCCGCCGCGTTGCCGATTGGGTTAGGGCCGGGAGTTTCCGATTGGTCGGATCCGCAAATTGAAGAAGGACTGATTGACTTCGCTGAAAAATACAAGGATACGGTACAGTACGATCTACGGTCCCAACTCCTCAGCATGCAGATCAATCTGCATCGGCTTGACACGTTGCTCGTCTTTTCGACCTACCCGTCCTTCATTGTCAAGACGTCGGTTCCCCTCGGGACCAATCAAAGTTTAGGCGTTCAAATGAACGTCGACCCGAGAGAACGCCGGTCAATGAACGAACTCTGGTTCCTAACGACCGCTTTTCGCGACGGCCGCCAGATGGAAATCACGCCAAATCAAGAGCGCGTATACTGTTACCTTGATCAATACCTCGCAATTGACGAAACAAAGTTTCCCGGACTCATTGCAACGGCAAAACGTTGGGACGACGAATCGAATATTCCTAAGGACGATTTCGTTTCCCGCGCAAGAAATATCGTTTCACATCTGCGCGATCTGGGCGAATACAGATACAACCGAACGGGCGTGCTGCGCAATCAGGAAATCGATCCGCTTGAGGACTTTGTTCTCGAACACAAAGAGGGCCATTGTGAATACTTTGCAGGCGCGCTTACCCTTCTCCTGCGCGCGATTGGAATACCCGCGCGCGTCGTCGTCGGATACGCATGTTACCCGACGGAAAACGGAGCCTCAATGATCGTGCGTCAGTCGGACGCGCATTCGTGGGTCGAGGCGTATATTCCCTCTGAAAAATTGCCGACAAAAGAATCCCCGTCCGCATACCTTTATCCCGGAGCGAATTATCAGAACGAAACGGAAACGTTTATCCCCAAAAGAACGGAGGCGTGGACTCAGGACGGAGCGTGGCTCCGCCTAGACGCGACCCCGTCCGCCGATCGCGACGCGGAGCGTCCAAACGCCGTTGCGCTCGGCGTCTATAACTGGTCCTATTATATAAAGTCTCTTGGAAACGACTTCGTTCTCAACTTCAACGGCGCGCGGCAGATGCAAAACATCTACCGCCCGATCGTCAACCTTTGGAAAAGCGTTATTTCCGGGCTCAAGCAGTTAACAAACAACTTTAGTTTCGTTAAAGATATCGTTAAGTCTTCCGTAGAAACGGTCAAGAGTTTTCTGCTCGGCGAATGGACGTCGGAAGTTATCGTTCGATTCTTTTTCCTGATCTCGGGGCTCGCGCTGACTCTGTACCTACTTCTAGGGCCGTTGGAAAAGATTATCGGTCGGTTAAAGCGTTCCATTAAAGGCGTTCAAGAATTAAAGCGAAAACGCGACGCGCTCAAAAACCGCGACGAGATTTCCGCCGAACTGTACAGACGCGTCCAAGCCAGCTTGGAGCTGCAGCATAAGACGCGGCGTGAAATCGGCGAGACCCCGCGCGAATTTGTAAAACGTTGTTTCCGCTTAGAAGACGAGCAGATTAAAGCGCAGACTGCGACGCCGGAGACTGCGGCCGCCGACGGGCCCCGCGTAACTTCACCCCAAGACCGCGAAAAGATACTGCAGCTAGTCGAGCGATATTACAGCGCGCAATACGGCGGCGACTTTATGACGCCGGAAGAGTCGACGCGCTGGTCGGATACGCTCGCGCTCGTGTAACGCGCAAAAAGCGACGTACCGAAACACGCCGGAAAGCGGGCTCTTTCCGGCGTGCGTTTTTTATCGGAAAACGCGCGGCGTTACCGTCTGGCGCGCTCAAGCGCTTTTCGAAACGCGGCGGCCAATCCGTCGCGGTCGAGCCCGACCTCGCTGAGCTGCTCCTCTCGTGTCGCATGATCGATATATCGATCCGGAACCCCAGCGCGAACAAGCGCGCGCGTATTGAGTCCCTCGTCGTTCGCGGCCTCCAACGCTGCAGAACCGAATCCCCCGCTGAGCATATTCTCTTCCACGGCGACGAGCGGCTTTCCTTCCCGCAAAGGCTGCAATATGACGTCGGAATCAAACGGCTTAACGAATCGCGCGTTAATTACTCCGACGTCAAGCTTTCTGCCCGACTCGTCCCCATAATTCGCCCATTCTTCGGCAAGCTCAAGCGCCGTTTGAAGCAATCCTCCCCCGCAAACCGCAAACGCGCCGTCGGAACCGCGCCGAAGCGTCTCCGATTTGCCCAGTTCAAACGGAACTCGCGGCCTCTCAATTCGGCTTGCTGTCGCCTTCGGGTAGCGAATAGCGGTCGGGCTCTCGCGGCGCAGCGCGAATTCAAACGCGTCTTCGACGTCCGACGCGTCGCCCGGCGCGACGACGGCTATATTCGGAAACGGCCGCAGATAACTTAAGTCGAACACGCCATGATGCGTCGCGCCGTCCGAGCCAACTAAGCCAGCTCGATCAAGCGCGAAAACGACCGGCAAATTCTGGAGGGAAATCTCTTGAAAAAGATGATCGTACGCTCGCTGTAAAAAACCGCTGTATATATCGACAATCGGTCGCATGCCGGCCTTCGCGAGACCGGCGGCAAAGTTTACCGCGTGCGCCTCGCAAATACCGACGTCGAAAAAGCGATCGGGAAAATCGGCGCGCGCCTGCTCCAGCATATTCCCCTGAGTCATCGCGGCGACAATAACGCAAACGCGCGGATCCTTCTGAAGCGATTGATATATTGCCTTTTGCGCCCAGTAAGTAAACGCCGCCTTCCCGTCCTTCGGAACAGCGTCCGACGGCTTGGAATTGGCGCTCAGTTCTAGCTCGGCGGCGTCGGAAGTCGTTCGCGGCACGCCGACGACAGAGGACATGCGTCGGCCCGTAATACTCTCTTCTTTCGAACGGCGTCTGGCCGCCTTCGACTTCCCACTCCGAATCTTTGACGGACTCGACGAGTGATATTTCGTCGGGTCGTCCTCAGCGGCGGGAAAGCCGCGCCCTTTCTCTGTCAGCACATGAAGCAGCACGGGCCCTTGCGACGTCTTAAACGCTTCCAGGTATTTGCAAAGATTCGGGAGATCGTGACCGTCGATAGGGCCGATATACTGGAACCCAAAATCTTCAAAGAGCGCGCCTCCAACAAGCCCCGCTTTGAGCATGTCGCGAAGACGGTATAAACCTGTATAGACCGGAGGAATCTTCTCAACGAATCGGCGAATTCTCACTTTCGCGCCAAGGTACCCCGGCGCCATGCGCATATGATCGAGATAGCGTCCAAATCCGCCCACGCGCTTACAGATCGACATTTTATTGTCGTTCAAAATAACGAGCATCTTCTGTTTCAGCCCGCCGGCGTGATTAAGAGCCTCGAAAATTGGCCCGCTCGAAAAGGAACCGTCCCCTACGACCGCGACAGAATAACGCGCTTCTGAACCTGCCTCGCGCTTGCCTGACGCCGAGTCGGCGCCAAGCCGCGAAGAAAGGTCGTCCCCGCACGCCAGCCCAAGCGCGGAACCGACGCTGCATCCAGCGTGCCCCGTATGAAAAAGATCGTATTCGCTCTCGGCCGGATCCGGATAGCCCGCAAGACCGCCACGCGTACGAAGCGTGTCGAACCGGGGAAATCGGCCGGTAAGCAGCTTATGCGGATAACACTGATGACCGACGTCCCAGACGAGCCTGTCTTTTTTAAAATCAAAGACTCTGTGCAGCGCGATCGTCAGTTCGACGACGCCGAGATTCGACGCGAAGTGCACGCTCCGCTGTTCTGACAGACGGTAGATCGCCGCGCGTATCTCCTGCGCCAAACGTTCGAGTTCTTCAAAAGACGCGTCCTTTAAGTCGTCTGGTAAATTCAAACGCGACAGGAGTTCTGGGGGAACGCTCTGATCTTGCGCCAATCCGTTCAGATTTTCCGTCTTACCGTGGCTCATCGTTCGCGCCTCGCAACCCCGTCGACTAGAAAATGAATAGTTCGGTACGCCGTCGACTGAACGCCGCACGTTTCGGCGAAGGGCTCAAGCGCGCCCTTTGCTTTTGCGACCGTCTCGTCGAGCGTGCGTTTTGTCTGCTCGATTCCCAAAAGGGAAACGTAAGTCAGCTTGCCGGCCGCTTCGTCCTTACCAACGCGTTTGCCGACCGTCGCTTCGTCGCCGAGCGCGTCGAGAAGATCGTCGGAAATTTGAAACGCTTGACCAAAGTGTCGGCCAAATTCTTCTAGAGCCGCAAGACTCTCCTTGGACGCGTGAGCAACCAGACCGCCGAGCTGAAGAGACGCGATAATGAGAGAACCCGTCTTACGACGGTGAATTCGCGTTAGAAAGTCAAAGAGTCCTGCTGTTGAGGCCGCTGCGCCCTCCTCAATATTGCGAGCGCGACCGCGAAATAACTCGCCGGCAAGGTCGAACGCGCCAGGCAGGTTTCTCATAACCTCGCCCCATACGACGTCGTCCGTCTGACCGCCGACCATTCCCTGCGGCCCTGCGGCGCGGGAAAGCATTAAGACGCACTGCGACGCTGTGACAGGATCGGATATATTCGCCGTAAGCGCTTCAAAAGCAAACGTTAAAAGCGCGTCTCCGGCAAGAATTGCGGTCGCCTCGTCAAACTGTTTGTGACACGTCGGAACGCCGCGGCGAAGATCGTCGTCGTCCATGGCGGGCAAGTCGTCGTGAATCAGCGAATAAACGTGAACCGATTCAAGCGCCACGCACGCCGGAATCGCGTCGCAGACGTTACCGCCGCAAAGTTCGCAGGCGAGCGTCGCAAGCGTCGGACGAAGCCGTTTTCCGGAAGACAGAAGAGAATAGCGGACGGCGTTCGTCAGGCGAGCGGGCGAATCGCACGAAAAGCGCGTGTATTCGTCCAAAGCGCGATCGACGGATTCGCGAATCTCCGCCAAATGTTCCATGACGTCTGCCGGAGCAATTTGCGACACGCCCCATATTGGCGTCGCGCCGGTCGGCGATCCGTTCTTATCGCCGTCGGGAGTGCGAACGGTTGTCATCAAGGTCTGTCCTTGTCTAAAACGTTGATTACGTTCGTCTTATATGGCTCGGCTGAGAGAAGAGCAAGGCAAACGGTATTAAAAAGGAGGTTCCGTAGAACCGAAGAAATCCCCGTTCGCTCGCTCTTTTCGACGCGAAGTCGGGCGGCTCGTTCCCTCCTGACGCGGATCCGGCTCTTTCGGAAGGAGCGTTTCGCCCTGTTCGAAGTTCTGGGCTGGACGACGGCGAGCCGTAGAGGACGCAGATTTTGCCGAAGACGCGCTATGCCTGCCGGCGACGTCGGCCAGCGATTTTAGATCGTCTTCGTCAAGTTCTTCCGTAATGGGCTTTCCCTGCTCGTCTATTCCCTTAAGACGCTCGATTCGGCGCGACGCGGCGTCGAGCTTCTGCCGACAGATCTCGATAAGCGCCATTCCTTTTTCATACTCGTCAAGCGCCTCTTCAAGACCGCCGCGCCCCGAATCCAACGAGCGAACTATTGACTCTAACTGACTGTACGCGTCTTCAAACGACAGCTTTTCAAGATCCGACTGATCGCCCATAACGACTCTCTAACTCCGTTCA
>CAMNJU010000077.1 GCA_946541595.1 uncultured Planctomycetales bacterium
TCGAATCGCTCCGAGACATAGAAGATTTTCCGGAAGACAAAACGTTTTGGCTCACGACTCCGACGCGCGAGTACTGCGTTTCGCCTGATTGCGACGGACAAAAGATTATAGAGGCGATCTTTCAGAACCCCGTTGAATAAAGACGCCGTCCCTAAAAGGCGACACGCCTCGCGGCGCTTGATTTTAGTTGCGCCGTCGGATATTATGTACGGCGCGCGTCAAGCGCTTTTTTTATCTGGTAAAATGAGTTTAATCGGCGATAGAACGGGAATCAAACTCCCGAAAGAGCTCGAAGAGGAACTTGCCGCGAAGTGAAAGCGAAGCCGCAGACGCGCTGATTTCTCCGCCGTATGCGTTCGAGCAGACGTTATTGAACAGAGATATTTTCAAGACTAGGCGTTCTTTGCGGTCGGCGCGGAGAGGAAGGAACCGCGCAATTCTAACGACGTCGCCAGTTAAATAAAGCCAAAAGCGGCGCCGGGACGGATTCGTCCGCGGCGCCGCTTACGCGTTTTCAGGTCAGAAGCCGAAATCGACTTCTTCTACTTCGACGGTCTCTTCTTTTGGCGGCGGGGTCGCCTGAACGTGTTCCGGATTCCCTTCGATATAGATCGCGCGATGCGGTCTTGCGGGGCAGATGTATTCGCATCCTCCGCATCCGACGCACAGATCGACGTTTGTCTCGGGGATCGTCAGGCCCGCGTCGCCGTAAGGTATCATGTGAACCGCCTGAGTCGGGCAGTGTTCCGAGCACGCGCCGCAATGTTCGTCGCGCGCGTAGACGATGCAGTTCTCTTTAATAAAGACGACGTGGCCCATCTGGACGAGGTGTTTTTCCTCGACGGTCAGGGGGCGAATCGCGCCGGTGGGGCAGACGTCGCCGCACATCGTGCAGTCGAAGTTGCAGAATCCGTGCGCGAAGTCGACGCGCGGCTGCAGGAATCCTTTGAGCCCGTTCTCGAATCCGGACGGCTTGAGCACATGGGACGGGCATTTCGCGACGCACAGATGGCACGAAATACACTTGTCGTACATGCGCTTATGCGTTTCGGAGCCGGGCGGGGAGATCGTGAATTCCCGCTTAATGGGGAGGAGTCCGTAGTCGGCCGGTTT
This sequence comes from uncultured Planctomycetales bacterium, assembly GCA_946541595.1. Classification (GTDB taxonomy): domain Bacteria; phylum Planctomycetota; class Planctomycetia; order Pirellulales; family Thermoguttaceae; genus RUG369. The sequence goes on from CAMNJU010000077.1 coordinate 1,114, forward strand.
TTCTTCCGGGGCGGCTGGCGTTTCGCCCGATTCCGGGGCTTCCGGGGCGGGCTCGGCGTCCTGAAGGGCGCCGGCGGCGAGCTTCGCGACGGCGGCGGTCGCGGCCAACGCCGTGAGCGTTATGAAGTTGCGCTTGCCGCGGTCGAAACCTTGCGCCTCGCGCTGAATCCGTTCTTTTTCGCGGAGCGTGTCGTCGTCGAGCGCGGTCTTCTTCGCGTCTCCGCCGCCGGAATTGGCGGCTTCGCTGGGCGCGAGCTTCGGCCTGCCGCCGAGCTCGAAGTGGATCGCGTCTTTTCGGCACGCGCCGAAGCAGTCGAAGCATACGACGCAGCGGGAATTGTCGACTTGCTTATTTTTGAAGTCGATACAGCCTCCTTTGCACGCTTTGGCGCAGAGCCCGCAGCCGACGCATTTGTCCGCGTCGATTCGCGTCTTAAAGAGCGCGCCGCGGGAGAAGATTCCCAAAAAGGTCCCGACGGGGCAGATCAAATTGCAGTAGAGCCGGCCGAACTTGCCCGCAAAGAACGCGATTACGCCGAAGGAAATCAGCCCGGTAACGAGCGCGCCGATACTCTCGGGGCGCAGGTCGACGTAGTAGAGCGCGCTCTTGAGCTCGTTCGAATCGGATTTCTGGAAGAGCTCGTAAAGGCAGTTGTTGACAAAAACGTAGATCGGCTTGAATACGTTGACGGCGATTCGACCGAAAATACTGTACGGATCGAGGAGCGCAAAGAGCGGGAGCGCGCCGACGAATACGGCGGCGACTGCGAGAATGAGGAACCCGAACCGAACGCCGGGCCGATTCTTGCGGTAGACGTAGTTCTTCCAGCTCTTTTTGACCTTCTTCGGTTTGACCGCGGGCTTGGCGGCTTCTTCATTCGCTTTTTTAGCCGGCTGGGGAGCGCTCTTGCCGGAGACGAGCGCGCGGCTCTTGCCGGCGATCCACGAGAGGACGGCCTGCAGAATACCGAGCGGGCACACGACGGAGCAGTAGAGTCTTCCGACGAGCAGGGTCGCGACGAGGGTCGCGACGGCGGCGGCGATCCAAGTTCCGGCGAGAATCGCCGCGACGAACTGGATCTTTTCGAGCCACGCGAGCGATTCGGGAATCTTGCCGTCGAAGTCGAGGAAGAACGACGTCACCGCCAGGAGCATGGCGCACGCGAGCAGAACGCGCAAACCGCGTAATAGTTTGTATTTCATTTTGCGCTGTGTGAATAGGGGTAATCGGAACGGCGTATACGCGCCTTAACCATATAAAGAAATCGCCGAGACGCGCGCGCCTCGACGATTCTGCTTTACGACGGAACAGAAAAGCGTTCTCGGGAACGTCAGACCTTAATACGTTCGACGTTCAGTTTGGAAGCGTCCATGACGCCAAGGCCGTGCGCTTCGCCCATTTCGAGGTACTTGACCTGCTCGACGGGGATCTTTCTGTTTTCAGCCAGGAACTGATTGAAGAATTTGAGCGCGGCGGTATCGACGGCGACGGAGTCGGGCGACATGAAGAGCCCCTTGGCGACGGCGACGTCGGATTCGTCGCGGCCGCGCGGACCGTTCGTCTTCATGATGCGGTAGGCGTCGACGATGTGCAGGCAAGCCGGATTCTCAATCGTTCCGATATCGGCGATGCACTGATCGAGACCGCCCGTATGGAACGCGCGGCGATCCCAAACGATACCCATATAGTTCTTCATGGCGATGGTCATGCGCGCTCCGCCGTGATTCTTGAGAATCGGAACGTTGAACCAGCAGTCGCAGTCGAGAATAGCGCGGTGAATCTTCGCCTTCTTGAGGACCTTGGCCTTCGGGAGGCTGACTTCGCGATAGTATTCTTCTTCGTTGCCGGGCAGAACGGTCGCGCCGAGCTTTTTAGCGGCGTCTTCAATACCGCTCGCCTGATAGCACTTACGCCACGCGTCGCACGTATTGTCGAAGACGACGATTTCTTTCGCGCCGGCGTCTTTGCACGCCTTGATCAGGGCGACGATGAGATCGGGATTCGTATTGCCGGCGAGTTCCGGCGTCTTGTCCCAGCCGATATTCGGCTTAATGGTGACGCGGTCGCCCTTCTTGACGAAACGTTCGATCCCGCCGAGCGCGGCCATCCCCTTTTCGAACATCTCAGCGGGCTCTCCGCCAAGCAGCGCGACCATATCGACGGCTTTGCCGTCTTTCTGTTCGGCTTGCTGCGCGAGGACGGCGATCGGTTCGAGAGCTCTAAACGTAGTGGCGAAACCGGCCAGCGCGACGGTCTTCAGAAAGTCTTTACGGTTCATTTCCATGACAAAACCTTTATCTTTAAAAGTTGAGGGCTGCTGCGCCCCAAATACGAGTGAAAGACTACGTCTTTCCTATATTTGTATCGTTTGCAAATTTCTACGCAAGGAGCGCTTTCGCTTTAGGCCTAGAGAATGCGCGAAAGTTCTGCAACCTTGTCGGTTTTTTCCCAAGTAAAGTACGCGTCTTCTTCGCAGGGTACGCCCAGATTTTTTTCCCACGAGTACTGATCGCCCTGCCGGCCGAAATGACCGCCGAAGGACGTTTTTTCAAAGATCGGGCGGTCCAGTTTGAGCGCTTCGATAATTCCTCTCGGCGTGAGGGGGAAGATCTCGCGCACGGCGTCGGAAACTTTAGCTTCGTCGACTTTGCCAGTCCCTTCGAGATCGACGAGCACGCTGACCGGCTCGGAAACGCCGATCGCGTAGGAGAGCTGGACCTCGCACGAATCGGCAAGCCCAGCCGCGACGACGTTTTTTGCGATATAGCGCGCCATGTACGCGGCGCTGCGGTCGACCTTCGTGGCGTCTTTTCCGGAGAACGCGCCGCCGCCGTGCCGCGCCCAGCCGCCGTACGTGTCGACGATGATTTTGCGCCCGGTCAGGCCCGCGTCACCTTGGGGACCGCCGACCACGAATTTGCCCGTCGGGTTGATGTAGTATTTGATCTTGTCGTCGACGAGCTCTTCTGGAATACAGGGCAGAATGCAGTTTGGAACGACCCAGTCGACAATTTCGTCGCGCGAGACGGTCGGCTCGTGCTGAGTCGAGAGTACGACGGCGTCGACGCGAACGGGCTTGCCGTCGACGTACTCTACGGTAACCTGCGTTTTGGAGTCGGGCCTGAGCCAGTCGACCGCTTTGGTAAAGCGCAGATCGGACAGGCGGTTCATAATGCGGTGCGAGAGCGCGATGGGAAGCGGCATGAGCTCGGGCGTCTGATTGCAGGCGTATCCGAACATGAGTCCCTGGTCGCCTGCGCCGACGTCCTGTTCGTCGAACGAAGAATCGACGCCTTGCGCAATGTCGGGGCTCTGTCGGTCGAGCATGACCATAACGGCGCACGTCCTGGCGTTGACGCCGAATTCGTCGTCGGTGTATCCGACGCGCTCGACCGCGCCTCGCACGATCTGCTGGTAATCGAGGCGCGCCTGAGTGGTTATTTCGCCCGCGAGGACAATAGCTCCCGTCGCGGCCAACGTTTCGCACGCAACGCGGCTGCGCGGATCCTGCGCCAGACACGCGTCCAGCACGCTGTCGGAGATACGGTCGGCCAGTTTGTCCGGATGGCCCATACCGACAGATTCGCTGGTGAAATAACGTTTCGACATAATACAAAAGCTCCTTGACGCGTGACAGACTTCGCTGAAACAGGGCGAGCGCGGAACCGGCAAGCCGCCGCGCGCCGACTCTCCCTCAAATTGAGATGATACCTATTTCCAAGTAGAAATACAAGGGGGAGCGATATGTTTTTCGGCGCTCTTTGCGCGGCGCTTTTGCGAGCAAGCGAACCGGGGGCGTTTTCGCGGACCGGGACCGTACGCCGTCCAGCGCGGATTATGCAGATTTACCGCCGCGCGTTTTATCGGGAAAAAAGGCGTCGACCCCTAGTCGTAGACGGGCGGATAGGATATACTGAAGCCGGTTAACTTTGAAAAAGACGAGATGAAGACAGGGCGGCGGACGCCGGCCCTCAGCGTAAATTATCCGAGCAGGTTCGAGCCTTGCGCCTGAACCGGCGGGAATGATTGGAAAGGAGTTTACTGTGTCGTTGCTCATACTGCGCAGCTTTTTCATACTTGCGTCGAGCGGAATCGGCGTCGCCATTGTGCGCAGCGGCTTGATCGGTTCCAGCGCGGGCGGACTGACGACCTTTGTTCTGCTCCTGATTCTCGCGCTCGCCGTCGTCGGATTGGACATGGCGTTTCCGAAGAAGAAGATAGCGTGGATTTCCGCGTATTATTTCGGTCTTCTCATCGGGCTTATTACGACGTACATCATGGGTTTGGCTCTCGAGCCGTTCTTTGAGGAGAGCGTCGGAGAGGCGTCCGGTTCCGGTCTGACGCTCCGTCAGGGCGTGACGGCGACGCTTCTGCTCATTTTCAGCTACTGCGGGATCAGCTTTCTGTTGCAGACGCGCAACGATTTCCGGTTCATTATTCCGTTCGTTGAATTCCAGCGCAGTATTAAAGGCGTTAAGCCGCTCATTCTTGATACGAGCGTCGTAATCGACGGGCGCATCGCCGACGTCATGGAGACGAAGCTCGTTGACGGGCCGCTTCTCATGCCGCGTTTCGCGATCGTGGAATTGCAGCACATCGCCGACAGTTCCGACCGGAGCCGCCGTATTCGCGGTCGCCGCGGGCTCGACGTCCTCAACCGCCTTCAGAATATGCCGGGCGTCGACTTGCAGATCGACGACACCGAGCTCCCGGAATCCGCGAATCAGCCGGTCGACCTGAAACTGGTCGCGCTCGCGAAGCACCTTGAAGGGAAACTCGTTACGAACGACTACAACCTCAATAAGGTAGCGCGTCTTCAGGGCGTTACGGTCATCAATCTTAACGACTTGGCGAACGCGTTCAAGCCGATCTTCCTGCCGGGCGAGCGATTTGAAGTCGACGTTGTTAAGTCGGGCGAAGAGATCAGCCAAGGGATCGCGTATCTCGACGACGGAACGATGGTCGTCGTGGAACAGGGCCGCGCGCATATCGCCGAGCGAGTCGTCGTAACCGTAACGAGCGTTTTGCAGACGAGCGCCGGGCGCATGATCTTCGCGCGGTACGAATACACGACGAAGAAGCTCTCCGGCACGACGATCGTCCTCGATCCTTCGACGCGCAGCACTGGGCGTCATCAGAAGCCTTCTACTTAATCGGTATAGAGGCAGAACATGGCCGACAAGAATCAAGACCAAGTTATTAAAGAGCTTTGTGAAAAAGATCCTCGTTATACGCTGGACGCCTATATCTTCGTTAACGACGCCCTCGATTTCGCGCAGCGAATGGGGCTGGCCTCGATGAAAGAGGCGTTTGGAGAGAACGACGGGGAACAGAGCGACCATATTTCCGGGGGCGACCTTTGCCGTCTTGCCGTCTCGTACGCCGTCGCGCTTTACGGCATGCTCGCGAAACCGGTGCTCGCGAAGTTCGGTATTCGCACGACAGACGACATTGGCAATATTGTCTATAATCTTATCGACGAGGGATTTGTCGATCAGTCGCCGGAGGATTCCCGGAGCGATTTCAACGACGTCTTCGATTTGGGCGAAGAGCTCGAAAAGCATTTTAAATTTCAATACGAGAAGAAACTCCGTAAAGAGAAAGAGGAAGAGGACTGAATTGGCGTCGCGGCGTTCCGCGGCGCCTGTTTTCTTATCGGCGCCTCTTTTCGCGCGGACGGTTTCCGTCTCTTGCGGCGCGTGCTTGCGCGCCGGCCGTCGGCCGGGCGGCTGTTTCCGGCGTTTTTAATTAGATTTTTTATAACCCCGTCGACAAACGGCGTTTCAAATCGGCGGCGAATGGCGCGCGGGGGTCTCCATATGACTGAAGAAGGAACATCACATGATTAACGAACGAGCCGGCATGCCCGCGCAGCCGTCGGATCTTATTGACGTCGCGGAATTGGAGCGCGCCTACTATCAGAAGCAGCCGAACGTATCGGTCCCGGAACAGCGCGTACGGTTCGGGACGGGCGGGCATCGCGGCAAGGCGATGGACGCGTCGTTTAACGAAGCGCACATAAAAGCGATCGTTCAGGCGATCGTCGACTGGCGCAATCAGCGGCCCGAAGGCGCGCCGCAGGTTCTCTGGCTCGGAAAAGACACCCACGCCCTTTCGGACGCGGCCCAGAAGACGGCGCTCGGAACGCTCGCCGCGAACGGAATTACCGTCAACGTACAGCGCGAAAACGGCGTAACGCCCACGCCCGCGGTCTCGCGCGCTATTTTGGCCGCGAACCGGCAGAAGGGCGGCAATTATTCCGACGGAATCATTATTACGCCGTCGCACAATCCTCCGACCGACGGCGGGATCAAGTACAATCCGACGAACGGCGGGGGCGCCGATCTCGACGTTACCGACTGGATCGAAGCGCGCGCGAACGCCTATTTGGAGAACGGGAACCGCGACGTTAAGTATATGCCGTACGAGCAGGCGCTTGACGCGCCCACGACCCGGCAGATCGACTACGTCGAGGATTACGTCGCCGATCTCCAGAACGTAATCGACATGGACGCGATTCGCGACGCGAAAGTCCATATTGGCGTCGATCCGCTCGGGGGCGCCGCGGCGGGATACTGGCGTCCGATCGCGGAGAAGTATGGGCTCGATATTACGGTCGTCAACGACAAAATCGACCCGACGTTCTCCTTTATGTCGATCGACCACGACGGCAAGATCCGCATGGACTGCTCCAGCCCGTGGGCCATGAAGCGGCTCGTCGCGCTCAAAGATAAATTCGACGTCGCGTTTGCCAACGACCCGGACTCCGACAGGCACGGAATCGTCGCGCCGAGCGTCGGGCTCATGAATCCGAATCATTATCTCGCCGTCGCGATCGACTATCTCATAACGCATCGGCCGACGTGGCCGGCGACGCTCGGCGTCGGCAAGACGCTCGTGTCGAGCGCGATTATCGACCGGGTCGTCGCGTCGCACGGCCGCAAGCTAATCGAAGTTCCGGTCGGATTTAAGTGGTTTGTTCCCGGACTCTTTAACGGGGAAATCTGCTTCGGCGGGGAAGAGAGCGCGGGCGCGAGCTTCCTGCGGTTCGACGGAACGGTCTGGACGACCGATAAGGACGGTCCGATTCTCAATCTGCTCGCCGCGGAAATGATCGCCAAAACCGGAAAAGACCCCGGCGTCCGCTATCAGGAGCTGTCGGCGAAATTTGGCGCGCCGTTCTATAAACGGATCGAAGCGCCGGCTACGCTTGAAGTTAAGAGCGCGCTCAAAAAGATGAGTCCGGAACAGGTCAAATCGGAAACGCTCGCCGGCGATAAGATCGTCTCGAAAATAACCAAGGCGCTCGGCAACGGCGCGGAGATCGGCGGGCTTAAAGTGTCGACGGAAAACGGCTGGTTCGCCGCGCGGCCGTCCGGAACGGAAATGGCGTACAAGATTTACGGCGAATCGTTCAAGAGCGAAGCGCATTTAGACGAGATTCTGCGCGAGGCGCAGGAGATTGTCAATCAGGCGCTTCAGGGCTGACGGAGAGATACGGCGATGCGAAACGGCGTCGAACTTACAATCGGCGTAACGGGCCGGCGTCATATCGTCCCGGCGGCGCTCGACGCGGTAGAACGCGGCGCGCGCGAACTTTTGCGCGGGCACGTCGACGCGTTTGACGGTCCCGTTCGGGTCTGCGCCGGGCTGGCGATCGGCGCCGATTCGATCATGGCGCGGATCGTTCTGGACGAAAAGAAGCGCCGGTCGGACGGCAAGCTGCGGCTCGCCGCCGTCTTGCCGCGCGCGCTCGAGAGCTACGAGCTCGACTTCAAAACGTCGCCGGACGCTTCCGGTCTGAGTCAGCGCGCGGCGTTTCGCGAGCTGCTCGCGCAGTGCGACGAAATTATTGAACTGGCGAACCCTGCGGAAGACGCGCTCGATCCGGTCGCGGGGTACGTTCGACTCGGCGATTGGCTTGTCGAGAACGCCGACGTTCTCTATTCGTTCTGGAGCGGGGACGCGTCGACGGTCAAACGCGGCGGAACGGTCGACGTTACGCTGAAAAAATTACGGCGCGGGCCGGCCGACGGCTCGATCGTCTATGGAATTCTAACGCCGGAACTTTTGCGCAAAAAGAATCCGGACGGAACGAAACGGCACGTTCCCGAACCGATCGACGGGGCCGGCAGAACCGCCGAGCTCCGCGAAGCGGACGACGGAACGGTCGTCTGGCTCCCCCAAGGGGAACTCTTCTGCTAATTTCCCGGCGCGAGCGTTTTTCGCGTCCAATTTGAATCGACCGGCAACGTCGGTCGACGTTTAAAGCGTTGAGAAAGGATAACCTTATGCAAAACTTTGAATACTGGACTCCGACGAGAATTATCTTTGGTCAGGGCGTCGTCGACAAACTTCCGGAAACGATGAAGCGGTTTGGGAAGAAAGTTCTTCTCGCGTACGGCGGCGGCAGCATTAAGAAGAACGGGCTTTACGACAAAGTCAAGTCTCTTCTCGCGGACTGGGAAATCTACGAGTTACCCGGCGTCGCGCCGAATCCGAAATTCAATCCGAGCGTCGTCGACGGCGTTAAGATCTGCAAAGAGCATGGGATCGACGTAATCCTCGCCGTCGGGGGCGGGAGCGTGCTCGACTGCGCGAAGGCGATCGCGGGCGCGGCCGGATACGACGGGGATCCGTGGGACGTCGTAACCGGTAAAGTCCCGACGACGTCCGCGATTCCGATCGTCGATATTATTACCATGGCGGCGACGGGAAGCGAATACGACGCGTTCAGCGTTATTTCACGCACCGAGACGAACGACAAAGTCGCCTATTACAGCGAATTGGTCTTTCCGGCGGTCTCCTTTATCGATCCGACTTATACGTACAGCGTTCCGAAGAACCAGATGCTCGCGGGCGTGGCCGACGCGATTAACCACGTCATGGAGCAGTATTTTAACGAGGATCCGAACGACCTTGCCGACGGCATGATGGAAGCGTCGATTAAGAGCCTGATTAAGAATCTGGAAATCGCGCTCGTCAATCCGGAAGATTACAACGCGCGCGCGGAAATCTTCCTCAACTGCACGTTGGCGTGCAACCGTATCTTTATGCTTGGGGAGGCGCAGTCCGGCTGGCCGATGCACGCGATCGAGCACGCGCTCTCGGCGTATTACGATATTACGCACGGCGTCGGGCTGGCGATTATTACCCCGCGCTGGATGAAGCATATTCTCAGCGATAAGACGGAAGCGCGCATTGCGAATTTCGGCGTTAAAATTTTTGGGCTCGATCCCGCGACGCCGGTTCGGGAACTCGCCGAAAAGACGATCGACGCGACGTACAAGCTCTTTGAAAAGTGGGGTATTCCGATGTGTTTGAAGGACGTCGGAATCGACGATTCGCGGCTCGGCGAGATGGCCAAGCACGTCGCGGATACCGCCGGGCTCGATCAGCCCTTCGTGTACGCGCCGCTCAAAGAGGAAGATATTCTTGAAATCTATAAGGCGTCGCTCTAAAAGAGAGTAACGCGCGGCGGCGCCGGTCGGTTCCGCCGCTTTTAGACGCAATAAAAAACCTCGCGCTCCTTTAAAGAACGCGAGGTTTTTCTATGCGCGAATCAGATTCGATTACAGCCGTTTACGGACGGACGCATACGCCCTTGAAGAAGTAGCCGTCCTTTTCGTCGACGCCGTAGAAGAAGTTAAATCCGATCTTGTCGACAAACGATTCGTCGAACGGCGGCAGGGTCGAACCGTCGAACTTCGCTTGGCGGACGCCCTTCGTTCCGGGGGGCGTGAGAATCGTATTGACGATTTTAGCCGAGAGCGTCTTGCCTTCCGGGGTCTTGCCCTGACGGAAGAGCTCGTAGTTTTCGCGGAAGCCGTCGACGTTGCGGCCGTAGCCCTGAACGAACAGTCCGTTCTTAGCGGCGGGTTCCTGCGCGAGGAATTCGAGCGCGCGCTGATGGAGCGGCGCGTTGAGAATCGAAGAGGTTTGCCCCTGAACGATCTTCTTCTGCAGATACTGCGCGTCGTTGGCGACGAACAGATAACCGTTGGCGACGCCGAAGACGCCGCCCTTAATGAGTTCGGCTTCCGGGCCGGACGGCTGTACGACTGCCGGCGGACGGTGGCTGCGCGCGGCGGCCGCGTTGGCGGCGGCGGTTACGCGCGAGGCGCCGGGCCGGGTCGCGCCGGGCCGAGTGGCGCCGGGTCGGGTCGCGGAGCCGGGCCGGACCGCGCCGCCCTGCTGGGGCGCGTATTGCCAGAATTCAGAACCGGCGAGCTCGACGCGTTTGAAGTCGGGGTCGGCTTCGAACATTTTGCGGAGCGCGTCAGTTACCGCCTGTTCTTTTCCTTCAAGGATATTGAGCGAGAAGATGAACTTTTCGCCGTCGCTCGGATTGTCGGGATCGAACGCGTTCGTCGACGAGAGCTGGCGCCCGAAGTTTGCGACCAGATCGGTGCGAAGATTGACCTGCGGGCCGAGTTTGTCGGTCTCAAACGAATCAAGGACGTCTTTCCACGCGCCTTCCGTTTCGAGGAATTCGTCGAAGAGGGGCCCGATGCTGTCGAACGCGGCCAGCACGTTCAAGTTGAACACGGTATAGCGAGTGGCGTTTTCTCCGACCCACGCGGGCGGCGCGAGCGAGTCGACGTTCGTAAAGGAGAGCATCTTGAGCGCGCGCGATTTTTCGTCGGGAATATAGAGCTTGACGCGATAGACCATTTCGCAGTTTTCGGACGCGAAATCGATCGTGCCGCCGACGCTCTTGATTCCGTCGAAGCCCTGTTTCGCGAGCACGTCGAACGGCGAGCGCGTCTTAGCGGCTTCCGGATCGGCGATCGCGCGGATCGCTTCGCCGGCCGCAAGCGGATTGGCGAAGAATCGGATCTGGGGCGCCGCCTGCGTCTTCGCGTCTTGCGCGCAGCGCTGGAAGACGGCCTGATATTCCGGGCGGCTCGAGAGGGACGCCTGCTGCTTGTCGCCGGCGAGCTTGTGGAGCAGCATCTCCGCGAGGTATTTCTGATCGGTCGCGATGAGAATTTGCGGGAGCGCGACGTAATATGCGGTGCGCGTTATCGGGTGTTCCTTATCGGCGGGGAACGAGAGAACGGTCGCCTCGACGGTCTGCTGACCGACCGCGATGCGCTCTTTTGTCGCGACTCCGTTTTGCTTGCCGGTCGCCTGACGAATGAGACGCACGAGGAAATCGTTGACCTGCGCCGCGTTCCCTTCCACGTTCATCATGACGGCGAAGCCCGGCTTACGGCCCGGCGCCGCGATGAGACCGCCCCCGACTTCTCCGGTCGGAAGTTTCGAGAAATCGGCGAAATCCAAACCGAGACGGTTCGGCCAGTTGTTTTCAATCTGTCCCTGGAGCGAATCGCGGAACTGCTTGAATTTCGGATCCGAGAGGACTTCGTTGAGTTGGGTAACTTTCCAATGATCGGCGAGATCTTTTACGTCGGCAATGGAGAAGTAAATTTGCGTTGAATCAGGGAAATAACGATCGAGTTTGATCTGTTGCTGCGCAAATAGGGCCGAGCCTGACAGTAAGACGCAGAGAAGGGCCAAAAAAAGAAGCATTTTCCGCTTGCGCATACTTGAAAACTCCTAACTTTTCGAAAAAATATAGGCAAAGGCGCCTTGCTAAACGGCGCCGCGACGTCGAAGGTTCGACTTTTCGCCGCGCCTCCGCGCATAACTATACCTGTTTTCGCGAAAAAACTCTAGTCGTATTGCGCGGTTTACAACAAAGAAATCAGTTTTTTTTGGAATTTGCAATCGCTAAATATTCGCTAAATTCTGCATTTTAAACACAAACGCCGTATCTGCGGCGCCGGGGACTTCATGTTTGAAGAAAGTTACAAGTCGGAAACGTTAGTTCAGGATTCCGTTCACGGTTATATCTCGATTACGTCGCCAACCGCGGATCGTCTGTCCGACGAAACGGCCTACGAACGCGATCTGGTCGATTCGCCCTGGCTTCAGCGGCTCCGCCAGATTCATCAGCTCCAGACGGCGTGGTTCGTCTATCCGACGGCGGAACATTCCCGGTTTCAGCACGTGCTTGGCACGGCGTGCGCCGCGAGCCGGGTCTGGAACGAATGGCAGGACGGTTTCTACCGCGTCTTTCAGGCGCGTCCGGATCTGCTCCAGGGCGAGAGCGAGGATTCGCGCCGGCCGGTTCCCTCGCGCTACTGCGTCGAGTCGCTGCTGCGCGTCGCGGGTCTGCTTCACGACGTAGGGCACGGGCCGTTCGGTCATTTTTTCGACGATCATTTCAACTACCGCTTTAAGACGCCGTCCGGCGAGCGGCTCACGCACGAGACGCTCGGCGCGGAAATTGTGCGTCGGCGCCTTGCCGATATTATTTCCGGGATTCGCCGTTCGCCCAACGGCGTCTTTGCGCAGGGCGAGAAGCTCGACCCGGAAGACGTCGTCTTTCTTATTGTGCGGCCTCAAGGGGGCGCGGCGGACGAACGCAAGCCGTACTGGCTGCGCATGCTGCGTTCGCTTTTCTCTGGGCTCTATACGGTCGACAATATTGATTTTGTACTTCGCGACGCATACGCGTCCGGCTTCAGCTCTAAGCCGTTCGACTTAGAGCGCCTGCTGCACTATTCGTTCTTCTCGCCGTCTGGCCTGACGATTCACAAAAAGGGCGCGCCGACCCTTCAGCGGTTCCTCAACGCGCGCGCGGAGCTCTTTCAGTCGGTCTACTTTCACCGGACGGTGCGCGCGATCGACGTCGAGCTGGCCGACCTCTTTAAAGAGAGCGCCGATCTCCTCTATCCGTACGGGAACCCGATCGACTCGCTCGACGAATATCTCCGGTTTACCGATTGGTCGCTCATAACGGACGTCGGCTCGTGGGACCGTTCGGACGATCCGAAAAAGCGGGCCGCGGCGCCGAAATGGCGCGCGCTCCTCGACCGCCGTATCAGCTGGCGCATGATCGCGGAAAAGACCGTTCTCGTTCGGGAAGGGGACAAAGAGGAAGCGTCGATCTTCGCCGATCCCGAGTTCTTTGAAACGGCGCTCCGCAAGCGTCTGCCCGACGGACTGCGGGAACTGCCGCTCCGATTCGATATCGCGCGGCACGCGATTCGGCCCGACGCCGCGTCGACGCGGAATTTCCTCTACGATCCGGAGACGTGCAGCGTGATGAAACTAACGGAGGATCCGGGCTTTAAGGCGTCTCCTAAGGCGTTCCGCATCTGCCGTGTCTACGGGCTTTCCGCCGACGGACGCGCCGAAATTATCGAGGCGTTCAATAAACTGACGTCGTCCGCCGGACCGGACGATCTCACGAACGTCTGACGGAGCGGCGCGCTTTGAACGTGGAATTGAAGTCTGAGTCTGACGGGAAACGCCGTATGACGCGCGTGGAAGCGGCCGCGGTCGGCTTGGCCGTCTTTTGCGCCGCGCTTATTTCCGCCGCGCGGACGCCCCTCACGTGGGACGAAGGAGACGCTTTTTTGCGCGCCGAAAGCGTTTCGACGTGGTTTTATGCGCTCGCCGTCGGTCCGGAGCGGCTCGTCGGCTCGACCGACGCGCTCGCGTTCGACTGCGCCTCGGAGGCGTACAAAGCGCGTATGCGCGATTATTTCGCCAAGTTGGGTTCGCGCCGCGCGCTCTTTTCGGCAGACGCGCTGCGCGTCGGATTTCCTCATACGGTCTGCCGGGAAGGGCACCCGACGGGCTATTCGCTCGCGCTCGCGGCCGGGCGCGCGGCGACCGCCCCTTTTCGCGCCGTTCTTTCTGAGAAGCAGGGTTTTCGGTTCGTCGGCGTTCTCCTGTTCGGCTTGGCGGCCGGCGCGGCGTATTACCGCGTCGCGCGCTCGTTTGGCCGATTCCCCGCGCTCGTCGCCGCCGTCTCGTTTGCGACCTGTCCGCGCGTCTTTGCGCACGCTCAAATAGCGGGCGGCGACTCGCTCCTTATCTCCTCGTGGGTTCTCGCGTGGGTTCTTTTCACCGGTTCGCGCCACACGAAAACGGGCGCCGTTCTTCTGTGATTCGCGTTTGCGATTTCGTT
>CAMNJU010000078.1 GCA_946541595.1 uncultured Planctomycetales bacterium
GGACAGCGGTAAACTTTGGGCGCGATTGTCAAGAGCGGCTTATTGTATTCCGAGTTCCAAGGTTCGTCGAGCTTGATCTTTTCGTAAAGCGCTTTTTCCTCTTCGCCAAGGTAGGGCAGAATCAGAACGCGCCAGCTGTGCAACGGTTTTCCGTTGGCGTCGACCGTAAACGCCGGGGGCAGAGTTCCTTTTTCCGCGTTATATGCCAAAATCGCGTTGACGATTTCGACCGTATTAACGTAACAGCCCATGCGCTCCGCCGCCGCGACGACTCCGACCGTCGAGGGGCAGATCAGTTTGTGGAATTCCGCCGCAGTTTTCTTTTCGGAGTTTCCGGATCTTTCCAATTCTTCCCACGTTCTCTCGAGCGCTTGGTTATCGCCCTCCGCCGCCGCCCTGTCGAGACTCTCGATTTCGCGCATGAACGCCGCGTCGTCGAATCCGCCTCGGAATAACAGCCGCTTGTTCGCGCCGGATTTGATTTTCAACGTATCGATCCAAAATCTCGGATGTCTTTCAAATAGGGAATGAGCGCCGTTATCGGCGACGTCGCCTTCAAACTCGCCGCTAAATACAGTCAGCGTATACTTTCCTTTGCGTAAAGACTGTACGAAAAGCTGCGCCATGGGCGTCCAAAAGTTATCCATCTCGTCGCGTACCCATTCGCGTCCCCATTCGGTATAATCGGTTGCGTCGAAAGCGTCTTTCCAAATCGCGACCAAACGCGCGCGCTCTTCGGGACTTGGCGACGCGTTTGGATTCGCGTCGAGCGCGATCGCCGCGGCTATTCCGGTTACGGCGATTCCTACGAGCCGCTCGACAAGGGTTCTATTGTCCCCCTCCATCAAGCTCTTTCCGACGAGAATCATCGTCTCGATATCGTCGATCGCCCCGGAAAAATCGCCTTTTCCTACGCGGTAGTTTGCACGCGTCGAGCAGAGCCGGCTGACAGAGCGCAGCGATTGAACTTCGGGCAAAAGGGTCGCGATATACGCGCCCGGTTCAGCTTCCGCGTCGCTCGTCGCGCCCCCTCCAGGAAAATGCCAACAGCGAAATCTCGGCTTGCGAACGGCGGCGGCGACGGCGTCGAACATATCCGCGTTTTCCTCAAGCCATTTCTCCAAATTGGGATATTCCTCAGCGGTCCAAGGGCGCTCTCTTGAACTGGCAAGCGTCTCTTCGACCGCTTTCCAAGAAGCGACGCCAATCTTTTTCTCATGGTTTTCCCAGTAGTCGTAAAGCTCGCCTCCGTCAAATGTTATGTCCGGCGGAGTCTCCTCGCCGGTTATTCCGTTCTTTATGAGATACTGTTGAACGTCCATGCGATCCCAAAAGACCGGTTTAACGTTCGGGTCGATTCCGTATTTCTCGCATAGAGGCGTCCAATAACCGTCGAACCAGACCTTGCACTTTATGGGAAATTCCTCCCAAGGGATCTCTAGCCAAGCGTGCTGCTCCAGAAAGATAGGTCCAAAAGCCTGCAAAAGATCCTTCCAGCCGTTTTCTTCGGCGGGCCAAACGTCGCGCTCCTGCCGCAAATTGAATCGTTTAATAAAGTCGATTCCGACTCCGTTCGCGTAGTCGGGCTTCGCGTCAGGGCTCGTCGTTTCGGCTATTTTTAAAGGCTTATCGCAAAGCTTTTCGTATCCGTACTTCGCGCAAATTGCGACCGCGATTACCGCCGCGGCGATCCCAAACTTCTTGCAACGGCAAAAACTGCGCTTTTTAGCGCTCGCTTCTTCTTTTTTCGTTTCTTCCATCTTTTGAACCTCGTCTCGTTTATAAAAAAGGGGCTCCGTTTACAGGAATGGATTACGCGCCGTTTTTATTAGACTGTTTAGGGAGGACGTGCGCGATCCTTTTAAGAGGGCGCGCACGCGGCGACAACAATCGCCGTCGAATAACGCAATCAGAGTTCTGAGTCTGGTTATTCAGAGACCGACGCTCGGCGATTACTCTTTCAAATTTGGTTTAACTGTTTCCGGGCGCGCCGCCGAAATCCGTCTAGGCGGTGAAACGAGCCACCGGAAATGCATAACAAGGTGGCAGATAAAGAAGACGCACATTGCTACGGAAACCCACGCATGAACGTTTTCCCATTGCTTCTTATTCATCCCCCAGAACGCTTTTCCGCGTAAAAGCCCCCAGAAAATCTTTGCTTCTCCCATTTGCGGGGCGCCGCCCGCCGCTTTACCGGAGTCTGGCCGCGCCGCGTCGCCGCCGCGTTCGCCTAGAGTCGGATTCGTGCCTTGCTGCGCCGCAGCCGCCGCGGGAGCTCCCGGTCCGCCTGGCGCGCCTTGAGGCCGTATCCACCCCCAAAGGAGCAAACCGGTAAAAATGACGACGAGCAACGTTATCAAGAAGAGCAGGTCAACCCAGTAATTAAACTTCGCTTTGCAATTCATGTTTAGTCCTCATTTTCTATTGAGTATCCAATATATCGCGCGCCACGCTCTCCGATCTTACTATAACGGGCGACGCAGACGCCGAGCGTTTCTTTAATCACGAGCGTCAACGCACTATATTGTGCGCATTTATCTTCATGATTCAATAGCGTTCTAAAGAGCCGCCGAACAAATTTTCCTTGAACGCCGTGCTTTCTCTCTCTTTTGACCGATCGTTCCTTTCAGGAGTCACGGGCAAAAAATGAAAAAAACAACATTTTTTCTTTAATGAGTCCGCAGAACAGTTGCAGTTTCAATATGTTTCTCCCCTGATGGAAACGCCCGTCTTTACCGGAACTCGAGCGAGACTTTCGGGAGAAGAACCTTCAAGAGAACGCTTCGACATTCTTCTCGCCTTTTTCATAAGACATTGTAACATTTTTACTCATTATAAACAGCTTTTTTTCCGGAAACAAAACAACAGAACAGATATCGGAGGGAGAATAATAGTTTCTCATAAGTTGACTTTTCCAAGCGCCGTTTATACCATATTACGGCAGTTGGTTATATTTCACGGTTGGGCAAAGTTCCGTTTGCGCGCGTCGCGGAAGGATTTCGCCGTCATAAACTTTTTTAAGAAGGTCGCACAAATGCTCAATATTTTCGGAAAAGAAAGATGGATAAGACGAGACGGTTTTACCTTTGGCAAACTCTTCGTCGTTATTGCAACCGCCGTTCTTTTGTTCTGCACGCCGGAACGGGGATCCGGAATGGATCAATTTAAAGTCGTCGGTTATGCGCCAAACTGGTATGGCTCGGGGTATCTGAACAATATCGATTACAGCCAAGTAACGCATTTGATATACGCCTTTGCGATTCCGACCGCGGAAGGGGAAATCCGCCCCTTAAACGACAGAGGTTTTATGACCGCGTTGGTAAAGAAAGCTCATGAAAATAATGTGAAGGTTTGCATTGCAATTGGCGGATGGTCATATGGGGGAGCGCCCCTTGAGTCTACCTTCGCCGCAGCGACTGACACGGACGCTAAATGCAGAACGCTGGCAAACGCTATGTTGAAAGTAGTGGACGATTACGGGCTGGACGGAATTGACGTCGATTGGGAGTATCCGAGAGCCAATACAAGCAGCCAATATGAGACCTTGATTAAATATTTGAGGGAGGGACTTGACCAACGAGGCGAAGGAAAAATCCTTACTTCCGCGGTGGCGGGCTTCACAACAGCCGGCTATTCTCCAACGGCGCTTGGTTATTTAGACTGGGTTAACGTTATGGCTTACGACGGTAACGGGGCCGCCGGACATTCTCCTTTCAGCTACGCTGTCGACAGTACAAATACTTGGAAAAAAGCCGGACTTCCAAAGGACAAGATTATGGTTGGCGTTCCGTTTTACGCGAGACCTAACTGGACTTCCTACTCGGATTTGACTGCGGCTGACAAGAGCAACGCCGCAAGGGATAAAACGGAATATAAAGGCGCGACCGTATACTATAACGGTTTGGAGACCATCGCTCAAAAAACAGAATTTGCTTTCGATAACGCGGGCGGCGTTATGATCTGGGAAATGAGTCAGGATTATGTCGCCGACAAAAATTTGAGTCTGCTAAACAAAATTCATGAAACGGTTAAGAAGAAACTTGCCGAGACGAAGGAAACGGAAAAGGCGTTGACTGAAGAAAGGCGATAATGACGGCTAAAGATTACAGACTATTCTTATCCGTTGCGGCTGAGTAACTTCTTGGGGCGACGTTAATTATTCCCCTTGCGGACGCCGTCATATTGCCGCCTGTTTCACTGTAAGCCAAGGCGGCAATATGGCGATTATCTTAATAAAGCACGAACGGTAAGCGCGCCGTTCTCTTTGTTTTTACTGAACTTCCGGCATGGGCGCTACGCCTCCGTCTAAGATTATCTTTTGTCCCTCTTCATTGTCGACCCCGTAAAAGATCCCGTTAAGATCGATCCAAGCTGCGATTGTTCTAAGCTCTTCGTCGGACAGTTTTACGTCTTCATGCCCTTCGCGCAGCATCTTCATGAGCCGGCTTCCAAGCGCGCCGTACATTCCGCCCGGTTCTGTGATTTGAATTGTGTTTCGCGCCCCGAATCTCGGAACGAGGGCTTCGGCCGCGTTTTTCGGATTGGTCCCTTCGCCCCAGAAATCGCGATCGTCCATGAGCGACATATAGGACCGTGTAAAAGCGTCTTTTCCTTCGCCGCATGGGGTTCCTGACAGATCGATTTGCCCCTGCGCGTTCGTTTCGTTATGGCACGACAGGCACTTTGCGTCGAGAATCGGCTGTATGTCGTGGGGATACGAAAAGGGTCGGCCGCTTAGTCTGTCGGGCTTAATAACGGAAGGCGCGCGTTTTGCCGCGAGCGTATGAGACGCGTCGGCGGAGTACGTTTCAAATCCGGAACCGCCGCTCGAATCGCGGCGTTCATGGCATCCGATACAGGATATTTTTTCGCCAGGTTGCAAATATGTGAGCGAACGCATTGTCTGATAGGCGTTTCCGTCGCGGTCGATCGCCTGAAGATAGAACGGCGTTTGAGCCGGGACTCGGAAATATGCGCTTCCGTCTTCTTCAACGGGGACGGTTCCGAGGATGGCGCGTCCGTTTTCTTCGCGCGCCTTGCCGATAGGCGGATTATCGCTGTCGCGCGTAACTTTCGGAAAGAGTTGAACGACGCGCAGTTCTTTAATCGAACCGCGTTCTACTTTATCGCCCAGTCCTTTATATACGTCGACGACCGACATTTCGCCGTAGTTCGGCGCGTCTTTCGGGAGTTGACTCGACCATACGGGCGGCGTTTCGCGCTCTATGATCGGTTGCGCGTTTACCGCGCATAAGGTCGGACTTCGATAGACCAGTTCCCGATTGCCAAAGACGTCCAACGTATAGATTCCGAGCGCGTCGGCGTCTTGCGGCTTTTGCCATTCCCAACGGAGAGGTTTAGGCGAGTAGGAGACATAAAAATATTTTTCCGAAAGCGGATACGGCGATTCGTAATATTCAGGCAGTTCAAGGGATTCCGCTTCCGGGAACCGAACGCTTGGCGTAACGCGCTGGATCGCTTCTTGACCGTCGATCGCGACGGTCGGATCGACGACGGCAATCGAGCCGCCCACGCTCGAATGATGGGCGCTTGCTGTAAAAACGAACTTGCCGCTGTTAGGTATCGCGCGCGCTTGGAACGCGCAATGAGGACTGGGCGTCGCATTGCCCCAAAGCGCGGAAGGATTCGTGCCGTCTGGACGCATACTCCACAGATTCTGATGCGTAACGGCGTCGCGATCGATATAGTCCCATCTTGCATAGACTAACCGACCGTCGTTTGCCGTTTCAGGGAACCATTCGTTCGTATCGTGCCACGAAAGCGTTTTGATATCAGAGCCGTCCGGAGCCATGGTATGGATCGTGTAGACGTGCCAGCGCCTTCCAAAGCCCCACCAGAAGCAGCGCGCATAGCCCCGCCGCCGCGTCGACGAAAAGGCGATCTTTCCGTCCGGGAGGAAAGTGGGCGTGATATCGTCGAACGATCCGCTCGTCAGTTGTTTAAGTTCAGTACCGTCGATATTGGCCGACCACACGTGATAAAAACCTTCGTCCGGATCGGTAAAGTGAACTTTGTACGGATCAAAGATAAGATTGTTTGACAGATCGACCCACGAAAAGACAACTCGTTTGGCGTCGAACGACAGGCGCGGCTCTAAGACGCAGCCTTCTGCCAGTTTGCCGTCAAAGATATCCCGGCATGCCAACGACTTACCCGGTTCTTGGAGAATAAAAATTCCGCCTCCTTTTTGGGCTCGCCATCCAAAATACTGCATAACCAAGTGGTTGTATCCGGTCGGAGCGCGTTTAACAAAGAGGAGCGGGGCGTTTTGGTAAAGCTCGTTGGAAAAGATCAGTTTACGCTTAAATCCTCTAACGGCCGCGTAAAACTTTTCCGCGTCAGGCGGCGCGAGCGATTCAGCGTTCTGAGCTTCAAGTTCTTGAAGCCTTTTATTAAAAGCTGCAGCAGTTTCTTCGTCGAACGAGTCGGCAAGGTCTTCATAAAGAGTCCGCGCAAGCCGAAGATGTTTGATCGCGCAGGTCGAGTAGGCGAGCGAATCGCCGGGCGCTATTTTGTCTTCACAGAGCCATTCGTACCGAATCGTCGCGCCGAAATCGACTCCGAATCCTTCCGGTTTCGGACGTTCGAACGCAGGCTCGTCAGGGAGCGTTTCGTACGACCAGCGCCGCTGCCCGTCGCATTCGTCGGCGTCGAAACCGTCGGACGCGGCGAACGTTTCCCGATCCCCGTCAAGGTAGGCGACCGTCGGGTCAAAGCGGGTTGTGTCGCAAAAATGCTTATCATGACGGCGGACGATAAATCGAACGACGTCGTTTTCTTTGATAGGCGTTTTGATGAAAAAGCGAACGCCTCTTTCGTCGTCCCCTGTAAGGTATTCCTGCGCTATGATTTCGTCGTTGACGCGAATTTCTACGTCGACGCCGTCCGATTGCGCGTCGACGTGCGCTTTTGCGGCTCGGCCTGAAATGGAGACGAGACCGTCGCGCGGAAAGGTAAACGCGCGTACGCTGGCCGCGTGTTCGCCCGGATGCGCCCAATCGCGTCCGACACGCGCCCAATCCTCTGTTCCGCGGTAGAACGTCGATTCGTACCACGTTTCTCCTTCGACATAGGTCATTGGGATATAAGGAGACGTGTTGGGCAGTTTTTCAGCGTCAGTTTCTAACGGCCAATCGAACGATGGAATAGAATCGACGCGTACGGTTTCGGATCCTAAGACGAAAGAAGCGAGCGTTGTGAGAAAGATTGCGAGGGACGTTGCGCGGAAAAAGGGAGAGGGAGGCGTCATGGGCAAATCCTTAAAAGGACAAAGGGATGGCGGACGTTTCCCATGTATTATGAAGAACAGCTGCAAAGTTTGCAAGCACACAGGGCTTTTTTACAAAAAGAAATCTCGCCATTCCTTCGAGAAAGAGCGGCGAGACATAGTGAATAACGGGGACGGTAAACAGGCGTTACTGTCGGGGATAGGCGAGCGCGACTTCAAGGCGCTTGACAATTTCAGGAACGGTAACGACGGATTCGCCTGCGTCTATCGTTTCGTTTGTTCTAATCCATTCGTCGACTTTCTTCTGTGCGGAAAGAACGGCGCTGTGTTTTCTTCCTCCGAAGAAGTTGCCGATTTCCGCGAGAGCCGAACGCGTATGCTTGCGGGCCAGCCACATAGCGATCGCGCGCGGATCGGCGCACTTTTTCGCGCGGGAAGACGACTTTAGCGTATTGGAATCAAGCCCGAACACGGTCTGAACGACACGTTCGACGTCTTCTAGTTTCACGTTGCGATAGTTTGCAGCGGCAAGATCGGCTAACGCGTCTCTTGCAAGTTCAAGATCGATTGGCGATCCGGTCGTAAGGTGCGCGGCCAATAGCCGATTCAACGCTCCGGAGAGCTGGCGCGCATGGGTGGCAAACCGGGAAACAACGTATCGGCATACGTCGTCCGGTACGAATATTTTACGTTCTCTCGCCATCTGTTGCAGTATTTGCAGCAACGTTTCGCGCTCAGGATTTTTTATTTCGCCGATAAAACCGCTTTCGATACGCGCGATGAGTTCGCCGCGCAATTTGGTCAGTTCGACGAGAGGCCGATTCGCGGTGAAAATGAGCTGAACGCGCCGCGCGCGAAGATAGTCGACGACGTTAAGGAACTCCGTTTCAGTCGCTAATTTTCCTTCGAGGAAGTGAAGATCGTCCAGAGCAAGGAGCGAGATGTTTTTGAAGCGGTCGCGAAACGCTCTGCCCCCGCGCATACTCTGAATGAACGCAGAGGTAAACTGTTCGCCCGTCATATAGAGGGGCGGTTTCCGCCCGGGGACGCGGGTATAGGCGTCGCAAATCCCTTCGAGCAAGTGAGTCTTGCCAACGCTCGTATTGCCGAAAAAGAAGATCGGATTCATCGCGGCGGGCTCGCTAATCGCCACGCCCGCAACGCTGAGCGCAAGACGGTTCGAGTAGCCGGGAACGAACGTATCGAGCGTGGCGAATTGCGTCGTTCTGTCTGAAACGGCTTGAACTCGGGGCGTCCCCTTGGGGCGCGTGACAAAATTTGCCCCTCGAGCGTTTCGCGAAACGATTTCCTCTTCCTCGGATAAATCTAACTGAGCCGGGGACGCCGACGGTTGGCTTAACTGCTCAGGGCGCGTTTCAAAGAGAGCCCGGGGCGCCTGTTCCGGTTGGCGAACGGGGAAGAACGGCGCGTCGTTCGCCTGCGCCGGGCGCCGGACGCGGTTGGTCGATCCCTTGGGCCGGCCGCGTTTGCCCGGCTTGCGTTCGACGACGTCGTTGGCCGCTGAGGCGACTTCTGAATCGTCGAAATCGCCTACGACCCAAGCGACGCGTTCCGAGTCGGAAAGATTCGGAAACGCGTTGGACGTTTGCCGCGTCTGCCTTTGGGGAAATCTAAGCGTCGCCGTCTCGTTGAATTCGTCCAGAAAAGATTCCGGCGGATTGAACGCGCTCAACGGCGCGGCCGTTTGCGGCTGGAACGACGCGGAAGTCTCTGACGGAACCGTCTCCGGAAGCGGATTCTTCCGCGGTCTTCCGCGTTTACGTTTGACCGGCTGCGGGGGCGCCGCCGGTTCTGGCTGAGCCTCGGTAAGAGGGTCGTAAGCGCCGAAGAAGGGCGGTTCGGGCGCGGGGGCAGACGACGGCTGTTCCGGCGCGATGGGTTGAGCGGCGCTTGCATTTTTACGGGGACGGCCGCGTTTACGTTTAGGCGGTTGCGGCGCCGGAGCAGAGGACGTTTCCGGTACTGGAGACGCGGCTGCAACGCCGCTTTCAGGTTCAATAAGATTAGACGGATTAGCCCGATTGGACGATCGCTTAGAAGGCGCGTTATTGAGAGACGACTCTGACTGAACGACGTTGACGGTTATTTCCTGACCAAACAGATCTTTCCCGACTTGGGCGAAAACGCGCGCGTAACCGTCCTTGAGCCAGTCGACCATAAAAGGCGTGTCAACTAGCGCAGTCAGCGCGTTTCCTTCGAAAGCGAAGCGTACCCCACTGCCGAACCACATCTGGTACCGCGATTCGCCAATATGGGCGCGCAACGCTTCTTGAAACAGAGTTCCAAGATCTGTTTGTCGTCTAGCGACCATTTATAGTTTTATCCTGAATGGATGTTTTTATCAATTGTGTTGATTATATGTTAATTGTCTGTTTGTCAAGCGACGAAACATGCAATTAAGTAAAATCCGTTAAAATCGTAGACTTTGCAAAAACATGTGAATATTAACGATTGTAACAACGTTTTGGATTGTTTGCAAGACACGCTTTAATTCATAACGGATAATTTTAATTTGAATAAGGACGTTAGATACGAAAAAAACGTTAATATCGGTTTAACGCTACCGCGCTAGAAAGACATTCTACAATTGACAACCGGCTTGTCAAATTCTTCTTTTGCTAAACTGACCGGAAAGGCCCTTTTTTTATCCTGATAATCGACAATATTGATTTTTTTTGCATAATTAATTCTATGTTTTTGGATTTTCAGTTTAATTCTTAAACATATCATCAACAAGTTGTCAACTTAGTTAAAATCCAAAAAAACGGGAACCGCGATCCCCGTTGAGAGAATTCGCGGTTCCAAAGTTTGACGCCGTCGTAACGATTCGTCTGACGGGCTGCCGAATTACTTGTCGAACGCTGGCAGAGCGCGCGGACAGATATAATATCCCCGGGGCGTCCCGATCGTTTTCATAGCCTGCGTCAGAGGATCTGACTTAGATTTCACGGCTGTGAACGAATCAAAAAACCCTTTTTCCTCCTCGTATCGAACGATCTGTGTTTTGGATTTTTCCAGTCCCGCTTCGCTGATTGCCGCGTCGATCGCCTCGTCGAGGAACCCGATTTCGTCGATTAGATGCAGTTCTTTTGCTTCTTGCGCGGAATAGATCCGACCGTCGGCAAGTTTTCGCAACTGCGCGTCGCGTTCGTCCGTAACGCTTTCATTTGACTCGGCGGCTCCTTTTTCAGTTTGTTCTTCGGACTTGCCTCCGTTCGCAGAATCAGCCGCTTCCTTGCCGTTGGCTTCTTCCTCCGATATTGTTTCCACTTTTACGCCCGAAAGACGTTCGCGTTTGGTTATGGGGTCCGCCCCTTTAGAATTGCCGTCACGGTACCATTCGCGCCCTTCTTTAATTACGTTTAGGAACTGTTCGTAGCTGTCGTCGACCATTTTTTGCCAGATCGCGGTTTCTTCGGGGGTCGGTTCCTTCATGAAATCGCCCATACCCTTCATGGGGCCGCTTGTGACGGGGTTCGAACGGACTCCCAGCTTTTTACACAGTTCGGCGGCGTTATACATTGAGACGATGACGCCAATCGAGCCGGTCGTCGTTGAACGTTCCGCGAAAATTTTATCTCCAACCGTGGAGATATAGTACCCCCCGCTTGCGGCGAGGTCGCCCATGCTCACGATCACAGGTATTCCCAAATCTTCTTTAAGCTGTTTGAGAAGATGGAGGTAATAGTCGCTTCCGGAAATCGTGCCGCCGGGAGAATTGACGCGCAGTACGAGCGCGCGGACGCGCTTGTCTTCGCGAAGCGCTTCAATTGCCGTAGGAATGAAGCCTGTTTCGTCCGTTTCAATAATACCCTCGATTGGGAGAATAACGACTTTACCGTCGCAGGAATCGTCTCCTTTAACCGTCGTTTCAACGAGGCCGGCAGTGGACGGATCGACGGCGCCGAGAACCTTCGCCAACGTGACGACCGTACCAATCGCGAACAGGAAGAGGATAAAACAGAAAAGAACGACTCCAACAACCGTCATGGCAAAATCTTTAAGTACAATTTGCCAGAATCTGGGCGGCTGCGGGGGGCGCGGAATAAATTGGGGATGGTTGGGGAAAGGTCGTTGCGGCGTTTGGCCGTTGATATTCGTGCTGGGATCGTTAGGATAAGTCATAGCGTTTTTCTTGTAAGCCGGCTAATACGCGGACGGAAGTTCGTCGCTTTTGGGCCGCGATTAAAATACGTAAAAGCGAGCCGCCCATAAAACAAGTTTCGGGGCGGCTCGCTCGTTTAAAAGACTGGAAACAGTTAGAGATCAGACGCGGGGAATTTCAAATCCCTTGCGCTGTTCGCGAGACCAGAAGGACGCGGCCTGATCGTCGCCGACGATTTGCTCTTTATTGACGTCCCACTTGATTTCACGGTTCAAACGCGCGGCGATCGCGCAGAGATGGCAGCAGTTGAGCGCCTGAACGTGCGACCATACGTCTGAAACGGGTTTGCCTCCTTCGCGAATGCAGCGAATGAAGTTGTCCTTGTGCCCTTCAAACGGCTTGCCGTTGTAGAGCGCGTTGAAATCCTCTTGGGAAAACGCGTCCTTCGGGAGTTCTTCAATGACTTTACCCTTGCAACGGCCGCGGCTGACGTGCATGCGTCCCTTGGTTCCTTCGAAAAGCACCCCGTTTCCGTCGGGCGAACTGCTGACGACGTGCATTTCGACGCCGTTGGTCAATTTCAGGACGACGTCAAATTCGTGGCTCGTATTGTAGCGGTTGTCGACCGTCGGATAACCGTCTTTGAACGGAACCGGGTGTTTCGCGTTCGTTCCGTCGATGCTGACCGGGCCGGTTCCAAATTTATCGAGCCCCATAGCCCAAAGAGCGCTGTCGATGTGGTGAGCGCCCCAGTCTGTGAATTTGCCGCCGGAGTATTCGTACCACCAACGGAATTCATAATGGCAGCGCGTATGGCCGTAGCGGTTGTCGTTGTTGTTTTTATTGAGGAAGTCGCCTTCGCCGAGGAAATCGGTATACGGCGCCTGGCCGAGATACATGTTCCAGTCGAAATTGGCCGGCGGATCCATTTTGGGAATGTCTTTGTCGCAGGTGGGAGAACCGTCGATGTGGACTACCACCTTTTTGATATCGCCGAGCATGCCCGCGCGGACGATGAGCGTCGCCAGAGCAAACTGGTCGTGCTGCGAACGCTGCTGCGTGCCGACTTGGAACGTTTTGCCGTACTT
Source organism: uncultured Planctomycetales bacterium (assembly GCA_946541595.1). Taxonomy (GTDB): domain Bacteria; phylum Planctomycetota; class Planctomycetia; order Pirellulales; family Thermoguttaceae; genus RUG369. Next base: position 12,464 of record CAMNJU010000078.1, read on the forward strand.
TTCGACCGCTTTGCGAATGATCTGGTTTTCTTCGAGAGTCAGCGTCAGCGGCTTCTGACAGAAGACGTGCTTGCCGGCTTGAAGCGCTTCGACCGCGATCTTAACGTGCCAATGATCGGGCGTCACAACCGTGACGACGTCGATATCGTCGCGCTCGAGAATTTTGCGGTAGTCTTTGTACGTGTCGGGCTTGATGGCCTCGCCTTTTTCATTCTTTTTGCCGATACCAGTCGCGAGGGTGCGCGCCAGACCGTAATCTTCGTCAAGGTCGCAAATGGCGACGATATCGACCAGATGATTAAAGCCCATCGCGTCGCCGCGGCCCATACTGCCAACGCCGATACAGCCCATACGAAGGCGATCGCTCGGCGCTTGCGCCCAGACCGGTTTGACGGTTTCGGTAAACGGGAGGACGCTCGTGGCGGCGGCGAGCGCGGCGGACGATTTAAGGAAACTGCGTCGATTAAGCATGTTCGTCATAACAAACCTATTCTCGAGGTTGGAGGAGTGAACGTGGAAAGACATGTTCAGCAAAACTGAACGTCTTTTTGATAAAATCCACGAAATGAACAAAATGTAACACTTTTGATTATACAAAAAGGATTGACTTTGCGTCAATACTTTTTAATAAAGTCGAATTCTTTGAATAATAATAACAGGAAAAATAGCGATTTTAAGAATTATAATGAAAAAAACGAACGTCGGACCGTCGGAAATTGACGTCAAACTTCGTCCCGGATAAGTAACGGGGCTCGTATCGGCATAGCCGAGGTTCTGACATATACAAAAATTTTTTCGACGTCCCCTTGAAGCGGTCGGCAAGATGGCTATAATCTTTGGTCGACGTCTTAAGCGTTTTATAGTCGACTCCGTAGAATAGCGCCGCGTATAGCGTATGTCTCTTCGGGGAGGCGGTTCTTTTCGCCGCGCGCAGAGCGCGTCATACGGTCAACGGGAATTGGCCGTTGCGGTGGCCGCAGTCGATATAGACCTTAATTGAGGCTGAAAGCGCGCGCGAATGATGAGCGTGGCGCGCAATTCCCCTCCTAAGGTAGACGGACGTCTTTTTTGAAGCGTCGGAAGCACGGTAGGTTTCCGTAAAAGCGAGCACGGTATGCGCGTTGAGCGCGCGGAAGCTCTGTTTACGAGCCTCCATTAGGATACAAAGAAGTAGGAATTGAAATGTCTCGAGTTTGTGAAATTTGCGGCAAAGGTCAGATTGTTGGTAATCACGTTACCACACGCGGTCGCGCGAAGCGCCTCAAGGGTGTTGGTACGAAAGTAACCGGTATTACGCGTCGTACTTTCAAACCTAACCTTCAAAATGTTAAGGTAACTCTTCCGAACGGCGGAACGAAAGTTTTGCGGGTTTGCACGCAGTGCCTGCGTTGCGACGCCGTTGTGAAGCGCATCGCGCACAAGCCGTTCCAGTTCAAGAGCGCGGCCCCGGCCAAGACGGAATGATTTTTGTTCGCCTCTGATTTCAGACGACAACATTCAAGCGGGGGCCGCAAACGCGCCCCCGCTTCTTTTTTACTTCTGTTTGAACAGTCTTGGGTCGTCCCTGTTGGGAAAGTTTCGCGGGCGTTTGCCCGTATTCTCTTTTTGATCTTTTTGTCGTATTGAACCGAAGTCCCGGAAGGCCGGGAAGCGTTGGAAGTTTGGCGAGTCCGTGAACTCTGCCGTTTAATTCAAAGAAAGAATTTTGACGTGGGAGCGTATTTTATTGAAACTTGATTTAGATTGTTTTATCAAAGCATAACGCCGGGCGTCGTTCTGGCGTTTTCATCATAAGTCCAACCTCAAGACGGCCGTTTGTCTTGATCTTGGTTAGGTTTGTTGTATACGCTCGCTTCTGTGTTTAGTGAGCGATCTCGCGTGGGTTGTCGCCCTTTCTTACTTTTTAAGATCCTCCGTTAAATCGGCTGCTTAGCAGAACGCCGATATCCCTTGGAGATTGATACCAGAACAGTAATAACGAATAGGTGAACAAGATGAAAAATACCAAAAACGAAACGATTATGAATCTCCTTGCAAGCCACGGTTTCTGCCCGCGCATTCAGGAGGACGGCAGCCGCGTGGCGTTTGAAACGTCTGCGGGCGCCAGTTTCGACGTCGGATTTGTCCGCAACGGCGGCTCTTGCGTGCAAGTTCGACTTCGTTTGAACTCGAGGGAGCCCGCACGTTCGCAAGAGGAAGAGTCGAAGGCGGCGCTAGACGTTAATGCGGCGCCCGACGTTAAAATTCTTCGGTGTGATTCCGACTTGTTCGCCGTCTTCGAACGTCCCCGTAAAGAAGGGGATCTTTGGACGCTTTGTCAACGCGGTTTTGGAGCGTGCCTGAACGCGTCGATGCTTTTTCAGGAAATAACAAAAGCCGACGAGACGCGTCCTTCGCCTATCGTCGACTTAAGCGCAGCCCAAATTTGCGACGACGTTGATATCGAGTATGGCGTTAAAAACGCAGACAAAGACGACTCTGAGGACTCTGATAAGTCTGACCGAGCCGACGATTTTTTGGAAACGATGCTCAGACTGTTTATGCTGGTCTCGATTATGAGCTTCGTTGAGAAAAAATCCAAGGA
>CAMNJU010000079.1 GCA_946541595.1 uncultured Planctomycetales bacterium
TAAAGCCGCTTCTGTAAGTAGTAAAGATACGTTATCTTATCGACCGACGACCAAACGTTTGCGTCCGTATAGGATCCGCAAAAAGGAATAAGCAGATCGATCCAGCACGCGAACGTTCGTTTTTCTATATCGGAGACCTCGACTCCGTAATGATCCGACTCTAAATACTTCATGATCGGGCTTTTGCACGAGCCCGTAAAATACGGCGGCAGCATCGCGGACCGGCTGCGCGTTTCAAGCCATATCGTCCACTTGCTCCCTTCGACTTTACCGTTGTTCGTAAGATTGAGATACGAACGCGTAAACGCGCGTTTATGCTCGTCGTCCGGCGCCTGTTTAAGTCGGTCGACGCTTTCGACGATACCGCGCAAATCAAACGACGATTTAGCTTTGCCATTATCCATATCGCCCACGGATTCGCCCGAATGGCAGGATACGCAATGCCGGTCGAGAATCGGCTGTATTTCCTGACGGTAGCTGAACCCCGCCGCGCGCGCGTCAGGATCGCAATCGAGCGCGGGCGCGTTTACGCCAAGATAATTCTGAACTGAATCGAGACAGCTTTCTTTTTCCAACTGTTCAATAAGCGGATAAAGCGACCCGTCGGGCAAACGCGGAATCTGCGGAGGTTTATTCGCCGCAATCGAATTAAGACGCGCAACTTGCATTGCGCCCGTCTCCAGCTTGTTCTCATGGCAGCCGAGGCAGGCAAAACGCTCTCCGCCCTGGAGAGTCGCCCAACTTCGCATCGTCTGAACGCAATATCCGCGTTCGTCCAGCAGCTGAAAATAGACCGGCGTTCTCGCCGGAGCTTTAAACGCGACGCTTCCGTCCTCTTCGACGTCGACTTCCCCAAGAACGTGTTTAACGTCCCAACTGCCGTTATTAAAAGAAATTGGCGTTTGAACAAGTCCGCGGTCAACTTCGCCCGCGTTGCTCCCTTTCCCGACTTTCGCGGCGCGGTATTCGAGCGCGACGACGCGCAGCTTCTTGACCGTTCCGCGTTCGACTCCGGCAAGTCCCGGTCCGTCGTAGACGTCCTGCACAACGAACGTCCCATAATTTGCGCTCGGATCGACGGCGGACGCCTTCATTCGCGGCGCTTCTTTCGGAGCGACCGCTATCGGCTGCCCGCTCGAAACGGTCCAATCGAAGGCGAGCAATTCGCGTTCCCCGTCCGACGTCATGAAGTAGACGCCAAACGGAGGCGTATACGGTCCGTCGATTGTAAGCCACCCTTCCGGACAAAACGCGACTAAATACGTATCTTCGTCGAAAGGATACGGGTATTGGAACTGCGGTCCATCCTGACCGAACATATCGATCTCTCGGGCGTAATGAGCTGTCGTTTTGATCGGATTTGGAACGCGGCCCGGCGCGCCGTCGGGAGAAGCGCCGGCAACATATTCTATACAGTCTCCGTCTTGAGTTCCGAGAGACCGATCGATCAACGCGAGCTTCCCCTTATGAGGCACATGGTGTCCGCTGATAATCGCGACAAGTTTATTTGAGTCTGGAACGGGCCGCGCCTGAATATAAGACGCAGGGTACATAGAATTATTGCCGACAAATTCCGTCTGCGCCGTTCCGTCCGGATTCATGGTAAAGAGCGGATGAAGATAATACGCGTTTCGGTCGCTGTATTCCCAACGCGTATAAACGACTCTGCCGTCGTTGGTTATCTGTGGAAAATTCGTATCGAGCTCGTCGTAAGTCAGGCGCCGAATATGCTTCCCGTCGGCGTCGCACGAATAAATATCGGTATTGTCGTTCGGCCAGCAATCGTTGATCTGCGCGTGACGCGTCGAAGCGAAAAGAAAACCGCCTTCTGGAAGGTAACAAGGTTCGAAATCCGCACACGGCAATTTCCTCCCTCCGTCGACGGGCGGCGACGTCAGACGTCTCGTTGAACGGTCGTCAAGATTCATTTCATAGAGCGAGTAATCGTCGTTTTCAAAACTGTCGCGCATCGAAAAAACAAGCCGCTTGCCGTCCCAGGAAAGATTCGGATCTCGAATCACGCCGTTGGGCCTGTCAATGAGCGTCTCGTTCGCCAGCGAGCCGTCGTCGTTAAGCGTCAGCATGCAAAGCTGGGAACCTGGCCGACGTTCCGTCGTTTGATCGTAATATTGCGCGTCAGAAAGATTAGAGACGCCGGTAAGTCCTTCTGTGCCGCCAAATACAAAATGCTTAACGTAGATAATCCTGTGCGAATAGAGCCGCAATTTTTCAAGTCGAAGCTTACGCCGCTGAGCGCACGCGGAATAGTATAGCGCGCGCCATCGGGGATCGTCGCCAGCCGCGCCCGAGGCCGAAGTTTCGGCCAAGCTTTTTTCCAACGCGCCGACGTCCCAATCAAACTCGTCTCGCAATTCTTCAAGAACAGTTTCGATAAGTTTGCGCTCGAGGTCAGATTCGCCATGAGAGGAAAAACAATCGTCGGGCTTCGCTTCAATTTTGGGCACGTCCTGCAAAAGCCAATCCTGGCGCAGTCTGCCTTCAGGATACGGAGTTCCCTCCGGATTACTCGCGGCGACGTCGTCTGGAATCTCTGTTAAGACGCGTAATTCCGCTATTTGCGTATTGAAATAATTCTCTGGCGCAATCCCTTGCCGACGGCTCCGTAAGTTCCAGCCTTCGTTGACGCGCACAAGCAGATACCGCGCTTCCGTTTCTTCCCAAAGGGCGCAAACGGAATACCCGCTGTTGCAGGGGGGAAGTTCGGCGTTCTCTTTTAGCGCGCGTACGCCGGTTTTCCCTTGCGGATCGCTGCATATGTAAACGCTCACGTTCTTAGGCGAAAGACTTCGCCAGTTGACCGGCGTGGCGATTCGAAGTCCGACGCAGCGAATCGGCGCGCCTAAATCGAGAACAAATTCAGCGGTGATCGGATCTGCGGCAAAGGGGGGAGACGTTTCTTTCCTTCCGCCGGTTCGCGTAGAATCGAGAATACAGGCGTAGGTGTCTGGAACGCCGTCAATCGCTTTAGAAAATCCGTAAGCCTCCGGATCCTTTAGATCGGGATTTACATAAACCTCGTTTTCAGAATACACGCCGACGGGAACCTTTTCCGTTTGGCGCGAATAAAAATCCTGCCCCAAAGAAACGCGTTCGCCCAAACAGAATGCGATTCCCAATCCGCAAAGGATCAGCTGGAAAACGACAAGCCCAGAACGTTTCATCATACGGCCCCCGGTTAGTGGCGAAAGAAAGCGCGCCCGCGCCCTCTACCAAACTCAACGGAAACGATTGTAGCGCCGGGAAACTGAAAAAACAATCCGGGTCAGGCGACCGCAACGCGAAGTTTAGCCCATCGCCGACGAATCGCCGCGTAACACAGAACGTGAATCAAAAACGTAACGATCCAAGAGAGAGGATACGACAAAAAGAGCATAAACTCCGTGTGAAAACTGGGTATCTGAAAAACGGTAAAGATCCACAGCAGCCGCAGCCCGCACGCGCCCAAAAGCGAGACGACCGTCGGCGTTACCGAATACCCCATGCCGCGAAGAACGCCGACCATCACGTCCATTAAACCGCAGAGAAAATAATAACGGCAAACGAGCGAAAAACGAACGACGCCCGCGTTCACAACTTCCGGACGCTGGTCAAAAATCCGAACAAGAGGCGCGCTGAATATATCGCACAAATTCCCAAGAATAACGCCTGTCAAGGCAGAACAGACAAGCGTTATAATCATGATGGGTTTGATACGGTCATACTTTCGCGCGCCAACGTTCTGACTTACGAAGGTCAGAACGGTCTGCGCAAAGGCGTTCATCGAAACCCAAACAAAGCCTTCGACGTTCTGCGCCGCCGCGCTTCCCGCCATAACGATCGGGCCAAATCCGTTGATTGACGACTGAATTACGACGTTTGATAGAGAAAAAACGATACCCTGAATTCCGGCTGGAATGCCAATACGCAAAATCTCCAATACGATGGCGCCGTCGAATCCATCCTTCAGTTTGGACCATTCGATCCGAAACTCGTCTGTTTCCCTAACGAGGCAGCGCATAACAAGGTACGCAGAGATAGTCTGCGCGATAACCGTAGCAAGCGCCACGCCCGCGACGTCCATCTTAAAGACGATAACGAAGATCAAATTGAGAACAACGTTGATTAGGCCCGCGACGGTAAGGTAATAAAGCGGCCGTTTCGTGTCGCCCTTTGCGCGAAGAAGCGAACTCCCGAAATTAAAAACAAGAACGGGAATACTGCCGGCAAAATACACGGTGATATAGGTCGAGCCAAGACCCAAAACCTCGTCGGGAGTCTGCATCCAAATCAAGAACTTTTCAGCAAAGACTACCCCGATAACGGTAAGCGCAGCGCCCCCAAGGGCGCTCAGAAGAATGGCGTTATGCGCCGTCTTACTCAAATTCTTGACGTCGCGAGCTCCGAAATAAAAAGACGCGAGCGAATTGGCGCCAATCGACAGCCCAATAAAAAGATTCGTTATCAGATTGACGAGCGCGCCCGTTGAACCGACGGCGGCAAGCGAATGTTCGCTAGCGAAATTTCCTACGACAACCACGTCGGCGGCGTTAAAGAGCAGCTGCAGAACGCTCGACGCCATGAGAGGAAGCGTCGTTACAAGCAACTTCGGCAAAATTGCCCCCGTCGTCATGTCGATGCTGTTCTTGTTTTTGCCGTCCGCCATTGCCGTCTTCTTCTTCCGCCTTTCGGCGTGTGTTCCATGAAATTAACTCGTGCCAATCAAGTATTTTTAGGCGTGTAATTATATCGCTTATCCCCAATATGTCAATAATCAAAATAACGGCGTCATAGGAAATTAGATCGCGCAGGCGGTCCTGTTTTCCTTCGGCGTAACGTCGGATTTGCAAAATCTCTCCTCACAGCCTACCTTCACGCTGATATTCCCTAATTCGTGAAAGCTGTTCTTTACAAAAGACCGTTACAAATCAACGTTCCTTCCTTAACAAAAAATCTTCTTATTTCCCCTATTTTTTTTGGCGGTTCCTTGACTCTTGAAAAAAAAACAAGTAGCATATAAAGGTATTAGAGTGCGAGGCGCCGCGACGCCTGACGTCGCGTTTAGCGCTTCCTTGCGTGTGGCGGCGTTCCTTAACGTCCGTTTTCTCACACGGCGTCGTAAAACACGGCGCGATTGTGGCGCGTTGAGACGTCGGCGCGCGGATATTTCGCCATGACGACGCGATTTGGCAGTTTAATCGTTACACGATCAAAGCGAGTTTAAGATGGAATTTTTAGAAGGCAAAACGGTTGGGATCGACTTAGGCACGACTTTTTCCACGTTGGCGATCGTCAACGAACAGGGGGAACCGACGCCAATTCCAAACGAAGACGACGACGTCGAAACGGCAAGTTTGATCTTGCTTGCGGAAAATCGGCATGTTATCGTCGGCCCTAACCGAAGCCGCGCCGCGATGGAAGATCCGGAAAACGTCATCGAGCGTATTAAACGCCAGATGGGTACGGTCGGCTATCACCGTCAGTTCGACGGACACGAAATCACGCCCGAATTCGTCTCTTCTCTGATTCTTCGTAAACTGAAGCAGGACAGCGAACGCGTCATCGGCCCCATCGCCAACGCGGTCATCACGGTTCCTTACTACTTCAACGACACGCGCCGCAAGTCGACTCAGGACGCCGGCCGAATCGCGGGCCTCAACGTCATCAGCATTATCAACGAACCGACGGCCGCCGCCCTCACTTATGCGTGGCATCGCGGCGAACTCGGACGCACCGAAAGTTCCGCAAAACATCGCATTCTGATCTACGACCTTGGGGGCGGCACCTTCGACTCGACCGTCGTTGAATACAACGCGACGAATTTCCACGTCGTCTCGACTGACGGCGACGTTAAATTAGGCGGCGTCGACTGGAACGACAGACTCGCCGACTACGTCTGCGAAAAATTCAAGGAAAAGCACGGCGTCAACCTGCAGCAATTCCCGAAGACGATGCAGATTCTTCGAAACGACTGCGACGTCGCGAAGATCCAACTCACCACCCGCGAGCAGACCACGATTACCTGCCGTCACGAAGGCATGTCGGTTTCCGTTCCGATTACGCGCCAGCTCTTTGAGGAACTTACCTACGACCTCCTTCAGCGCACCGCCGATACGACGGAATACGTCATTCAGCAGGCTAATCTGAAGTTCTCCGATCTCGACGCCGTAGTTATGATCGGCGGTTCGACCCTTATGCCCCAGGTTCCCGCGATGCTCGAGCGTGTTACGGGGCTCGTTCCCTATCGCAATCCCGACCTCGACCCGCACACTGCGGTCGCGCGCGGCGCCGCTATTCACGCGGCTATTCTCGAAGCGCAGCACAATCAGAACACGAAACTTGACGAACGCGTCCGCAAGATGCTCGTTAACGTTCGCGAGGAAGACGTCAACTCTCACGGGCTCGGCATCGTCGCGGCGGATAAGAACAAGCAGCCGATCAATCACATTATGATCCCGCGCAACACGACGTTGCCCTTCTCGATCTCCAAGACGTTCCAGACCACCAAGGACGGTCAGACGCGCATCAGCGTTCAGGTCATGGAAGGAGACGCCCCGGACCCGACGGCGTGCGCCCTGCTTGGCAAATGCCGAATTGTCGGGCTCCCGGAAAATATGCCCAAGGGAACGCCGGTCGAAGTTACGTACTCCTTCGATAAGGTTGGCCGCATCTCCGTTTCCGCGCGTGAAAAGCTCACTAACAAGGAAGCTAATATTGAGATTGAACGTCGCGGCGTCTTGACCGAAGCCGAAGTCGAAAAGTTCATTCGCCTTGCCGACGAATACTCGATCGAATGACGCCGTTCGGGAGAAGCCGGCGTTTTACGCAATACGCGTGAAACACAACTCAACGTCGGCGCGTCTAAATTGACGCGTCGGCGTTTTTGCGCCCTGAAGTTTCGCCGGGCGCGTTTTAATAATCTTTTTTTTGTTACGTTAAGGTGGACGGATGCGTATTTTTCTTACGACGGTCGTCGTCGGGATCCTTTTAGGGCTCGGAGTGGGATACGGTATCGGCGAGATTCAGTCGCGTCAAATGGCGTGGAATCCTTCGCTAGAGATCAATAAAGGCGTCGAGCTCTCGAAAGTCGGAAAAGACGCGTCGGAACCGGCGGCGGATTCCTCATCGGATAAGTCTGCAGGCGCCAAAACTCAGCGCAAGCAGCCGCGCGTCAAAGTTGACGAAACAGAATTCGATTTCGGTATTGTCGAAAAGAATCCTTCCAATGAAAAAGGCGAACACCCCTTCTACATTGAAAACGTCGGCACGGCGGACATGACGCTCGCGGACGGAGGAAAAGGATGCTTCTGCACGGAGTTTACCATTTCCAAATCGTCGATCAAACCGGGCGAAAAAGCGACGGTCCTCTTTAAGTGGGACGGCGCGCGCTCCGGCGGCGTCTTTAATCAGGGAATCCGTGTTCTCACTAACGATCCCGACCGCAAGGAAGTCGTTTTTGCGGTTCGCGGGCTCTATACCTCGCCAATCGTCTGCGACGTCGGAGAAATTACGTTCCACAACGTAACGCCGAATCAGGAATCTTCCCGCACGTTCCGAATTATGGGCTTTGAAAAGAACGAAGACGGAACGCCCTTCCCACTTGAAATTTCTGGAATTGAGATTCCCGACCCCGAGCATTTCGAGGTAGTGATCAATAAAGATTCGATTGACAATCTCACCGACGCGGACCGTCAAAGCAAACTGTACTCGCAGACGCAAAATCTCTTCCAAGGTCTCGTCGTCCTGAAGCCCGGTATGCGGCAAGGTTCGTTTAAGGAAGAGATTCGCGTTAAGACCAACAGTCCGAAAACGCCGTATTTCGATCTTCACGTCGTCGGTCAGGTTTCCGGAAGCGCCGTTAAGATTACCGGCGCGCTCTTTGACGACAAAGAATCCGGACAGTTGCGTCTGAATGAGGTCTCGGCGGCGACTGGCAAAAAGACGACTGTCCGCCTCACGATTACCGATCCGCTTATCTGCAATGAAAAGACCGTAAGAGTCAAGAGCGTTCGCCCCGACTGGATCGACGTCAAACTGACGTATCCTCCGGAGGACCTGCAGAAATCGTCTCCCATCCGGCTCGTTACTGCTGAAATTGAAGTGCCCGCCGGCTCTCCGCAAGGGAATTTCATGGGGCCTAAGAAAGAGGAACTCGGCGAAATCGTTTTCTCTATGGGCGAGAAGGAAGAGTCAAGCCAGGAAATTGTTATTCCGGTTCGCTTTGCCGTTACTCCGTAACCGGCAATTCCAAAGCCCGTTATCGTATTTAGACCGTCCGCAGGACTGGATCCTGCGGCGGCAAGGACTGGACGCGTTGAGACAAGAAAACGAAAATTGAAACGGGAACGGTCGTCGCTCCAGTTGCAATTTTCGTTTTTTTCTTGTCTTTCAATCCTGATCCTTTGATTCTTCTCACAGAAGAATCAAATGTCGGTCGACGCGGTCGTTTACGTTAACTTCGTTCGAAGAACCAAGTTACAACGCGTATCGTTCGTCCGGCAGCGAAATTTCTCGGAGTCTCCGTTCGGAACCCCTTGAAAGAACGCGCCGTTAGTTACAATTTAGTTTCAATCGGTTCGTCCGATTGCTCGCGTCGGCAAGCCGTTGCCCGCGCGAGACGTCACCCGTTTGACTTTTACGTCAAACATAACCTTCGGCGCAAACGCGTCGAAACCTTCATTTGAAGCGCAATTATGGAAAATTCTGACCAAAACGTTCCCGCGGAAAACGCGGAAAACACGCCTGAACAGCAGCAACAGCAACCAAACGCCGACGCGCAAACGCAGTCGCCGTTGCCCACGTACGAGTCCGTTAACGCAGACGCGCAGGTCGTCACCCCCGACGTCATCAGCGAGCGCCTCAAGGCTAAAAGCGATAAGCCCGCGGCGCCGCGAGACTCAAAAGCTGAAAAGTCCTCGACCCCGTTGGGCGCGATTCGCGACGCTAACCGCCGCAAGCGCCGGGAACGCGGCGAACGCAGCGAACCCAAAATCGTCGAGCCGGCAAAGCCGCATACGGGCGCGGTCCTCCCCAACCGCCGCGAAGGGCTCGGCGACGATTTGGAAAGCGAATTTTCCGCGCTGATGGAAGGCCAGTCCCTTGAAGAGATGATGAAGGTCAGCGACTCCGTCGTTGGCGCCGAACAGCTTGAAACGGGCGACAAGGTCTCCTGCCGTATTGAAAAGATCTCGAAAGACTCCGTTTTCGTCAATATCGGCGCGTGCGAACTTGGATGCGTTCCGCTCAAACAGTTCCCTGAAGACATGGTTCTCGAAATCGGCCAAACCTTCGACGCCGTCGTTAATAAATTCAATTCCGACGACGGATATTACGAAGTCTCGCTGCCTCTCGCGGCGGCCGAAGTCGGCGACTGGCTCAGTCTCACAAAAGGCGCGATCGTCGAAGCGACCGTCACCGCCGTCAATAAGGGCGGTCTCGAAATGCAAGTCGGCAAACTGCGCGGTTTTATGCCAAACGGGCAAATCGCGCCGTTCTTTGTCGAAAACGCAGAACAGTTCGTCGGAGAGCGTTGGAAGTGCGTCGTTACCGAAATCAATCCTGAACGCCGTAATCTCGTTGTCAGCCGACGCGCGATCATGGAAAAAGAGCGTGCGGAACTGCGCGAAAAGACGTTAGCAGAGTTGGCGGTCGGGCAAACGCGTCAAGGTTCTATTCGCAAGATTATCGACGTCGGCGCCTTTGTCGATCTCGGCGGAGTCGACGGCTTCATCCATATCTCGGAACTCGGCTGGGGGCGCGTTCAGCACGTCTCCGACGTCGTTAAGGTCGGCGACGTCGTAACCGTAACCGTTCTGAAGATCGACGAAGCCAAAAAGCGAATCTCGCTCTCGCTGCGCGACGCTGCGAAAGATCCGTGGAACACGCTCCAAGACGAATTCGCGGTCGGCGACGTCGTCCGCGGCGTCGTTACCCGGATTTTGGACTTCGGCGCGTTTGTTCAGCTGCCAACCGGGCCCGAAGGACTCGTTCATATCAGCGAAATCGCGTATCAGCGCGTCGACAATGTTTCCGACGTCTTGAACGTCGGCGACGCCGTCGACGTCAAGATTCTCGGTATCGACGGACAAAAGCGCAAGATTAGCCTGTCCATTAAACAGACCCAAGAGGATCCGCGCGTTAAGGCGCGCGCCGAGGCTCAGGCCAAAGCGGACGCCGACGCGGCCGCCGCGGAAGCCGAAGAGAAGAAAAAGGATGAAGCCGCTCTCGCCGCAACGCAGGAGCGTATCCGTAAGTTGCAGCCCAAAGGCCCCCTCAAGGGCGGTCTGTCGCGTAACGACGGTGAAGATCTGTTCGGTCTCCATCTCTAAAATAACCTCACGGCGTTACTAAGAAAACGGCGTCAGACGGTCAATATGAATCGTTTGGCGCCGTTTGTTATTATCAATTGGAAACGGTCGCGTCATGCCCCAATCGTCAGTTTATTTGCCAATCGAAGAACTCGAACGAGAGTGCCGGTTAGAAACGCTGCGCCGTTCAGGGCCCGGCGGACAGAATCGCAATAAGGTTGAGACAGGCGCGCGGTATTACCATCTCCCGACCGGCCTTGTCGGCGAAGCGACCGAGGAACGCTACCAAGGCGTCAACCGCCGCAACGCGCTGGAAAGATTGCGCGTTGCAATTGCATTAACCGTTCGAACGCCGATTAAGCTCAAGGAAGAAGACGGCGCGCCGGCGCTCTCCAAAGAGTCAGCCGCAGCGATGCGCTGGTTCGCGCGACTTACGGGCGATAAATTACGCGTCGCCAAGTCAAATTTCGATTATCCGATTCTCGTCTCCGAATTTTTCGACACGTATCTCGCCGCCCACGAGAATCTAACCGTCGCCGCGGCTCTTCTGCACACGACTTCAAGTCAAATAGTACGTTTTCTCGCACTGGAACCGAAAGCCTTGGAAGCGCTTAACGTTATGCGCGCTAAACGAGGATTGACGCGGCTTACGCGATAAGAGCAAACTCGGCGGCGCGATTTGTCGGCATAAAACCGTTCTATAACTGAGGTCTCTTGCAAAAGGGGGGTTCAGTCGTTACAATAAGCCCACGTGAAAGGGGCGCCTGTTCGGTCGTTCACAGACGGCGCGGAGCGCCTTTTCACAAGGCCGACTCTGATCAATTCACGTAAGAAGGAAGAACTAATGGCGATTCGAGTTATATGCCCGGGATGTATGACGTCCTTCGAGGTCGACGATCGTTTTGCGGGTAAAAAAGGTCCGTGCCCAAAGTGCGGGCATATTATCGAGATCCCTAAGGAAAAGCTCGTCATTCACGCGCCAGACGAGGTCGTGACCGAAGGCAAAACGAAGAAAATGCTCGGTCAGGACGCGCGTCCGATTCTCCAGCGCCGCTTTGCGTATACGGGCAAACAGGTCTTCTGGAGCGTGCTCGGAACGCTTGGCGTTATCTCCCTTCTCTTCCTGATTGGCAGCGCGCACAATAAAGCGATCAGTTCGATCGTCGGCGCGGTTGCCGTGTTTGCTATTGCGTTTCCGATCTGCGATTTCGGATACATGCTTATTCGGGACGAAAACGACCTTGAAATGTTCCTAGGAAACGAACGTCATCGACGCGCCTTTTTAACGTCCCTTATTTTTGGGCTCTCGTGGCTCATATTCGAGGGTTTCGTCGCGTTTCTGGGAAATCAGGGCGCCGTTACCTGTCTCTATATGGTCGTAATAGGAGCGGTTGGCGCAATAGGCGCGATGCTCTTTTTCGATTGTAACTACGGAAAGGCGTTCCTCGTCTATCTCATGTTCATGTTCGCCGCCGTTATTGCGCGAGGATTGCTCTTTATGCCCAACGGGTGGGTATGGCAGTCGTCGCCGGTCTCTGCAGCTACGGCTCCGAACGTCGATCCGACGGCGACCCGCATGACGGGAATTGCCGTGCAGGCAAGCGATCAGGAAATCGTCGACCAGAAACGCGCGGTAGCCGACGCGGCAGAAGCACGAAAAGCAAACGCTAAAACTAAGGGTAAGGATCAAAAGAAATCAGGCGAATCTGCGGAAGAAGACAAAAACGCGACTAAGACGCCTCCGAGGCCCAATATTAGGCGGCGCCGTTAAAACGACGGAACCTTAGGCGCTGAGAAACGCCCGATTCAAGAACAGAAACAGACCTCGACAGGAAACCTGCCGAGGTCTATTATTTCGTACGCAGCGAAGCGCCGTAACGAGGGTTAATCGATACGGCGCAGAACCTGTTTAATCATTTCGCGTTTTCATTCTTACGAAGAACGCCGGCGTCGACGAGTTTATCGATAAGCTGCTGCATGCTGTTGAACGCGCCAAGGAAACCTTGCGGCGGCATAATGACGCGGAAGCACGGCTCCGGAGTCGGAGCGGCGCCGTCGGCGCCCGGCTGAAGAGTGATGAAATCGAAGCGAACCATATTGCCCGCAAAATGGATTTGACCAACGCCGTCTACGTAATATTCAGTTTGTTTCATTTTGTAACTCTCTGTAAAATCCATTGCCTGAAAGAAGGCGACTTGCCTTCAACGCGCCGCCAAAGGCGCCGAACACCGATTATTGTACCGCCATCTTGAAAGAAGCGCAACACAGTAGCCCAGACTTTTTTCAAAACTCGCGTCAAACCAATTAAAAAGTTTGGGCAAATCAGCTAAAATGAAAAGACGCGCCGCGCCAAAAAGAGTTCCCGAAAATTTCTTTTATTGTAAAACTCTTTCTGCAATCGGCAGGCGGCCGTCAGTCGAGAAAATCGCCCTCTTTAAGGAGGCGCGGAACGTACTCCTCGGTCATATAGCTGATACTCCGGCTCACAAGCGCTTCGACTTCAAGTTTAAAGCCGTTCTGAAGCATGAGATTGATTTCTTTCTGCCAATCTTTTTTGTGAACGAACCACGGATACTCGGCGATCTGCTTCGCGCGTTTGCGGTCGACGTCATTAAGTGAAATTTTGACCCCTTCGGAAAGACCGCAGCGTTCAAAATCGCGGCTGCGAACTCCGATAAACTGCGCGTCCGGCGTCGCCATGCGCTCCGATTCGTAGGCGAGATTGATAGACCCCTGCTTGATAACGGAGTAGATATAATACCCCCACGGGTCGTTATCCAGTAGACAGTAAATCGGGAGACCAAGTTCCGTGTGAAGGCGGTTAAGAAGACGTCGCACGCCGCGCGGTGGCTGCCCGTTTCCATGCGTCAGAATGCAGTTGTGTTTCTTCCAGAATTTATCTTCGTTGAAACGCTGCCACACGGTATTTTTTTCGACGTGCAGGACAAATTTCGCTTTGCACTCTTTGAACTGAATAACCGACGGTTCGACGATCGAAGGAATAGCGTAACCGCCCGAGCCCATGCGGGAACAGTCAATCTCGTCTCCGGAATCGACGATCTTGATATTCCCTACCATGTCGCCGCGCTTATCGGCGAAGAGATGAAGCTCTTCGCGCAAAGCTTCCAATAAAACTTCGCAATCCTCGATAATAGGGTCGCATTCGCCCTGATCGTGAAACGTCGGTTCTTTACTCGGTTTGATATCGTGCTTAAGCATATAGTAGAGACCGCGGATGCTCGTCGTCTTGCCCATTTCAATAAGCCGCTTCGCGCCGGACGCGACAAGCGCCGTCTGCATAAAGCTTTTGGCCTGCGACAGATTGAAAAGCTCGCGGCTCGTCGTCTTAGAGCCCATTTGCAAAACGCGCTTTTCTTCGTTAAACGACACGTTCCCCAACGACCGAGCGGGTATCGCAAAGGTCGGTTCCGCGTCTTGTTCGACGAGCGCCGTAATGTGCGACGCAAGTCCGTAAATACTGCCAAGCGTTCGTTCGTCCTGCGGAGATAGAGTCGCGGGCGAGGACCCGTCCTCAAAAAAACCGCCCGAAGACTTTTTGCGCGATTTTGCCATGCTGTACACCGTTACGTTTCAAAAATTCCAAATTCTATCGACGCCGACTCCGAAGCGTCGGCATGCGCAAAGGATTACGTATTTATACCCTTTTCACATCGTTTTTTCAAGGTCCAACTTCTAATTACCTTAAATAGAGTTAAAAAACGGACGTTCCTATCTTTCCATACGCGGCGTAAAAAAATTTTTTATAAAAACCGTTTTTCTTATTGTAATTAAAAAACGGCGGTTCTAGAATTAAGGAAAAGATGGGGCGACCGCCGCATAGCGCCTGCTCCGTCGGCGCCCATTCTTGCAGACATATTCCCTTACCGAGGATAAGCGTTTATTCCGACGTAAGTTTTTATACGTTTTTATTTCCGTTATTTGCCTCCGCCGGTAGAATGTTAGATCGGCCCGTAGCTCCGCGTCTTCGAACGCTCCTCGAGTCGGTCTCTTATCTATTCTGCCGACGGTATGTCGTTACGGTTGAGCGATTAGCGCAACCGAGTCCTCAATTTAAAGGAGAAGGAAATGATTCGTAACTCTGGAAGTTGTTTGCGCGCGAAACGACGCGCTTTCACCCTCGTGGAACTTCTTGTCGTCATCGCAATCATCGGAATATTGATTGGACTCCTTCTCCCAGCGGTACAAGCGGCGCGCGAGGCCGCGCGCCGTATGCAGTGCACCAACAACATCAAGCAGGTCGTTCTGTCTATACAGAATTACCATGATATCAACGGAACGTGTCCTCCGCTCGCGACCACTTACAACAACTACGGTTTCGCGTGGCCGGACTACTGCCTTTCGACGGGAGTTAAAATTTTTCTCCTGCCCTTTATTGAACAGAGCGCGCTCTATACGCTGTTCGACGCAGACTCTAAGATCGTAACTCCCGGTTCTTCCTACGCGCACGGGTCAGGCTCCGGCGGCGGCGCCGACTGGAACTACCAAGTAAAAATATCGACGTATATCTGTCCGTCCGACGGTAAAGCCACCAGCATGGATAATAAAGACACCACCGCCTACACGACGATGGGCAAGTCGAATATCGTCTTCTGCGTCGGCGACTCGCCGAGA
>CAMNJU010000080.1 GCA_946541595.1 uncultured Planctomycetales bacterium
CCCCGCCGCCGTCGGTACAAATCTCTATCTTGAATACGAGAACAACGGCCAGGAGCCGGCCGGCCCGTTCCCGCGCGCCAATTTACGGTTCCTGACCGGCGTCGGCTCGGGCGTCGTCTCCTTTGAGGTTCCGCTCTTTAACGTCGGCGCTCCCGGTTCTAAACGTCTTGCGAAAAACGTCGACCTGTCGGCCTATAAGGAATTTGGCCCCAAAATGTTCCGATGGGAACTGACGGTCCCCCGCGAATTCGATTTAAAACGCGTCGCGTTCTCCAAAGAGCCGCGCGGATTCGGCGCCCTCGAAACGCAGGGGAACGGCGCGCAGCCGGAACTGGCGCGGCTCCAACAGGGCAAAGCGGCCGTCCAGTATGAAATGATCGCGCGCAACAGCGGCGGCGCCGAACTTAAACGGCTCCAAATCGTCGCTCCGACGAACGGCCCCAAGCTCGAACTCGTTACGGCGCAGAAGATCGCGGTCGATCCGCTGCTCGGATTTAATCCGACGGGCGACCGGCTCGCGTCGAGCGGCGCGTCGGGCGACCTTGCGGACGCGGACCTGCACGGAATTCAGACGAGTCCGAACGGCAAAGCCGTCTTTCCGGGCTTTTTCAAGCTCGCGCCCGGAGAAGCGTGCCGAATCGTCGCGCATTACGTTACGGAAGAATCCGGCAAATTTGAAACGGAACTGACGCTCTCGGCGGCGTCGGAACTCGACGGCAAAAAGCAGACGTCGACCTACGTCTTTAAGCCGAAACTGAACGTTCTGCCCGCTATCGACGTTCCGAAAATGGACTACGTCGCGCCCCCGAAGAAGCTCGAAAGCGAGTATGAAATCGGCGCCTACTATTTCCCCGGCTGGTCGAAACGGTCCGGATGGGACAAAATAGACGACGCCGCTCCGATTCGCAAGCCGCTCTTGGGCTACTACGACGAAGCGAATCCGGAAGTCGTCGACTGGCAGATTAAATGGGCCGCGGAAAACGGCATTCAGTTCTTCCTTGTCGACTGGTATTGGAAGAAGGGACAAATCCACCTCGACCATTGGGTTCGGGCGTTCCAGCAGGCGAAATACCGCTCGAATTTGAAATGGGCGATGATGTGGGCCAACCATACCGGATACGGCACCCATTCGACCGAGGACTGGAAGAACGTAACTCAATACTGGCTCGACCATTACTTCAATACGCCGGAATACTACACGATCGACGGCAAGCCTGTCGTCGTCATGTGGGACGCCTCGATCGTCGATCACGACATGATTGAAGAAGCGAAGCAGGAAGGGCTCGACCTCAAACCGGGCGAAGGGTGCAAACGCGCGATTAAAATCGTGCGCGATATGTGCGTCGAGGCCGGCTATCCGGGCGTCTACTTTATCGCGATGAAATGGCCGGAACACGCTGTCGACCCCGCTACGGTCCAGAAGTACGCCGACCAAGGATTCGACGCCACGACGATCTATCACTTCATGTACGGCGGAAAAGGCGTCAAAAATCCGCAGCTTTACTCGTTCGACGAAGTCGCCGCCGCGCAGAAGCCGAACTGGGACGAGCGCGCAAAGACGGGTATTCTCCCAACGATTCCGAATATCTCGACCGGCTGGGACTCGCGGCCGTGGCACGGATTCCGCAGTACCGTCGTCTACGACCGATCTGTCGAGGCGTTCCGGCGTATCCTCAAAGATTACAAGGAATACGCGAAAGAGACCGGCAATAAGCGCGTCGTGCTCGGACCGCTCAACGAGTGGGGCGAAGGGTCGTATATCGAGCCGAACAACGAGTTCGGGTTCGGTATGTACGAAGCGATTCGGGAAGAGCTCTGCAAAGAGCCGGAAGGCGGATTCCCCGTCAACTACGCGCCTTACGAAGTCGGGCTCGGGCCTTACGACCTCCCGAAAGAGAAGTAAACGCTCAGGTTAGCTCTTCTGTCGCGGTTAAACGCGGAACGTTCGCCACGCGCGCGTTCCGCGTTACGCCGCCGTTTTTTCGCGCCGGCGCGTTCCGGCGCGTTTTCTGTCTCTTGACCTACCCCAACCGCTATGAAACCGCAATTCCTGTTATTCGCCGCGCTGCTGGCCGTTCTCCCGCTCGTTCCCTCTCTTCGCGCGGAAGAGCCCGAACCGTTTTACGTCTACGACATGTCAAGTCTGCGCGAGTTCGACCGCGCCAATCCGGCTGAAACGCGCCGCGTCTGGGACGAAACGCTCCTCGTTTCCGCGCTCCAAGGGCTCGCGAACCGCGATTCCGCAAGGCTGTACGTCCTGTTCGTGCATGGATTTGGGCATAATACCGATCAATTCTGGCTCGACCTGTTCTCCAAAGAGCTCCAGTGCGATCCGCCCCGCAAAGGCTGGCTGCAGGATCGGGAACGGCGCGGCGTTCAGTCGCTCGAAGAGCTGCTCGACGTCTTTTCCGATTCCTATCGCGGCGTCGTTCTCTACGACGAACGCGTCCCCGCGACGGTCAACGTGGCGCTCACCGTCGCGGGCGCGGAGAATCTGCTCCCCGTTCGCTACGATCCCGACGAAAACTCGCTCTACGGACGCATTGTCGCCGGCGGACCGAAACTGCCCGTCGTCAAGAGACTTATCAACGAAGACGGCTCGCCCATGTTCGTCGGCAAAGGCAAAATACCCGGCACGGATTTGGAGTCGACCGGCTCGATTAAAGCGGATCCGTACTACTGGATGATCGAAAAGTACATTAAGACGGGCAAGTCGAATCCGTGCGAAGGCGCGTACTATATCGACGCGTACTGGATCGGGCGTCCGATCGGCGCCACGCAGAATCACTGTCTCACGAACCGCGACTTCGCCGTCTCGAGAAAAGGGTTCTTCTTCGACCTCTCCCCGTGGGACGACGAAACGCCCAACGACGATCCGAATCAGGCGCTCGGCACGGATTTCCGCGCCTTTAACGCCGTCATGCGCGCCGCCTACGACGCGACGAAAGGCCGAAAAATCATCCGCGTCTCGGGATTTACCCCGTGGGATACGAAATACACCAATCACGGGAACGCGGGCTGCTCGCATCCGGGCGTTCCCACCGAATGGCGGCACGCGGAAATCCTCTCGAATTACAACGCGTATCTCGACGCGGACGCGCTCGGGTGCGGAGCTATGGCCAACGCGTCCTTCTTTCAGCATTTTCCGCTCGAGAAACGCTATCCGCAGAAGAAGCCGACCGTCGCCGACATGAGGGCGAAAGGGTATCTCAATAAGGACGGCTCGCTCGCCGACAGGACGTTCGTAGCGATCTATTCGGGCGACTACGATTCCGCCGCGTGGGTCTATCAGTCCATGCCGGCGTTCTGGCACGACGGGGCGCGCGGAGAAATCCCGATAAGCTGGGCGTTCAATCCGAATCTGGCCGACCGCTTCGCGCCCGGCTTCGACTACTTCCGGCGCGCCAAGACGCCGAACGACTTCTTCGTTTCGGGCGATTCCGGGGCCGGCTACGTCAATCCGACCGCCTTTACGGAACCGCGCCGCTTCTCCGGTCTTCCGGACGGGCTCGACGTCTGGATCGACCACTGCAAAAAGTATTTCCGGCGCTGGGACCTGTCCGGAATCGGATTCGTTATCGACGGGGACGCGCGCCCGTCCGACCGCGCCGTTCTCGAACGGCTCGCGGCGTACGCCCCTGACGGCATAACGACGCATCAGGGCGGCAAGATGGGCGTCGTCCCAAATCCGAACGGGGGCAAGACGCCCTACCGCCCCATGAATTTCGATCTCGCGAATCCGGAACACGGCGCGGGGATTATTCTCGGCGACGTGCGGCTCGACCGCGGCCCGCAGTTCAACGTCTACCGAACGATCCTGTGGTCGCCGAGCCAGCTCAAAGATATGTTCGAGCGCGTTAAAAAGGACGAAGCGCGCGGAAGCAGAGTCGAATTCGTCGACGCCTATACCTTCTGGCTCCTCCTCCGGCTCGAGGCGGAGCACATCGGGCAGGCGGAGTTCGACGTGCGGCTCTAGCGCTGCAAAATTGGCAAAAAATAACGCGGCGCCCCTAGACGGAAGCGGATTCGGTTATAAAATGACGTTTCACTTGATTCGGGGGCGCCGGAGCGGCGCCGCGAATCGCGTCAACAGATTAACCGCGGATTCCGCGTGGGAAACCGCAATATAAAGAAAGATCGGTCGAACAGAACAGGGTCAAAGCGCGTTAAGCGCAGGGCGGGCAACCGTCGGCGCGTCGCGACGCGATCTCGGCGCTTGACTCGTCGTTGCGTTCCGCTGATTTTAAACGTTTTTTTGGAGGATCAGTCGTGGTCAAACTTACTCTGCGTGATAAAGAGTCGATTCAAGACGCCGTTCGCCGTTTCCGCAAACTCGTCGAACGCAGCGGTATCAAAAAGGAAATGCGCCGTCGTGAAACCTATGAGAAGCCGAGCGAAACGAAACGCCGGGCTCGCCTTCGCGCCGAACGCCGCGCTTTCCGCGCTTCGAAAATGGCCCAACGCTGATTCCGCGAGTCGGATCGCGGCGCTTTAATTTGGCGCGCGACCGAAAGACGCGTATTGAGACCGCCCCTCAAACGAGAGGCGGTCTTTTTTTGTCCCCGACGGTCCTCTGACCCGACAAACCCGCAGCCGTTAAATTTTACCAAACTTCTCTTGTCGCTCTCCGGAAAAAAAGCTAGTATCTCCGGGAATATTTTTGTTCGCGTGATCGCGCGGCCGTGTGACGGCGCGGCGCGGGACGCTTGTCAACAGATTTGTCGGACGGCGTTATGAATCGTACTGCATCCAATTCGAAATGTGACGTTTTGCGTCGGCTCTTCCGCGGGTCGGGCGCGCGCGCAATATTCGCCGGATTGGCCCTGACCAGCTTCTTTCTACCGGGCTGCACGTCTCCCGTCTTTTATACGGACAATCCCGTTCTCATTTACCTCCCCGGCGCGGGCTGGCGCAGCGACAAACTGCCCGGCTTTACGAATCCGCACGAACGCCTGAACCAGATTGTCGAAAAGGGAGAAAAAGGGAAAAAAGCGCCCGTCGAGGAGAAGAATATTCTGCTCGTCCAGCTCTCGAAAGAATATGAAACGTCGCGCAGTCCGCACATGCGGCGCGCCGCTCTCGAAGCGATCGGGCGCATCTCGACGAACTATTCCAACCCGGCGGCGGAAAAGATCTTCCACGAGGGGCTCGAAGACGACGATATGAACTTGAACCTCTCGGCGTGCCGCGCGCTCGCGCTCTACTGCACGGAAGGGGACGCCGCCAAAAACAATAAACGCGAACGCGAACTTGCGGTCTCGCTCCTTTCGGGCCGCTATCGCGAGCTCCCCTACTCTCTGGAGGCGGGCTCGGAAGCGGACAATTCGCGCCGAAAGGACGTCCGAGTTGAAATTCTGCACGCGCTCGCGCATTTCAAGCCGGAAGATTCGTCCGAACTTTTCCCCGCGCTCGAATACGGGCTCACGGGCGAAAAGCTAGACGACGGCGCGCTGGAAACGGCGTCGTGCGACGCGCTCGGCAAAATCACGGGCAAACGGTACGGGCTCGACGGGGAAGCGTGGCTCGCCTATCTCGCCTACGAACGCGGCGAAACGTCGACGGCGCCGAAAGAAAAATCGCTCCTCACGCGCGCGCCCAGAATCGAAGACGCCACCGGCATTGTCAAGTGAACACGGCAAGAGGCGCCTCATGAGATTAGATTGGAACAATACGCTCGCGCTTGCCGTCGATTTGCAGGAGAAACTCGTTCCGGCGATGGCGGAAATACAGAGGCTGGTCGAACGTTCGAAATTTCTGCTCGCGGGACTCGCGGTCTATCAAATTCCGATCGTGCACACGCGCCAGTATCCGAAAGGGCTCGGCGACACGCTCGAGGAAATCCGCGTAGCCGCGCCTTACGCGGAAGTCTTTGACAAAACGTCGTTCAGCTGTCTCGACGCAAACGCGGTCCGCGACCGGCTCGTCTCCGATTCGCGCCCTAACGTTCTGCTCGCGGGAATCGAGGGGCATATCTGCGTACAGCAGACGGCGCTCGATCTGCTCGAACTCGGCAAACGCGTCTACCTTGTGTGCGACTGCCTTTCGTCGCGCGATCCGTTCGACTGCGACGTCGCCGTTAAGCGCATGACACAGGCGGGCGTCATACCGACGACGGCCGAATCGGTTCTCTTCGAAATTACCCGCGCGGCCGGCTCCCCGCAGTTCAAGGAAATCAGCAAACTCGCCAAAGAGCGCAGGTAAAAGACGCGCGTTTCCATAAGATAAAGACGCCTCCGGAAACTGGAAAATGTCCGGAGGCGTCTTTTTTTTGGCGTAAAAAAAGGCGCCCTGTCTAAAACAGGACGCCTCGCGTTTAAGTCAGACTAAGAGCGAATTCTTCGCGTCATTTGCTCTCTTCCGATTCCGGTTCGCCAAGGATGAGCGAGATAGCGCCGGAGGCGCCGCCGGAACCGCCGACCGTCTGAACGGCGGTGAGCGCGCGGGTAATCGCCTCGTCGAGCGTTTCCAAGTGCGCGCGCCCGTACGCGTCTACGCCGCGGCCGTTAGCGTTCGTATAGGAAACAGATTCGGAGGATTCGAGAACCTTCTTAATCGCTTTCTGGATACGGCGCAGTTCCGAACGCGAGAACGCGGCGACGTCCGCGAGGCCCGCGGAGCCGAATTCGTTTCCGATCTCATAGAAGAGGTCGTCGACGTACGCGCGCTGCAAGTTGCGGCGTTGCGTGCTGATCGAAACGGCGACTTTTTCGCTCTTCTTTTCGTCAAGCGCTTTGGTCGCGTCGAAGACTTCCTGGAAGATCGCGTCGGTGAGCGTCGTAAACATTTCGGCGCTCGTAAAGACGTCTTCTCCTTCCGGCACGCGGAGTTCCGCGTCGGCCATGTGGCTGAGCTTAATCGTCGAGGTAAGCTCGTTGAGGACGCTGCGCTGCCAGCCGAGAATCGTCGCATGGACGTCGGAATCGTAGCGGTTCGGAACGCTCATGCCCCAATGCCGCCAGCGGTTCGGAGCGAGGTAGTTGAAGAGTTGGTTCGGGACCTTGTAGCTGTCCTTACTAAAGACGTTCTCCGTTATGAACTTCATCGCTTCGCGCTGATCCTTCGCGGGCACGACTTCGAACGGCTTACGGTCGCCTTCGTCGCCCTTATAGTCGCGGTTGACTTTGATACCGCCAATGTAGTTGGCGGCAAAGGTCATCGCGCCGGCTTTCCAAGAGTTGAGCATATTGAAGCGGGTCTGCAGTTTGCGATAGCTTTCGCCGTCCTTAACGATCTGGTCGTTGAGGCCGGGCATGAGCTGATCGACGAGCGCTACGCGTACTTTCGCGTATTCAAGCGGGCTGTTGCCCAAGTCCCAAACATTGACGTACGGATCGACCGTAGCGCCGTAGCAGTCTTCGTCGGTGGCGTAATTGAATTCCGGCTTCGACTGTTTCGCGGCGATCTTCTTGAGTTCGGGAAGTTCCGAATCGGTCGTTTTGCCCGGGAAGACTTTGTAGCCGTATTCGATGACCCATTCGTCGTACTGGCCGAGACGGTAGGAATAGTAGTCGCCCTGCTTCATGCCCTTGGGCATAATGTTGATCGGGGTGTATTCCATAACGGATCCGACGAATCCGTATTCGTTCCACTTGCTCGTGTCGTTGATTTCGTCAAGCGTATGCAGGCAGCTCTGCTTGAACGAGTGGCGAAGACCGAGCGTGTGGCCGACTTCGTGAACGACGAGCTGGCGAAGACCTTGCTCGAAGACCTTTTTCTTTTCGTTTTCGAGACGCTTCTTGTTCTCTTCCTTAGCCTTTTCGGCGTCGCTCTTGGCTTTCGCTTCGGCTTCTTTCTTAGCCTGTTCCTCGGCCTTCTGCTTCGCTTCGGCTTCCGCTTTTTCGGCGGCGGCTTTGCGTTCGGCTTCGGCGGCTTTGAGCGCGTCGACCGCGGCGCGGAGTTCGTCGAGTTTCTTAGCGGTTTCCGTCGCGACGGAATAAGCGGCGTCGGCGGCGCTCTTGGCGTCGGCGGCTTTCTTATTGAGCTCTTCGGCGTTCGCGGCGTCCGCGGCCTTCGCTTCGTCGGCGGCGGCTTTCGCGGCGTCGGCGGCTTTCTGAGCGTCGGCGGCGGCCTGCGAGGCTTTATCGGCGGTCGAACGCGCGGCGTCGACTTCCGCTTTAAGGGCTTCTTCGCGCGCCTTTGCGGCTTCTTCTTCCGCTTTCTTCGCGGCGGCAGCTTCTTCTTCGGCCTTCTTAGCGGCCGCTTCTTCTTCCGCCTTCTTCGCTTCGTCCTCTTGCGGTTCGTCCTGCGCGTCGGTCAGGAACGCGTCGCTCATCGACATGACGTCGAAGAACGTTTCGGCAAGACCGAACTGCTGCGAATAGTAGAGTTCCATATCGGCGAAGTCGGAACTGCGGCGGATTCCGGCGTCGTTGTTGCGTTCGAGCGCCTTGAGCGCGTTTTCGCGGTTGACGGGCCCGAATTTATCGACGAGCTGATCGGACGTATAGAGCTCGAAGCTGCGCGTCCAGCTGCTCAGGAAACCGACCGTCAGAACGACGTCCGCGTCGAGGATTTCGCCCGTCTTCGGATTGACGCGGCTCGGGCCGATCGAGAATCCGGTCTGCGTGGCGCTCCAGCGGATCGTATTGTAATTGACGTCTTCGGGATCCCAGTCGTCGTTGTCTTCCTGCTGACGAACTTCAACGGCGTTATAGAACCCGGCCTTTTCGAACGCCTGGTTCCATTGGAGAATACCGTCGCGGAGCGTCTTGCGGTACTGGTAAGGGGTCGCCTTGTCGAGCCAGAAGACGATCGGCTTCTTAGGAAGCGACTTTTCCGCGTTCGGTTCGAGTTTCTGGAGGTTCCAGCGGTTGATATAGCGAATGAAATTGTCGTCCGCGGAAATCTTGCTGATGTCGCGGATCGCGGTCATGAAGTAGCCGACGCGTTCGTCCGCGTAACGCGGCTGATAGCCGGTGTCCTTCATGCGGCTGATCGAATAGTGAATATTGACGCCGATGCCACGCGTGTCGAGCACGGTTTCGGTCGAACCGTTGCCGCCCGAGTAGGTCGCGGCGACTTCCAGTTCGAGGTTGTCTTTCATCGCCTTGACTTTTTCCCAGCTCGAACGTTCGCGCGCGAAAGCCATGCCTAAACGGCAAAGCTGATCGCTCATGAACAGGTTGGTAACGTCGACGACGTCGCCGCCCTGAGAGCCGCGCGCGACGATCGGGAGGCTGAAGATAACGCTGTCGGTAAACGCGACGCGCAGCGCTTCGGCGTCCGGACCGCTGTTCGAGCGGTAGCGGTAGTTCCGGCGGACGATCTGAATGCGGTCGCCGACCTTCTTAAAGCGCCAGATCATGTCGTCGCCGTAGTCGAGCGACTGACCGCCGTAGATATCGGAGGTGCCGATACCGCGCGCGACCGACATGATAACGATATAATCGCCGTCCATCTGGGCGGGCGTGATTTCCCAGTAGAGGGAGTCTTTCATGCGGTAGGTCGGGATCGGGCCGCCGATGCGTTCCGCGTCGGGAACGACCGCGGAGAACTCGGGAGGCTGCGCCGGAGCGGAAACTAACTGCTCGGCGGAAACCGCGCTTTCCTCGACTTGGACTTCGCCGGCGTCCGGAACTGGCGTCGCCTGCGGTTCGTCCGCGTACGAGACGCCGCAAAAACCGCCTACGAGAAATAGGGCGGAAAGTAATAAATGCCGCTTCATCGAAATTACCTTTCGTTCTTCTGGGCTCAAATTAGCGTATGCTCTATCGCGCGTTGAGCGCGTTTGAATCCAATGACCGCGCGGCGGGAACCTCCGAGACGGAGTTTAAAAAACCGCGCGTATTTTATCATTCTAACACATTCAGCCTATTTTAACAACCAAAAAGAATAAAAATATAGAAAAAGAATAGCGAACAGGCAATTTCAAACAATTAAATCAAAAATACCCGTTACAACCGTCATAAGGGGGCGAAGAGCGCCCCCCCGCGCTATCGGAGCGCGATTCTCCCTTCGACGATTCCGCGCACGATCTCGTGATTATTCGGTAAGAAGTCGGGATCGTCGAGGAGTTCGACGAGGGTTCGCCACTGATATTCCGCGACTTCGGCCGGCTGGACGGTTACGCGCGGATTCGGATCGTCCGAGAGCGCGCGCGCCGCAAACCAATAGAGAGGCGCGCCGGACGGCGTCCGATTCTCGGCAAGGAGCCGCGTTACGGCGACGTCGAGCCCAACTTCCTCGCGGAATTCCCGCCGCGCCGCCTGCGCCGCCGTTTCGCCCGGCTCGATTCCGCCGCCGGGAAAGCACAGCGCGCCCGGCGCCGCGACGAACTGCGAGCGGCGGATGACGAGCGTCTGCACGCGCGTAAAGTCGATCGGTTCAGTCCCGCGCCAATCGAACGGGGGCCGCGGCAGAATCGCGACCGCGCCCGGACGCGGCGCCGACTTGTCTTCCGCAGTCATGAGCGCGTCTCCCGTTCCTCAGGCACGCGCTCTTCGCGCACGAGAAAGCGGCGAATATAATACGCCGCGGCAAGCCCGACGCTTACCCCGAGTTCGTTCTGAAAGATATCGCGGTATTCGAAGAAACGGCCCGTCAGAGGCTGGAGAACCTCAGAAGCGACGCCCCATATCAGGAGCGGAACAAGCCACGCAAGGTACGGCATGCGCAGCCGCGCCATTCCAACGAGCCCGCCGAGCGCGGCAAACGCGAGAAAATGAACGAAGCTGAAGACGTACCGAACGGGGGGCGGGACGGGCGGAATCGGATGCAGCAGCATGTACGCCATATAGACGAAATAGATCCACGAGACGGCGACCAGCGGCTTGCGAACGCGTTCGTATACTTTTGGGGTCATTCTTTCACCTTTTGCGAAAAACGCGCGTCTATTGTACCCGTTTTTGAAGCGCCGGCAACCTGCGCGCCGTCCTTCTTTCGCCGACGGGGCGCGCCGCGCGAAAAAGGAGCGTCAATTTGAGAAATCGCACTGGCGCGGAACGCGGAAATTTCCTATACTCGCGAGGCTCGGTTTTTCGCCGTTTTCGCGGCGCCGGGCGCGTATATTTTCCAACGAACGTTCAAAGCGCAGGTGCGTCTATGCAGGGTAGCTTTTCCAATATACTGATTTCCGCGGTAGTCGGCTGTCTTTCGGCGGTCGGAACGTCTTGGTATCTTTCTGCGAATCCGCAAACGCCCGCCGGCGGAACGGCGCCAGCGCCCGCCGCGTCCGGCTCCGCCCCCGCCCCGTCTGCTGCGCCCGCCGATAAGCTCGACGTAACCGAACTTGTCGTTCGCGGAAGCGTCTTGCTCGTCGATCCGCAAACAAACGAGGCGACGCTCGAAATCAAAAACGGCTCGATTTTCGCCAAGCGCGGAATCTATGCCGAGCGCGTCGGCGCGTACCGCGTCTTGAGTCAAAAGCTGATCGCGACGCCCGACAATCCGCTCGATCCGAAATGCGCCGTCTACGGCCAGCTCGCCGTCGATCAGTACGGAGGCGCGTTCATGGAGCTGCTCAGTCCGCGCGAAAGCCATTCGATTACCTTCGGATTTGACCGGAATGAAAAAGGATGCGTCGTTTCGCGCAATAACGACGACGCGTCGCTCGTCGCGCAGGCGATCTTTCCGAAACCGCGCGCGGAAGACGCCGGAGTAAAGGAACCCGATAGCGCGCCGGCCGAAACGCAGCCCGATCCGCCCGCGCAAACCGCGGCAAGCGGCTCCCCGGAAGTCGCGGCCGCCGCCAAGCCGGCGAGCGATCCCGTCGCGGAAGCCGGAATCCCGATTCCCGGCAAAGTCGCCGCCGCCGAGCCCGACGTTCAACAGAACTGATCGGAGCGCCAGAAATCGCGCGGTTCCGCAATAGACCGCTTTCTCTTTTCTTTTCAGACCAAGGGACTTGCAGCACGTGTTCCCAATTCGCGAAACGAACGAACTCGCCGACGGCGCGCGATATCCGCGCAGAGGGACGCCGCGTCTCTGCCGGGCCGTTCTCGCGTTCGCCGCGTGGCTGCTCCTCTCCGCGTCGTCGCTCGCCGTCGCGCAAGAGCCCGATCTAGCGCCCTTCTCGTTCTGCGAACTCTGCGGCCTGCCGCCCGTCGAACGCGGCGCAAACGAAAATTTCCCCGGCGCCTCGCTCCTTCCGCAATCGGCGCGCGAACTCTCGCTCGAAGAATTTGCGCCCGAAGAATTTACGTTCGACGAACCGCCGACCGTCCGCGGAACCGATCTGTCGGTTCTGGCGGTCTATCCGTATCGCGGGCGCGTCTTCGGCTACGGGCTCGGCTCGTGGGGAACGCAGGACGCGCAGGGCTCGTCGTACGACCGCCGCGGATTTGACGTCGGTTCGTACGGGGGCGCGCTCGGTCAGGATTGGACGCTCACGGAATATTTCCTCTGGGGCTACGGCGTCCAGACGACGCAGACGAACGTCGACTCGAAATCGGCGTCGTTCTACGACGCGTCGGTCGATTCGCTCGCGGGCTTTCTGCGCATGAGCGTTTTCGGCGCGCTGTGGCATATCGACCTTCTCTACGGCGGCTCGCGAAACTGGGAACGCCAGACGCGGCTCTCTACGGGCGCGCAAAATAAATTCAATACGACGCAATGGTTCTTTGAGTCGGAATTCGGCGCGAGATACGACAAAGGCTATACGCGAATCGAGCCGAGAGCGAACTTCCGCGTGCTGAGCCTCGTCGAGCCCGCGCGCGCAGAAGAATTCTTATCCGGCAAATCGCGCCCGGAAGAGTTCTCGAAATCGTCGTACCGCATGAAGCTCGGAAGCCGGTTCAGCTGGGAATACGCGACCGCCTTAGGCGTTACGAAGCCGTACATTACGTGCGACTGGTCGCACGAATTCGGAAATCGCGCGATTTACACCATTAACGACCAGGCGCCCGTCCCCGTCGCCTACAGATACGGCTCGCATAAAATGCAGCGCGACAAGCTCATGCTCGGCGCCGGGCTCGATTACGCGCTCCGCGACACGTTCGACGTCTATTTCCACTACGACGCGGAAATCGCCGCGGAATACGCAAACCATCTCTTCTTTGCCGGGTTCAATAAGAAATTCTGAAAACGCCGCGAGAATTATTTGCGCGCAATTAAAGAAAAGTTGCAACACGCGGCCGTTTGTTTATAATCAAGTCAAGAAGAGAAATAACGGCGCGCACGCGCCGACCTAACTACGAATCGGAGAAAAATTATGTCCTCTATGAACCGTCGTTCATTTATGAAGCGCGCC
The DNA here is from genome assembly GCA_946541595.1 of uncultured Planctomycetales bacterium. Lineage (GTDB taxonomy): Bacteria > Planctomycetota > Planctomycetia > Pirellulales > Thermoguttaceae > RUG369. The sequence continues at coordinate 13,187 of CAMNJU010000080.1, forward strand.
GCGCTTTCCGCGGCCGGTCTCGGCCTTGCGTCATGTTTCCCCTGCCCGGGCTACAGCCGCGAACTCAATATCAACTCGAAACTCAATCTTGCCCACGTCGGACTCGGCGGCATGCAGGGCGACTTCCACCGCAGCTCGTGCGCCTCGGAAAACAGAGTCGCGATCTGCGACGTCGACGCCGCCAATCTTGAAAAATATGGGCCGGATATGCCCGACGCGAAACGGTTTGTCGATTTCCGCGAAATGTACGCCGAGATGGGCGATCAGATCGACGCGGTCGTCGTTACGACCCCGGACCACACCCACGCGATCGCAGCCGTCGAAGCCATGAAGCTCGGGATCGCGCCCTACGTCGAAAAGCCGCTCGCGCACGACGTCTATCAGATTCGCACAATGCAGAAGTACGCTAAGGAAAAGAACCTCGCGTCCCAGATGGGCACGCAGATCCACGCGGGCGACAACTACCGCCGCGTCGTCGAGCTCGTTCGCGCGGGCGCGGTCGGCACGATCAGCCGCATCGACGTCTGGTGCGGCGTCGTATGGGGCGGTAAACCGCGCACGAACGACGACGTCAAAGTTCCGGAAAACCTCAACTGGGACCTCTGGCTCGGCCCGGCCCACGAACGACCCTATCAGCCGTGCTACTTCGGCGGCAACTGGCGCTCCTTCTGGGAATTCGGCAACGGCGGCATGGGCGATATGGGCTGCCACTTCATGGACCTCCCGTTCTGGGCGCTCGATCTCCAGTATCCGAAGACGATTGAAGCGTTCGCGCCGAAACCGGCCGACGAAGATTTCGCGGCACGCGACCTGCACGTAGAATACGTATTCCCGGGCGTTAAGGGCACGACCGACGAACTCGCCGTCTCCTGGAGCGACGGCGACGCGAAGCCCGAATCCCTCAAGGAATACGGCGTCGAAGAAGGAAACGGCGTTCTCTTTATCGGTTCCGAAGGCGCGCTCTTCTCGAACTACTCCACGCACCGCCTCATTCCGAAAGACAAATTCGAGAACTACAAAGCGCCGGAACCGTCGATTCCCAAGTCGGTCGGGCATCACAAAGAATGGCTCGACGCGATCAAAGAAGGCAAGACGGACACGACGTGCAGCTTCGCCTATTCCGGCCGCGTCGCCGAAACGATTCTGCTCGGACCGGTCGCCTATCGCTGCGGTCAGAAGCTCGAATACGACGCCGAAAAGATGGCCGTTACGAACTGCGACAAAGCCGCGAAATTCCTCAAGCAGGAAGTCCGCGAAGGATGGGACGTCTGACCGTCCAAGCAGCTTGCGCGTAATCGCGATTTAGCGTAAGTATCGGGAGGAAGAGCGTTTGCTTTTCCTCCCGTGCGTTTTTTCTTGCGCGCTGAAGCCGTATCCCTATGATCCGCGCCGTCCTGCGCGGGCAAAAAAAATCCCCGCCGAAGCGGGGATCGCATCTTACGCCCAAGCGGCGCGTTTGGCCGTGCGCGGACCGACCGTCCGGCGGGCAAGGCGTTAGAGCTGAATGACTTTAATCGACGGATCGAGCCTGTCCTGGAGAACCATTTCGACGAGCGTTTCGATCGT
>CAMNJU010000081.1 GCA_946541595.1 uncultured Planctomycetales bacterium
CGGACTGTCGATCCGGTGGTTGCGGGTTCGATTCCCGTCAACCTCGTTTGTTTTGATATTTTGTTGAACGTCTTTTAGGCGTTTGACGTGGGGTTGTAGCTCAATTGGTTAGAGTCCCGGACTGTCGATCCGGTGGTTGCGGGTTCGATTCCCGTCAACCTCGTTTGTTTTGCGAAAAAGGAACCCGTGAGGGTTCCTTTTTCTGTTTGGCTTTCGAGAACATGCTGCCTTAGCCTGTAAGTCTGCTGTTTGGGGATTTCAATTCTGTCTTGGCTTGATCTGATACCCAAACACGCTTTTTTCACTTTTGATTATCTTTGATAGAGGCAGTACAAGAGAGCGACTTGCATGGGGCTTAAAGGCGTTCTCTCCGAGAAGATTCCTTTTTGCTCCCTTGAAAAAGGCTTTTTCGCGTTATATAATTTGAATTGGCGTCGATGGTCGCTCTTTCCTGAACGCTGACACTCTCCTCCTTGGAAAACTTGCGTGGGATCTTCGCGCAATAATCTGGGCGAGCTTGGAAATGAACGCGATATACGGCGTAATACTATTAGTACATTTGTTTGTAAGGATGAAGTTGTGAAAGAGACGCAAAGTAAAAATAATTTACCGACGTCGTTGGAACGCGCGCGTCTTGCGGCGCGCCTGATCGTCGACAATAAAGGAGAGGACGTTCGGATTCTTGATTTGCGTGAAATTACGCAAGCGTTTGATTTTTTTGTGATTGGCTCGGGGACTAGCCGACGTCAGTTGCACTCTATCAGCGACGAAATCGACGACGTTTTTGAGATGGAAATGGGCGATAAACGCCGAAGCGTCGCCGGCTATCAGGAGAGTCGTTGGGTTGTTCTTGACTATGGCGACGTCGTTGTACATCTGTTTGAACCGGAAACGCGCGAGTTTTATGCGCTGGAAGATCTTTGGGGCAAGGGTAAAGAGGTCGATCTTGACGATCACTCAAGCGACGGCGAGACCAGAAAAGCCGTTCCCGTTGTCGAGACTGAAACGGAACATTTGAAAGAACGCAAGAGTTCAAATACGGAAGAAGAGAAAGGAACGCTCTAAATGAATATTCTCAAGACAATAGCGGCACGGTTTGCAAAAGCGTTGGAAGCTATTGGCGTTGAGCCGACTCCCTATTTAGAGCTGATTCGACCGAGTCAGGACCCGAAGTTTGGCGATTTTCAAGCGAACTTTGCCATGCCGCTTGGAAAAAGGCTTGGCAAAGCTCCGCGCGATGTGGCCGCCGACGTCGTCGCCCATCTCGACTACGCCGATTTTCTCGAACAGCCTGAAATTGCCGGTCCCGGCTTTATTAACCTGCGTGTTAAGCCTGAATACCTCGCAGATCTAGTTCAAAAAGAAATTGGCGACGAACGGCTTGGCGTGGATATGGTGGAAAAACCGCGCAAGTTCGTACTGGACTATTCGGCTCCAAACGTTGCTAAACCATTGCACGTCGGCCATATTCGCTCGACAATGATTGGTAATTCGCTCGCGAGGATCCTCCGATTTCTCGGTAATGAAGTCGTGGCTGACAATCACCTTGGCGACTGGGGAACTCAGTTCGGCATGATTATCTACGGCTATCGTAATTTTCTTGACGCCAACGCGTACGAAGAGAGTCCGGTAGACGAATTAGCGCGGCTTTACCGTTTGACTCGGCAGTTGGTCGATTATTATGCCGCGAAAAAGGGCGTCGACGAACTTGAAGGTCAGGTTCAAGCGGCTCAGCTCGCGTTTGATGCACAAAAGACCCGTTGTGGAGAATTGAAGGCTAAAGACGACGTCGAAAAGACGAAAGACTCGAAAGACGCGCTTAAAAAGGCGAATAAAGAGCGCGATCGGTTGTTGAAGACGCTTGAAGCGGCTAATGAAAAATTCCAAGCCGCAAAAAGTAAAATCGACGCCGTTGAGTCTGATCCGAAACTTGTCGAATTGGCGGCGGGGCGGGAAACCATTGGAATCGACGTACTCAACGAAACGTCGAAATTGCATCATGGCGACGAAGAGAATCGAGCGCTTTGGAGTCAGTTTATGCCGAAGTGTCTCGCGGAAGTCGATAAAATTTACAAGCGACTTGACGTTCAATTCGACGTGACCCTCGGCGAGAGTTTTTACAACGATCGGCTTAGCCCTCTCGTTGAAAGACTTAAAGACGAAGGCATTGCACGAGAGACAGAAGGCGCCGTCGGCATTTTTCTCGAGGGACAAGACGTTCCGATGCTTATTCAGAAGAGCGACGGAGCCTATCTGTATGCGACGACGGACCTTGCTACCCTTGAATATCGGCGCGATACGTTCCGTCCCGACGCGATTCTTTACGTTGTTGATTTTCGTCAGTCGCATCATTTTGAGCAACTTTTCGAAGCTGCTAAGTTTTTAGATATGGGCGACGTTGAACTGACGCATGTTAAGTTTGGCGCGGTACTTGGCGACGACGGACGCCCGTTCAAGACTCGCGCCGGCGACGCCGTTGGGCTTAAATCGTTGCTTGACGAGGCTGAAGTTCGGGCTCTTGCGATTTTGGAATCCAACGACGCGAACCGCGCTCCCGAGGATAAGTTTTCAGAGGAAGAAAAAAGGGAAACGGCGAAACGTGTCGGTATCGGCGCTCTTGTCTACGCCGACCTTTCCCAGAACCGTGAAAGCGACTATGTTTTCAGTTACGATAAAATGCTTGCAATGAACGGCAATACTGCGACTTATATGCAGTACGCCTATGCTCGCGTTCGTTCGATCTTTACCAAGGGAAACGTCGATCCGGAAGCGTTGCGGCGGGAATTTGCCGCCGGAGACAGGAAGATTTTGCTCAACGAACCGGAAGAACGCGCTTTGGCGTTCGAGTTGACGAATCTTCAAGGCGTTTTGGAGACGGTTGCGCGAGATTACAGGCCAAACTGGCTGACGTCTTATCTTTACGTCCTTGCGAATAAGTATTCCTCTTTCTTTGAGAAATGCCCTGTTTTAAAAGCGGAAGACGAGAGTATAAAAGCCAGTCGGTTGGCGCTTTGCGACCTAACGTCCCGGACGATTGCCAAAGGGCTTAATCTGCTTGGTATTCAAACCGTCGAGCGTATGTGATACGATTAAAGCGCGCGTCGAATTTCGGCGCGCGTTCGTATTTTATTTTACTCGATCCGTTCCTTTGGACCGTTTATTTACGACCTCATGAGGGATTTACTAATGAAACGATTCCTAAATATGTCTCTTTTCGCATCGTCGTTTATGGCGATTTTGACCTGCGCGGCCTTTTTGCGCGCGCAAGAACCCGTTTCTGTCGAACCGACAACGGCTGACGGATTCTCTTGGTACGACGCGACGCAGTGGCCTGTCGAAAATAAAGCATGGAACGATGTAGATCGCTATTTTGCGCGATTTCCTTCTCGCGCAAAGGGGAAGGTGACCGACTCTGTTTGGTCTTTGTCGCAGCATTCTGCCGGCGAAGTCGTCCGTTTCCGAACGAATGCCGACAAAATCAAGGTTCGCTACACGCTTTACAGCGGCAATGTCAGTATGGCTCATATGCCCGCTACTGGCGTTTCCGGACTGGATCTTTACGCATTCGACGATCAGTCGAAACGTTGGCTTTGGGTTGGTTGCACGCAGCCCGGTTCAAAGGACGGTGAAAAAACGTTGATCCAGGAAATGGAACGCAAAACTCGCGATTTTATCCTTTATCTTCCTCTGTACAACGGAGTCGACGCGCTTTCCATTGGCGTCCCGGAAGACTGTGAGTTTACCGCTCTTTCTCCTCGAAAAGATAAGCCGATCGTTTATTATGGCACCTCCATTGCTCACGGCGGATGTGCGTCCCGGCCTGGAAACTGCTATACGGCTATGATTAGTCGAAGACTGGATATTCCCGTGATCAATTTGGGCTTCTCCGGTTCTGCTCACATGGAAATCGAAGTAGCCGAGCTTTTGGCCGAACTTGATCCCGCGATCTATGTCCTTGACCCGCTACCGAATATGACGCCTGAAATGGTCGCTAACCGCGCGCTTCCTTTTATTAAGAAATTACGGGAATCTCACCCCGAAACGCCGATCCTTTTGGTTGAAGACCGCGAATTCTCCAACGCTTGGATCGTGCCGTCGAAACAGGATTTTCACGCGCGTAATCACGCCGAACTGAAGAAGGTCTACGACGAGCTTAAAAAGGACGATCCTAACGTCTATTACCTGAGCGCTAAGAATATTTTGGGCGAGGACTTGGATTTTGACGGAACCGTCGACGGATCCCATCCTAACGACCTTGGCATGTGGCGTCAAGCGAACGCTTTGGAAGCTTCTTTGCGTCCTATTATGGAACAACTTAGCGCGAAAGAAACAAAGTAGTTCTCCTTGGCGTTTGATCGTTTTGCAACGTCAACTAAAATATTAGTTTAGGCGTCTTGTTTAACGAAATATGTCTGACGGTTGTCGCGATTCTTTATCGGAATTGTCGGCAACCGGATATGCCGCCGTTTTTCGAGGCGTTTTTTGAAAGGGTATGTAATGAAAACCGTAAGAATAGCCAGCTTTTTGACAGTTGTCTTGTGCGCCGTCGTTGCATGGAGCTCTCGAGTTCAAGCCGACGACTCCTGTGAATTCCGCGTGATGTCGTTTAATATTCGTTGCGCGACCGGCGCAGACGGCGATAATAATTGGGAATTCCGCCGTGAGACGCTCCTTGACGTTATCAAAGAAAACGATCCTCTTCTGCTTGGCCTTCAGGAAGCTCTGCCGGTTCAGATGGAGTATCTGAAAGAAAATCTTACCGATTACCAGGCCATTGGCGTTGGTCGTGACGACGGTAAAGAAAAAGGGGAAGTGATGGCGATCTTCTTTAAGAAGGACATGGTCGAACTTCTCGACAGCGGAACTTTTTGGTTGAGCAAGACGCCTGACGAACCGAGCAAAGGATGGGACGCTCAGTGTTTCCGTACCGTTACTTGGGGTAAATTTAAGTGCAAAAAGACGGGCAAGACCTTCTGCTACGCCAACACGCACCTTGACCATGTCGGGACTATTGCGCGCAAAGAAGGCGCGAAGCTCATTCTTCGCCGTATGAGTAAAGTTGCCGACGGGTCTGATCCTTTCTTCGTTTCCGGCGACTTTAACGTTTCCGATCAGCACGACGCTTATATTTCAATCACCGAAGGCGTGGACGACATTCCCGGTCTCCGCGACGCTAATAAAGTCGCAAAAGAACGCGAAGCCGCGCAGGAATATACCTATCATAATTGGGATAAAATACCTGCTGATAAAGGAGAAATCATTGATTTCATTTTTGTGAACGATAAAGTTGACGTCAAGAAATTCAAGATCAATCCAGTCAGGCATTCGAACGGACGTTGCGCAAGCGATCACGTTTCGATTGTTGCGACAATTGCGATCTGACGTCGTTATCTTTCGAGAAAGGGAAGCGACCCCGTTTTTAACGGAGTCGCTTCTTTGTGTTGATCTAAGATGGCGCCTTTAAAACGTGAAATGAATGAGAAGAAAAATGCCGGCGTTTCATTTGCGAGTTAGCTTTTTCAGTTGTGTCGTTTTTCTTTTAACGGCCTTGTCCGTTTGGAACGTACCGTCGGCGTTTTCCGCCGATGGAGAGACCGGGTTGTTTCCCCAAAACGCAACAATCCTCTTCCAAGGCGATTCTATTACAGACGGCAACCGGGGCAGGAACCTCGATCCAAATCACATTTTAGGACATGGATATCAATTTATCCTCGCTTCGAGATTGGGCGCGCTTAATTCCGAGATGAATTGGAAGTTTTTGAATCGCGGCGTAAGCGGCGACACCGTTCAAAGTATGCGGGCTCGCTGGGACAAGGATACGATCGAGCTCAAACCTGACGTCTTGAGTATTCTTATTGGCGTAAACGATTATTGGCGTGGCGCTTCCGCCGAAGAATATCGCGCAGATTTTGACGAGTTGCTTGCCTATACAAAAGAAAAGTTGCCCGACGTTAAACTGATTATAATTGAGCCCTTTGCGACGCGTAAATCTTCCAAAAAACCGGAAGCGGATATTGCGGATTACCAGGCCGCCTCGCGCGAGCTTGCGAAAAAGTACGGGGCTGTTTACGTTCCAACGCAAGAGATGTTTAACGAACATATTGCTTCGCAACCCGAGGAAAATTATTGGATTTGGGATGGCGTACACCCGACTTACAACGGGCATTGGCTTTTATGCGAAGCTTGGTTGGACGCTTTGATGAACGCTAAGTAATTGGGATTTGTCCGTTTTTTAACATATCAGATGGAAACGTATGTTTGACAGGGACCGTTTCGCAAATGCCTGAGATATTTCAAACCGCAATCGTCTTTGTTCTTGGCGTTATCATGGCGGCGTTCGGGAACTATTGCGTCGATCGGCTTGATTGGAGGCCTCGGTATCGCTCTCCGTGGAGACGGTTTCCTGAACAGCTGCAAGTTAAAGGGGCTCTTCCTAAACGAACGTGGGTTGATCGAATTCCCATTTGGGGATGGGCGCGTCTCACTCGGTATGCGTATGCGAAACCCGAATCTGTTAAGAAGAGTTCCGCCAAGCGTACGAATCTGCCGTCGAACAATTCAGAATCGGCATACGGTTGGATTCCCGGATGGGAATCTCGCGGTTTCTGGATTCGACCGCTTCTAACCGAGTTTCTTTTCGGCATTTTAATTGCTTGTCGCTATTCCTATTGGTCGACGCAGGCTTCTGACGCGACTTTTGGACCTGTTTCGATCTCCATAATTGCTTGGGGAGTTGAGACGCTTTTATTTTGGTTCGCCCTTTGCGCGTCTCTCGTAGATTTAGACGACTATGTTATTCCCGACGCCCTTATGTTGCCGGGCTTTTTTTCCGGATTAGCTCTAAGCGCCATATTCCCGTTTTTGTTTGCGCCCCCATTGAATATGCCTATTTTATGGCCGTTGGATTGGAATGGGGAACATGCGACGTTTTCTGTCAGCGCCTTTACGGCGAACGCGCTTGCTAAGAACGGAATTGCCGTTACTCTGGGCAATGTTCGCGCTGCTATAGGTATTGCGTTGACGCTAGCGTGGTCTTTTTGGGCGTTTGCGTTGCTGGATCGTCGGTTTTACTTACGTCTTGGTTTAGTAAAAGCATTCTCGCTTTTTTTCCGACGTATACGTCGGTCTTTGCTCACTTGCTATGTGGCAGGTCTTTGGATAATCGGACTTGTCGTGATTTGGTACGCGACGCTTCGGTTTACTTCGTTGGATGTTTCACAAGTCTATTCGTTTAACTCGTTAGACGCTCTCGTCAATTCAATGGTAGGTCTTCTGGTTGGCGCTTCATTAATCTGGGCTGTCCGTCTGGTTGGCGGAATGGCGCTTGGCGTAGAGGCGATGGGATTTGGCGACGTTATCTTAATGGGGATGATCGGGGCGTTTATCGGTTGGCAGGGCGCCATTGTCGTTTTCTTTGTCGCGCCCTTTTTTGGACTGGTTTTTGGAATACTTCGTCGCTTTTCCAGTACTGCTCCGGAAATACCTTACGGACCTTTTCTTTGTTTAGCGACTGTCGTTTACGTTTTCCGACGCGAGTTTTTTAACGCAGCGCTAGCGCCCTATATCAGCGATCCTGTGTTTGCCCTTGTTATAGGGGGCGTTGGGTTTGTAATGCTGACTGTGGCGCTTGTCATTTTACGAATCGTTAAAAGCATGATACGCCGTAGCTGAATGATTATGGTGAGGATAACTCCCGGAAGGTTTTATTGATTCTTCATATAACCGCCCCTGTTTTGCGCCGATTATTTGACATTTGCTCTGTTATCTTTTTCCTGAAATTGCTATGATACCCGGGTGTGGCGTTGGTTTAGACCCACATGATAATTAGGGCAGTTTGAGCAGAATGGATAAATTGAAAAAGGGGATTTTTACCTTTGCGTTAAGTCTCGCAGCGCTTGTAGTTCTTTGGACGGGCGTTGTGAGCTTTGGGTGTCGCCATGTTCCTTTTTATCGAATGACCAATAAAGCGTCTCAAAGTCTTCCCCTTAGCAGGGAGGGAATTGCGGCATATGAACGAGGCGACTTGGAAGAAGCGGAAGAGAAACTTGCAAAAGCCGTCGAATTGAACGACGACCTTGAGACGTGTCGCTATTATGGGGAGACGCTGTGGAAACGCGGTAAGAAGATTGAGGCAATGGAGGTTTTACGACTTGCCGCCGATAAAAATGGGGCAATAGATTCTCAATCGTCGCTTTACCGTTCTCTTGGCGAAAAAGCCCTTTCCGTCGACCGGCCGGACCAGACTCTTCTTTGGGCAAATAGAATCATTGATCTTTCGCCTAAGAGCGCGGTGGGGTGGGAACTCCGCGGAAAGGCGCTTCATGGTCTCGGAAAGAAAGAGGAAGCTCTAGACGATTTTCAAAGAGCGGCCCATTTTGCCGTCGACGACCGTTCGTTGCTCCGCGACGTCGCGACAATTCAAAATGAAACTGAGAAGTACGACGCCGCGCTTGCCACTTGGCAGTACCTTGAACAGCTTTATCCGACAAATCGCGAACCTGCCGAGGTCTTGGCTGGGAAAGGGGACGCGTATTCGGGATTGGGCCTGTTGGCAGACGCGCAGAACTCATATGAAGCGGCCGTCCGAATTGCGCCCAATGAACCTGATTACCGTATTCGACTCGTTGAAACGACAATAGCCCTCAAGGACTTTAAACGGGCGTCGGATTTATTGACTGAGGCGACCGCGGCGGTCCCTAACGATCCCACTCTAAATAGGCTCTCTCAAACAGTAAAACTTTTGGATTCTGAACTCGCTGAAAAGCCGGGGGATAATTCGCGATTACGATAGCGACTGTCATTGCCTTGGTTCTTGATCTGGAGAAGAGGAGTCGATAAAGAGGAATGTGTGGGAATTGTTTTCAGACAAGTTCGTTTTTTTCCATTATTTTCACTTTCGGCCCTTGAAATTAGGTTGCCGCTTTGTTCTAATGTCTCTTGATCCCTCGTTCGCAATTCCCGTTGGAGTTCCCATGTTTTTGTAGGGCGGTTTGCGCTTCGTTCGACGGGACAAGAGATCGTCAAGCCTGTTTCAAGAGTAAAGGATTTGAGATGTATCGTAATATTTTAAATTATGGCGTTTGCGCCCTTACATTGGTCGCTCTGGGGGCGGCTTGGGGCGCTCGTTCCGAAGCCAAAGAGCCTGAATGGCAGAAAATCGTCGTGTGCGACAAGTTCCGCAGCGAGGGCGCAGCGTTTGGCGATTTCAATAAGGACGGCAATTTTGATATTGTCTCCGGACACATCTGGTATGAAGGTCCCGATTTCAAAAAAGAACACCAGTTTATGAAGGGGGACGACAGTTACGATTTTGAATCGTATTCCAATTCGTTCGTCAATTTCACCGACGATATCGACGGCGACGGATGGACGGATATTATTATTTGCCCGCATCCTGGAACCGACGGTTGCTGGTATCGCAATCCGCAGAATAAGACAGACGGAATGTGGGAAGAGATTCCCTCGACGGTTGAGTTAGGCAACGAATCGCAAGCGTGGGCGGATATTAACAACGATGGAAAGAACGAACTTCTCTTCAATCGTAATAACTGGTATGGGTTTGCTATCCCCAATAGCGGCGACAAATATAAGGAACCTTGGACGTTCGTTGCGATTTCCAACGAGAATCCGAAGTATCAGCGTTATTTCCATGGCAACGGGTATGGCGATATTAACGGCGACGGACGTATCGACCTTCTTGAAATGGACGGCTGGTGGGAACAACCGGAGAATATCAACGACGTTCCTTGGAAATTCCATGAATTCAAATTTGCCGACGCCGCGTCGAATATCTTGGTGTACGACTTTAACGGCGACGGTCTGAACGACGTTTTTACCGCTTGGCACTGCCACCTCTACGGACTTCTGTGCTGGATTCAAAAGAGAACCGCCGACGGTGAAATCACATTTGAAGCTAACTGGATCATTCCGACAGAACCGGACGATTCCTTCTTCCCGAAAACAAGCCAGCTTCACTCGATGGCGTTGGCCGACTGCAATGGCGACGGCGTCATGGACGTCGTGACTGGACGGAGATGGATGGCGCATGGATCTAACGGCGACGTCGGTCAGCACGATCCGTCTTACCTCTTCTGGTGGGAAACGGTTCGCGGAGATAACGGAGCGGTTACCTTTAAATGTCACGTCATTGACGACAACTCTGGCGTGGGTACTCAGGTCCTGACGCAAGACGTTAACGGCGATAAGGTGCCCGATATTCTTGTCGGGAATAAGAAGGGATGTTTCCTCTTCCTGAGTAAGTGACTTTCACGTTAGAGATTCGTTGGCGGGGAATTGTTGACAGGCGCGTGTCGCATTCTTGGTTTGGCCTTTCCTCGCCTTCGCGTCTTGTTCATATAAGTAATAGGATTACAAATGGTAAATTTGCTTTTTGCACAAGCGGAGTCTCTTCCAAGCGGCTTAAAAGCGATTGGTTCTTGGGGCGACGTCGCCGTGTTCTTTCTTTTTCTGGCGGCGGTCATTTTCGTCGCCTTTGGAATGAGTCGTAAATCTGCTGATTCCTCCGAAGATTACTTCCTTGCAGGCCGCGGGCTCAAATGGTGGCTCATCGGTTTTTCCCTCATTGCGGCGAATATTTCCGCAGAACAGTTTGTCGGCATGTCCGGGCAAGGCGCCGACTATATCGGATTAGCGGTAGCCAGTTATGAATGGATCGCCGCGCTTTCGCTCGTTATTGTCGCTTTCTTCTTCTTGCCGCGTTTTTTAAAAGCTGGAATCTATACGATTCCTGAGTATTTGGAAAAACGTTTTAACAAGACGTCGCGACTCATCATGTCGATCATGATGATGATCATGCTGATTGTCGTCAACATTACGGTTGTTACCTTCGCCGGCGCGAAAGCGTATGCCGTATTCTTTGGAACAGATAAAATTTTCGGCATGCCTGCGCTAGACTTTTTCTGCTGGGTCATTGGCGTGATTGCCGCTTTGTATATCTTTGCGGGCGGTTTGAAAGCATGCGCTTGGGCGGACTTGCTTCAAGGTTCGGCGCTCATTGTCGCTGGCGGCGTGGTGCTTTTCTTCGCCCTGAAACACCTCGGCGCCGCAGACGCGGCCGTCCTTGCTCAAGGAGCGGGCGCGCAGGGAACAGACCTTGCTCAGAAATTGGCGGACGCAAATGCGTGGGAGCGTTTTAACCTGCTTAATGCCGACAAGTTGCGCATGAATCTTCCGAGTTGGGACTTGGTCATTCCGGTAACGGCGATTATGTTTGCTATCTGGATTCCCAACCTATATTACTGGGGCTTGAATCAGTACATTATTCAGCGTACGCTTGGATCAAAGACGTTGGGCGAAGGACAAAAAGGCTTGGTCTTTGCCGCTTTCATGAAGCTCTTGATCCCGTTCATCGTTATTTTCCCCGGTATGATCGCGTTCAATCTGTTTTCAGCGCAGATGCACGAGAATTCCTTTAAAGCTTCCGCAGAGGAGTTACAGCGTTTTGAGTCTTTGAAGGACAGTCCTACCGAAGAGGAACCTCTCTTCCTGTTTAGCCGGAGTTATGCCGAATTTGATCCCGAAAGCGCGCAGGATATCTTAGAATATAACGCCTTAGCGCTTGACGTTGAGATTCCGGTTATTGAAGATCAGGAGAAAATGGACGAGGCCGACCGTCTCCAGCAGCAACTGATGGAGCTGCAATCTTCGGAAGCGGCTGCTGACAACGTGTTCAGTAAGACGACGATTAGCGGTTACGATACTGACAGCGCGTTGGCGCTTCTGATGAGCAACGTTGTTCCTAAGGGCGGATTTAAAGGGTTTATGCTTGCCGCGTTGCTTGGCGCCATTATCAGCTCGGTCGCCGCAATGCTAAACGCTGCGTCTACCATCTTTACGATGGACCTTTTCAATTCTTGCCTGAAGAAAGCGACGAGCGCGTCGGAAGAAGCGAAGCGGCAGCGTAAGCTTGTCGTCGTCGGTCGCGTCGCCGTTATTCTCTTCGCGTTGATTGGCTGTATCGTCGCTCCTATTTGGAACGATCCTAAGTTTGGCGGGGTCTTCAAGGCGATTCAGGAATTCCAGGGGTATATTTCCCCCGGTATTTTCGCCGCGTTTGTAATCGGTTTCTGGATGAAGAAGGCGCCCAATTGTTACGGTCCTATCGCGTTGCTCGGTTGCCCGATTCTGTATTACGTACTCGCGACGTTCGTTCCGGATCTCGACTTCCTGAACCGAATGGCCGTTACTTTTGCCGTTCTCATCGGCGTCGCTTTCATTCTTCGCGTCATTGCTCCGCGTAAGGAAGCGTTTGTTCAAGTGTCGCCGGAATTTCCGACGAACGCCGTTGTTCAGGCGGAACTTGAAGCCGCTCTCAAAGCTGATCTTTCCGATTCTGAGAAAGAGGGGCTCAAGATGGTGTACGGGCACAAGATGACGTCTGAAAAGTGGGCCGAATTCTTAAAACCGTCTATCGCGGCGAAACTGTTTGGCGTGGTCGTCGTTATTTTGACGATCCTTCTCTATCTCTATTACTGGGATTATGAGAGCAGCATGTTCTGATAGCCGACTTGAACGGTTGATGGCTCCATTGAGCTAACTTTAGCCGCCGGTTTGACGTGAACGTTGAACCGGCGGCTTTCTTTTATCTTTGAGATTACGGAGTGAGAATTAACAGCCGTTGGATAATCGATTGACTAGGATTGCCGTTTATTTCTAAAACAGTTTGACGTGGCGCATTTGATGGAACAGAAGGCTCTCTTATGAATAGATTGATTCCAGACTAAAAAACGGGCAATCCTCAGAACTACGTCAAGAGGACAGCCCGTCGTTCTGTAGACCGTAAATTTTAAAATTGGTTACTTTACGATCGTAAAGGAAGGCGTTCCCACTTCGTCTAAGCGATATTCGACGGTATACGTTCCAGAACAGTCGTCCGGAGCCTGCCATCTGTCAAGTTTCCCCGATTTAGGGTTATAAACGCGCAGTTCATATTTAAATTTCGGAGGAATCTTTACCTGAATGGAAAGCGTCTTGGTTTCTTCGTTCCATTCTTCTTGCAAAACGTCAATAATCCCCTGAGATATATGTCGGGACGTGCTGAGGAGCAGTGGATGTTCGCCAACGGGCCGAATCGCAAGAACCTTGCAAGATTCTTTTGGCAGCGTTGTTTTTAAAACGTCAAACGGCTCTAGTAATTCATCATTCCAAAAATCGTAAGCGACATACTTTTCAATCTTCTTTCCTTGCGTTTCAGAAAGAGGAAGTCCCAGTTTTTCCGGCGTGTACTCGAATGGCGCGCCATCGTCGCCGTGCCAATTAAAGAGCGCTACAACGTCTCGGCGCGTTCCTGTCGAGTCGTCCGTTAAAATCCAGGCGCGGGCAAGCTCTTCGTCGAAAAGGTCGACGGGACGAACGTTTGTTTTTAAATGATTGGGAATCGTTTTTCGAACCAGATCGACTCGCGCCTCGTCGTAATCTGGAATCCAATCGCTCAGCGCGTAGAGCTGTCCTGTAATTGACGCCCATGTCGCAGATACCTGGGCGCGCTCAAGCGGAATGGAAACACGCGCGTATACGGGATCCGGATCGTTGAACCAGACGCGTCCGTTATAGAAATAGCGATTTGTTCCGCGCCACGGTCCCGCACACACGCCGTCCCAACTTGCTCCGTTGTCCGGCCCAACGCGCATTGCGTCTACCAATCCGTAAGACGCGGCGAGCGTCCGCATATTTTGCGACACGTTGCAACCCAAGATAAACGTGTCTTTTGCCGCGTTGCGTACACACTGCAGACCCGTGCGGAAATTTTCAACGTTAGTTCGTGACTGATCGTAGAAAATTTGCATTCCCATATCGTCAGGCATGTACTCGTCGTTTACATATAATTGTTCAATTGCGCCTCCAACCCACATGCCGTCAATCTTAATGTACTTGTAATTCCAATCCTGAGTAATTCGAGTAACGACGTCGGTTATGTATTCAAGCGTCTTTGGATTTGAAGTGTCTAGCGAAGTTCCTCCCCAGAACGTCTCGTAAGGTTCGCCAATCTTCTGATTGATATTAGAATACCTACGAGTATTTTTTTGCCCGGGTTCAGGGTAATCTATTGCGCTTCTTACAAATAGATCTTGTTTGTCGGCCCAATAGGGATCGTCAAAATTACCTGAAAACGGCATAAACCAAAGTCCGGCCACTAAGGAGTTTTCATTGAGGAACGAAGACGTTGCCTTCATTCCTGATGGATACGGTCCTTTGGGATTGTGAGAAGTAAAGTTCTTATTGGGACCGTTATGTGAAGCCCCAAGCTGCCACTTATCGTCTATTTGAACGTATTTGAAACCGAAGTTTCCAAAATCTTCAACGATAGCCTTTGTTAATTCTTTGACGGCGTTTTCATTGCATGCTCCGCCATTTTTATCTGAATACCAAGTGCAGTAACCGTTAAGAGCGCTTGTATTAAGTGAAATAGAATAGTATGTGGCAATTGAATCGGCGTAATTTTCGAGGCCGATGCGACAGTCGTCGAAAGAACCTAAGACAAAACGCTCTTCCAGACAGCGACCGTTGTTCATATACCGGCCGTAATCTAAACGTGGCGTCATAGTTATACTGCCGGAGACTGACTTGCCGGAACGAACGACCCCGCCGGCCTTTTCGCTTGTAATCCAGCCGCCGACTATACC
>CAMNJU010000082.1 GCA_946541595.1 uncultured Planctomycetales bacterium
CGGGGCGCGTTCTTTTGTTTCACGGCAGTAGATCAGGCGAGGTCGGCGATCGCGCGAAAGTCCTCTTTCAGGGAGCGATAGAGCTTCTGATAGACGGGGAAGGCGGCGTCGTATTTCTTTTGGGCGTCCGGATTCGGATCAAGTTCGGAGACGCGCTTAATCGTCGCGTCGCACGCTTCTTCGATATTCTTATATTCTCCTCCGCCGACGGCCGCGAGGAGCGCGACGCCGAACGCGGGTCCCTCTTCCGAATTGAGCGTGGTTACCTTGCTTCCGAATACGTCCGCCTGAATCTGGCGCCAGAACGGACTCTTCGCGCCGCCGCCGGACGCCCGAATTTCGTCGATCGGGACGCCAAGCCCGCGGAAAATGTCGATCGCCTCGCGCAGCGAGTAGCAGACTCCTTCGAGAATACTGCGCGTAATCCGTCCGCGGTCGTGCGCGAGCGTGAGCCCGACGAACGATCCGCGCGCGTAGGGATCCGCGTGCGGGGTCCGTTCGCCGCTCAGATAGGGCAGGAAGAAGAGCCCGTCGGCTCCGACCGGGGTCTGGGCCGCTTCCGCGGTGAGCAGGTCGTATACGTCGGCGCCCTGCGCGTCGGCCTTTTCGCGCAGTTCCTTACAGAGCGCGTTGCGGAACCACTGGAGCGAGCCTGCCGCCGAGAGGGTTACGCCCATCATGTGCCATTTCCCGCGTACCGCGTGACAGAAGGTGTGGACGCGCCCGAGTTTGTCGACTTTCAGCTCGTCCGAATGAACGAACGCGACCCCGCTCGTGCCCAGCGACGTCGAAAGGGAGCCCGCGCGCACGATTCCGTTGCCGACCGCGCCCGCCGCGCAGTCGCCCGCGCCGCCGACGACGAAGCAGTCGGTCGTCAGTCCGAGCGCGTCCGCCGCTTCCTGCGTCAGTCTGCCGGTAATCTCTTCGGATTCGTAGACGGTCGGCAGCATCGATTCGTCGAGTTGGAGCGCCGAGAGGAGCGGCTTCGACCATTTGCGGCCCGCCACGTCGAGAAGGAGCGTCCCGCTCGCGTCGCTCACTTCCGTCGCGAATTCGCCCGTCAGCCAGCGGCGGATCTCGTCTTTCGGGAGGAGTACTTTGGCGACCCGCTCGAAATTCTCCGGCTCGTTATTGCGCAGCCAGATTATTTTCGGGGCCGTAAAGCCCGTCATTGCCGGATTAGCGACCATTTCAATGAGCTTGCCGCGCCCGCCGGCCGCCTCTTCGATCTCCGCGCATTCTTTCGCGGTCCGCTGGTCGTTCCAGAGGATCGCCGGCCGAATCACGTTGTTGTCCGCGTCGAGAAAGACGGACCCGTGCATTTGCCCGGAAAGCCCGATTCCGCGAACGTCGGCCCCTTTTACGCCCGCCTTCGCGAGGACTTTGGGGACCGTTTCCACAACCGCCTTGCGCCAGTCTTCCGGATTCTGTTCGCTCCAGAGCGGCCGCGGGGCGTAACAGGGATATTCGCCGACCCCGCTCGCGAGAATAGTTCCGTCGGCGCGAATCGCCAATACTTTCGTTCCCGACGTTCCCACGTCGATTCCAAGATAAACGTTCATCGAGCTGAGCTCCTTTCGAAATAGCCTAATGTTTTGCGCGTGCAACGCCGCCGCGTATGCAATATGATACCGCGCGTGATTTTACTTTGCAAGCGGATTTTTTGCCGGTTGAATTTCCAAGCGGGATGAAAAACGCCGTCGCGCGCGCGCTCGCGCTGTTCAATCGTGAAAAAAGGGGTATAATAAGAGGCGCTCCACGCAGGGGCGCGCCCGGGTCCGCCGGGCGTTTCGTAAAAGGAGAAGAATTATGGCGTCCGAGCAAGAGAAAATCGTATACCTTGACAATAACGCGACGACCGCCGTCGCTCCGGAAGTCGTGGAGGCGATGCGGCCCTATTTTGAAGCGAAATACTGGAATCCCAGTTCCATGTACGCGCCCGCGCTCGCGCTCGCGCGCGAACTCGACGGCGCGCGCGAGCTCGTCGCCGAACGGCTTGGCGCCGACCATGCCGACGAAATTATCTTTACGTCCTGCGCGACCGAGAGCAATAACGCGGCGCTCGTCGGCGGTCTCAAAGGGGCGGTCAAGGCGGATCCTAAGCGTAATAAGATCGTTACGACGAAGGTGGAGCATCCGGCGGTCCTCGAAGTCTGCAAACAGCTTGAAAAAGAGGGCTGCGACGTATCGTACGTCGGCGTCGATTCAGACGGGAATATCAATATCCGCGAATTCGTTCAGGCGCTCGAGCCCGGCCGAACGGCGGTCGTTTCCGTTATGCACGCCAATAACGAGACGGGCGTTATTTTCCCCATTGAGAAGCTCTCGCGCATCGTTAAGCAGACGGATCCTAAGATCGCGTTCCACGTCGACGCGACGCAGTCGGTAACGAAGCTTCCGATCGACCTTGGCCGAATCGATCCGAGCGGCGGTCTTTCGGGCGCGTTCGGTTACGTCGATATGCTTTCGTTCAGCGGCCATAAGATCCACGCGCCGAAGGGCGTCGGGGCGCTCTATTTGCGTCGCGGAACCGCGTTCGAGCGCTTTCTCATCGGCGGTCATCAGGAGCGGGGCCGGCGCGCGGGCACGGAGAACGTCCCCTATATTATGGGTCTTGCGAAAGCGCTCGATCTCGAAGCGGACGGCCTTTTCGAACGGGGCGCGCGCATGGAGGCGATGCGCGACCGACTTCAGGCGGCGCTCGAAGAGCGGATTCCGTGGATCGTCGTCAACGGGAAGAACGCGCCCCGCACGCCTAACACGCTGAATATCGCGGTTTACGGCGCGGAGGGAGAGGCGATTCTCATGCTGACGTCCGAGCGCGGCGTGTGCGTTTCGTCCGGTTCCGCGTGCACGTCCGGGTCGCTTGAGCCGTCGCACGTGCTCGTCGCGATGAACGTTCCGTCCGGCGCGCTGCAGGGGAATTTCCGATTCAGTCTGAGCCGGTATACGACCGACGAAGAGATCGACCGCGCGATCGACGCGTTCGCCGAGGCCGTCGCGCTCGCGCGCGAAACGTCCTGCAAGTGGGATTCCGCCAAGGGCGAGCCGATCGCGTGAGCCGCGCCGCGGTGCGAAGTGAGATAATAACGAGCTTAACTTATTTGAACAAAATATGATACAATAGTAAGGAGCGCCACAGTGCCGATAGATTTAAACAGTTGGAAAGAATCCGCAGACCGTAAACCGGGCGAACTGAACGTCCTCACGATTAACGGCGTCGAATTCCGCATGCGCTGGGTTCCCGCCGGGACTTTTGTCATGGGCGGGTCCGCGAGCGACCACGGCTCGCATAACGTAACGCTGACGCGCGGGTTCTGGCTTATGGAAACCGAAGCGACGCAGGAGATGTGGACTGCGATTATGGGCTCGAATCCGAGCGCGTTTGAAGGCGCGAAGAATCCGGTCGATTCCGTAACGTGGGCGGAAGCGTGCGAATTTGCCGAAAAGCTCACGGCGCTCGCCGACGGGCTGACGTTCGCGCTCCCGACCGAAGCGCAGTGGGAATACGCGTGCCGCGCCGGCTCTACGACGCAGTCGTCGTTCGGCGACGTTCTCACGAGCGCGCAGTGCAACTGCAGCGGCGATTATCCGTACGGAACCGACGAAAAAGGCCCGACCGTCGGCAAGACGACGCCCGTGGGGTCCTATCCCGCGAACGCGTGGGGATTCTTCGATATGCATGGGAACGTCTGGGAATGGACGCGGGACGTCTACGGCCCCTATCCGACGGAGCCTCAGACCGATCCCGTCGGCCCGGAGAAGGGAACGCGCCGCGTACTGCGCGGCGGCAGCTGGAACGACGGCGCCGGGAGCTGCCGGTCCGCCTATCGCGGGAGCAGCGTCGGGCCGGAAGGGCTTGTCCGCCGCTACGCGTACAACGGCGTCCGCCTCGCGCTGACCGCGAAATGATCGGCGTTCGCGTTCTCGCGCGAACGCAGAATACCAAACGAGCCTCGGCGCGTCGCTGCGCCGGGGCTCGTTTGGTTTGCATAACTTATTGTTTCTAACCGAATTGCAAACAGTTCAGATGTGAATAATCGTGCCGACGTGTTCTCCGCGCACGGCGCGTTCGAGCAGTCCCTCTTTGCGGAAGTTAATGACCATGACGGGCAGCGAATGGGCGCGGCATTTCGCGAACGCTTCGGCGTCCATAACGAGCAGGCGCTGCTCGATCGCTTCGTCGAACGTCAGTTCCGGATAGAAAACGGCGTTCGGGTCTTTGTTCGGGTCGGCGCTGTAGACGCCGTCGACTTTCGTCGCTTTAATGAGGTAGTCGGCCTGAAGTTCGAGCGCGCGCTGCGCCGACGCGGTGTCCGTCGTAACGAACGGCGCGCCCATGCCGCCCGCGAGAATAACAATCCGCCCTTTTTCGAGGTGGCTGATCGCGCGGCGCCAGATGTAGGGTTCCGCGATTTCGTTCATGCGAATCGACGTCATGAGGCGCGGCTCCTGATTCATCGCCTGGAGCGCGTCGTGGAGCGCGTTGCCGTTAATGACGGTCGCGAGCATGCCCATGTAGTGCGCCGTCGCTTCCTGGAGGGTCTGCGCGCCGCTCGTCGCCATGAGCTGGCCGCCCCGGAGAATATTGCCGCCCCCCATAACGACCGCGACCTGAACGCCCTGTTCCGCCACTTTAACGATTTGGGCGGCGAGGTGATTGACGGAATCCATCGAGATGCCGCGCTCGTTCGGCGGGCAGAAGCTTTCGCCTGATACTTTTAGAAGAATTCGCTTGGCGGGTTTGAGAACGCGTTGAGCTTCTGGCGTCATGTGAGACCTTTCTGAAATGAGTCGCCCGGATCGGAGAAATTCGGCGTTTGCGTTCGCGGCGCGCGCGCAAACGTCCATAATTGTGCTTTTTTTCGTAACGGCGTCAAGTCGACGGCCGATTTTTTTCACGCCGCGCGCGCAAATAAAAAAACGCGTCGCTTTGCAGCGACGCGCTTTTTTCGGAAAGGCGCCTGAACGAAGCGTTCAGACGAGACCGCAGACGTTCAATCACGCCATGTCTTTGAGGCCCTTGAGCGCCTTAACCTTAATCTTATAGTGGGCTTCTTTGGCCGGACGATCGACGAACTTGCCCTTGTTGAACGGATCCGGAACGTGCTTCTGGGCCGGCTTGGCGGCGACGTACTGCTTTTCGATCTTGATGAGACCGGGAAGCGTGAAGCTGGCTTTATCGCCCTTAGCAAGTTCGACCTTGATCAGTTCGCCAAGTTGAGCGACGACGGCGGCGACGTCCTTGCGGCTCAAGCTCGTCGAGTCGGCGAGGGCCTGAATCATTTGCGTCTTGGTCAACGGCTTGACGTCCTTGGCTGCTTTCTTATCTTTCGCCATGAAAATTTCCTTTTATATAGGGAGGTTGAAGCGGAGGAGGTTTGACGCCCGTTCAACTTGCGACGCTACCGGCGTTGACCGGAAAACGAGACGGCGCAAAAGGGATTCGTTGAACGGCGACCCGCAAACGCCTGCGGCGGCGCGTAAACCGTTTTTAAACGCGTCCCGCGCAGGCTTCGCCTATATTTTTATCGGTTTGATTCGCTGACGTCAACGTTAAACATTTAGATTTTGCGAATTTTTCTAGTTTTTTTGTCTTTTTTTCCGCAAAAAAGGCTTCTTTTGCGGCACAACGCCCCCGTCAGTCCCCTTGGATTCCGCCCATGCCGGGCCCGCGCCCTGTTTTAGGAACCGCGCCGACGACGGACGGCGAAATGAAATTTACTCCTCCTTTTATTATTTAAGGGGGTCTTTCCTTTACAAAATTACGCGTTCCTATATAATGGTCGGGATTTGTTTTTCAGTTCGCGTTGTCGAAACGCGGCGCGCGTTCCGGGGTTCCCCCGCGAACGGGCGCGAAGACACCAGCCTCAACGCTTTGCGCGCGCCGCAGCGTTCGGCTCCATTTAATCCGGTTTCAGACGGCGTAAGCCGGTTTTGTCGGCGCCGTCGGCCTAGAAAAGTTTAAACACAGATATCGAAATGGCAAAATACAGTATGATCAGCGCTCCGGACTTCATGCCGGAACATATGCTTCGCGATGTGCAAAACAAAAAGTTCCTCGACGTTTTCCATCGCGTCTATGCCAGCGTGCCGTGGTATCGAAATCTCTTGGAAGAGAACAACGTCAATCCCGATTCGATCAAATCGCTTGCCGATCTGTCCAAGCTTCCCTTTATCAAGAAGACCGACCTCCGCGACACCTACCCGACGGGCATGTTTGCCGTTCCAATGTCTAAAATTCTCCGATTCCACGCCAGCTCCGGCACGACCGGCAAGCCGATCGTTATGGGCTATACTCAGCACGACCTCGACGCGTGGAGCGAAGCGTCGAGCCGCGCGCTCGCTATGTTCGGGCTCGACGAAAACGACGTTCTTCAAGTCGGTTACGGTTACGGTCTTTTCACGGGCGGTCTCGGTCTTCACGACGGCGGCCAGCGCCGCGGCTGCACGGTTCTGCCGATCTCCGGCGGAAATACGGAACGCCAGCTCATGCTCATGCGCGACCTGGGCACGACGGCCGTCGCGTGCACGCCGAGCTACTTCCTGCACATTATCGACCATGCGCGCAAAGTCGGATTCGACTGGAAAACGACGAAGCTTCGCGTCGGCATCTTCGGCGCGGAACCTTGGTCCGACGAAATGCGCAAATTCATCGAAGACGAGACGGGCATTGAAACGTTCGATATCTACGGCCTGACGGAAATCTCCGGCCCCGGCGTCGGCGGCGACTGCCCCTGCCACAACGGCATTCATATTTTCGAAGATCACTTCTATCCGGAAATCGTCGATCCCGAGACGCTTCAGCCGCTCCCGGACGGCGAGGAAGGGGAGCTCGTCTTTACGACGCTCGATAAGGAAGGGATCCCGCTCATTCGCTACCGCACGCGCGATATGACGCGTCTCATCTCCGAACGCTGCGCCTGCGGCCGCACGCTGCGCCGCATCGGGCGTATTACGCACCGGTCCGACGACATGATGATTATTCGCGGCGTCAACGTGTTCCCCGGTCAGGTCGAATCGGCGCTCCTGGCGATCGACGCCAATCTCGTCAACTACCAGATTCACCTCTCGAAGGGCCCCGACGGACTCGACGTGATTGAAGTCAAAGTCGAACCGACGCCCGAGAAGTTCTCCGTGCTCTGGAACGACGACGCCGCGAAAGAGAAGTTCCGCCGACTCATCGCCGAAAAGCTCCAGCGCGTCGTCGGCATTAACTTCAAAACGACGCTCGTCGCGCCCGACTCGATTCCGCGCAGCGAAGGCAAATCGAAGCGCGTCTTCGACAACCGCCATAAGAGAGACTGACGCGCCGCGCGCCGATCGTCTTTAAATTCGCCGAAAGGCCGAACGTCGCGAGACGCTCGGCCTTTTATTTCAAGAGAAGCGAGTGCAAAATGAGCGATTCCAACGATCCCTTCGGCGTCTTTTCCGCAAGTCCGAGCCTGCCCGGACTCGACCCCGCGAGCTACGTCGCCCGATTCGACGCGCCCGAACGCGGCCCGGCGTCCGACGCGGATCCGCGCGCCGCGTTCCTCTGGCGAACGGCGCGGCCCGAGCCCGACTTGTGCGGGAGCTGCGACGAAAGGTTTATCGCCGAATACCGCGAGCGCGGCGTCGGAATCGCAGGGGCCGGCCTCATGGGCGCGTCGATCGCGGCGCTCTTTCTCGACGCGGGCGCGCGCGTCGCCGTTTACGATCCGGTTCCCGCCGCGCTGGACTCGGCGCGCGTTCGAATCCGCGCCGCGCTCGAACAGATCGGAACACGTCCGTCCGGAGCCGACCCCGACGAAGTCGAGCGGCTCTTCGATTCGAAGGTCGAAACGCTCCTTCAGACGACCGATTCGCTCGAAACGCTCGCCGACCGGTCCGCCGTCGTGGAAGCGATTCCTGAGAAAATCCGCATGAAGGCGAAATTCTACGGCCAACTCGGCCAGGCCGCGCGAAAAGAATTGCTCCTGCTCACGAACACGTCTTCGCTGCGCGTCGCCGACCTTGCCGCGTCCCTTCCGACCGATTCGCGCGCGCCGATCTGCCAGGCGCGGTTCGCCGCGTTTCACTTCTTTCATCCGATCGCGCGGCGCCGGCTCGTAGAGATCGCCGGCTCGGAGACGACCGCTGCGCCGACCGTCGCGAAACTCCAGTGGCTCGCGCGCGATCTGCGTATGACGAGTCTCGTCGCGGGGGACGGGCCGGGGCTCGTGGTCAATCGGCTCCTTCAGGCGTATCTCAACGAATCGCTAAAGCTGCTCGACGAGGGACTTGATCCGGCCCGGCTCGAAGCAATTTGCCGACGCGTCGGATTTGAGGGCGCGCCCCTGCGCGTTATGGACGAAATCGGGCTCGACGTCTCCCTGCACGCGGGCTATTCGTTCCTTAAAGCGTTTCCTGAAAGCGCTTATCCGTCGACCCTGCTCGCCGGACTCGTTCGGGAAGGGCGGCTCGGGCGCAAATCGAAGCATGGCTTCTACCGCTACGAAACGGCGGAAAGCTGGGCGCCCGACGCGGTTCTCGACTGCGACGGCGCCGCCCTCGAACGCTGGCGCGAAGTTCCGGTCGAGCCGGAGTTCGCGCGCCGCGCCGCGAATCTGACCGACGCCGACGTCGGACTGCGTATTCTCGACGCGATTCTCCGCGAAGCGCGCCTTCTCCTCGACGGAAAAATCGCGCCGTCGGGCCGCGAAATCGACGCCGGCCTCGTTCTCGGACTCGGTTTCCCCGCGAGCAAAGGCGGAATCCTCTACTGGGCGCTCGCGACCGGGCGGCTCTCTCTGAACTGAAAAAATTTTTTATGCGTCCCGTTGCGGTATACGCCGAGCGGGGAATAAATTTCTGTACAGTATATCTAAAAAATTAGAAACTTTTCTAAAAAATTGACTTCTAAAAAGAGCGTTCGCCGATAAAATGGTATAAACAAACGGAGGGAGATACGGGTAATTTGCGGGCGCGTTTTCGCCGCGCGCTAGAAAGGAGCCGACGTGAAGGATTCGGGCTACAGACCGACGTCGGCCCAACTTGCGCTTCGGCGTCTCATACGGGATAAGACGCGCGTTATGGCTTACGGCGGCTCGCGTTCGGGCAAGACGTTTGAATTCTGCCGCGCCATGATTGCGGTCGCGCTCCGATACGGGGGCCGTCACGCGGTCTTTCGGCGCTACTTTAATTCCGCGAAACATTCGGTCTTCGACGACACGTTTCCGAAGGTGTTCGATCTGTGTTTTCCCGACGTTAAATATACGCGCAATCTTTCGGAGACGCGCATAACCCTGCTTGGGAACGGCGCGGAATTCTGGTTCGTCGGATTAGACGATAAACGGCGCGCCGAAAAGATTTTAGGGCTCGAATTCTCAACGGTCTATTTCAACGAATGCTCCGAGATAGCGTACGAGTCGGTCGAGCTTGCGCTCACGCGGCTCGCGGAAACGCGCGCCGACCCCGAGGGCAGACTGCTGCGCAACCGCGCCTTTTTCGACTGCAATCCGCCCGGAAAATCTCATTGGACGTACAAGCTCTTTATCGAACGCATTAACCCGCGCACGCGGGCCCGGATCGAAGATTGGGATCGGTACGGCGTTATTCAGATGAATCCGCGCGACAACGCCGAGAATCTGCCCGAGGGCTATATCGACGGGACGCTCGCCGCGGGGTCCGAGCAGATGAAGCGGCGGTTCCTGTACGGCGAGTTCTCCAACGACGTCGAAAACGCGCTCTGGAAGCAGGAGACGGTCGACCGATTTCGCGTAACGGCCGCGCCCGGCGATCTCGAACGGATCGTCGTCGCCGTCGATCCCGCGGTAACCTCGACCGGCGGCTCCGACGCCACGGGCGTAATCGTCGCGGGCAGGCGTCGCGAGCGGGACGGCCTCGATCACTTCTACGTACTGGGCGACCGGTCGCTCGTCGCGCCGCCGGAACGCTGGGCGGCCGAGGTCGTCGAGGCGTACCGCTTCTGGAACGCGGACTGCGTCGTCGTCGAAGTCAATCAGGGGGGCGACTTAATCGCGAACGTGCTACGGCAGGTCGATCCGAATATCCCGGTTCGGAAAGTGCGCGCGACGCGCGGCAAAATTGTGCGCGCCGAGCCGATCGCCGTTCTGTACGAGCAGGGCCGCGCGCATCACGTCGGGGTCTTTCGTGAGCTCGAAGAGGAGATGACGTGCTTTACGTCCGGCGCGACGGTCGACCGCGCGGACGACCGGGTCGACGCGCTCGTCTGGGCCGCGTCCGCGCTCGCGGAATTCGGCGGCGACTGCGAAGGCGGATTTCTAACGTACTGATTTTATTTAGTTTGGCTTAGTTAGCGAATTTTATTTTCCGTCGCGACGGCGGTAAGAAATTCTCATGGAAGGGAGAACGTTATGGCGCGTGCAAAAAAGAACGCGGAGGAATGGAACGGCGTGCGGAAATTCACGCGCCCGAGCGAAGAAATCGAACTGCATATCCCGCTGCTGCGCAAGATGATCGCGCTTTACGATTACGGGAACGCGCTGAGTTACGACGAAAAATTCGCCGCGGGGCTCGTCGGAATCGCGATTGCGCTCGAACGCTATCGGCCGGAGCTGAACGTCAAGCTGTCCTACTGGATCTCGTTCCAGATCGACTGCCAGATACGCATGGAGACCCGGCGCGCGGTTACCCAGCGCAAGTTCTGCCCGCAGTCGGAATCCGACGAGCTCCTCTTCGATCCTGCCGAGGAACCCGGCGAGACGGACTCCGAGCGCGCCGCGCGCGAAGATTCCGCGGAAACCCTTAAACGGCTCATGTTTGAGTCGATGGCGATTCTCCCGAAACGGCAGCGGCATATTCTCGAATCGCTCTACTTAAAGGGCAAGACGCAGCGGGAAGTCGCCAAGGAGCTCGGCGTCGCGCAGTCGTGGGTCAGCCGGCTCGCTAAGTCCGCGCTCGATAAAGTCAAACGTGAGATCGCGGGCAAAGCGGACGCGCTCGGAGTCTCCATCGAAGGGGCGTTCGGCGGCGCCGCGCAGTGAAAAAACGCCGCCCCTTGATTTGACGGCGAGGCGCCGGCGCCGTATAATGACCGCGCGCCGACGTCGCTCCGCCGCTCGGCGGGGCTCGACGCGTTAATCGCGAGAAATGGAGCGTTTCGATGGAATTCAAATCGGTAATTAAAGAACGGTATTCGTGCAAGAAATACGACGGGCGCAAGCCGGACCGCGCCGCGCTCGACGCCATTTTAGAGGCGGGCCGGCTCGCCCCGACCGCCAAGAACCTTCAAGAGCAGCGGATTTACGTCCTGGAGTCGGACGCGAGCCTCGCTAAATTCGACAAACACTGCCCTTGCCGTTACGGCGCGGGGACCGTGGTTATCGTCGCGTACGACAAGACGAACGTCTTTACGTATCCGGGCGGGAAACGGAATTCCGGAATCGAGGACGCGTCGATCGTCGCCACGCACATGATTCTCGCCGCGAAAGACGCCGGGGTCGAGAGCTGCTGGCTCAATTTCTTTGATCCGGACGCGCTCGCCAAAGAGCTCGAACTCCCGGAAAACGAAGAGATTCTCATGGCGCTCGATTTGGGCTATCCCGCCGAAGGCGCCGCGCCGCTTCCGAATCATACGAACCGCAAGCCCCTTTCGGAAACCGTGTTTTACAAGTAACGCCGGGCCGATTCGCGGGTTGCGCGCGGCCAAAAATGAAAAACGCCGATTCTTTATCGCATAGCCGCGATGGAGTCTCGGCGTTTTTTTTGTCCGCCCGGCCCGGCGTCTTCCGGTTGCGTTCGCGCGGCCCGGCCTCTATAATAGGGCAAAGGCGTCCGCGCCCGCGGACCGGAAAGGAAAGAGTGAAAATGAAGAACGTTACGTTGAACAACGGCGTCGCCATGCCGATGATCGGATTCGGCGTCTATCAGATCGAGCCGAGCGAAGCGCAAAGGGCGGTAGAGGACGCGTTGGAAGTCGGCTATCGGCTTATCGATACGGCCGCGGCCTACTCGAACGAAGAGGGAGTCGGCGCCGCGATCGCCAAGTGCGGCGTTAAGCGCGAAGAGCTCTTTGTTACGACGAAACTTTGGGTTCAGGATTACGGATATGAGAACGCGCTCAAGGCGTTCGACCTCTCCATGAAGAAACTGGGGCTCGACTACCTCGATCTCTATCTCATGCACAAGCCGTACGGCGACTATTACGGCGCGTGGCGCGCGCTCGAAAAGCTCTATAACGAAGGGCGGATTCGCGCGATCGGCGTTACCTCCTTCTGGAACGAACGGCTCGCCGATCTCATGAACTGCAACGAAGTTGCGCCAGCGGTCAATCAGATCGAAACGAACGTGTGGCGTCAGCAGCGCGCGGCGGCGGAATTTATGGCCAAGCATGGCGTCTGCCATCAGGCGTGGGCGCCCTTTGCCGAAGGAAAGAACGACGTCTTTAACGAGCCGACGCTCCAAGCGCTCGCCGGGAAATACGGGAAAACGACCGCCCAGATCATGCTCCGCTGGCTCATACAGCGCGGTATTTCCGTCATTCCAAAGACGACTCACAAAGAGCGCATGATTCAAAACTTAGACGTCTTTGACTTCGAACTCACGGAAGAAGAAGTCAATACGACGGTCGCCGCGCTCGATCTCGGCAAAAGCCTTATCTACGACGAAATGGATCCGGAGATCGCGTTCTTTATCGGGAGTCTCAAAATCCACGACTGACCTTCGATTGACGCCGCAAAGCGCGGACGCGCACGAGGCCGTTTTTTCTCGGGGAAATCCCGCGTCGAAACGGCCTCGAACCGTTTGCGCGGCGTCAGTTGGCCGCCAACGCCTCGTCGGCGCGAATCCGGCCGTCGGCGCCGACCGCTTGGAAATTGCCGAACTTCGCCCGGCCCTCGCCGATATAGTCGACGATCTTCTGAACGTCGCGTTCGTTAATCGGCAAAACGTAGCCGTCGCGCGGATTGAGCGTACTAAAAGCCTGGAAAATACCGACGGCGCGTCCGTCGCGGTCGAAGACGAGCGTTCCGCTCAATCCGCGCCGGCCGTCCTGCTCGAACTTAACGACGATCGCGCCTCCTTCGACGTCGACCATGCGGCCGGTTACCGTCTTGCCCGTAAAGAGCGAACGGTACGTCAGGACGTCCCCTTTACGCGGCGGTTTTCGCGCGAACTTAAACGTTTGGATCGGGCCGTCGAATTCGCGTTTGTCGACGGCAAAGAGCGCGACGTCGTGCTCGACGTCGACGTACGCCGATCGGTAGCGCTCGGCGCGGCCGCCGTCCATATGGAACGCGAGTCCGTCGTAAACGTTCTGACGATAGGCGTTGACGACGACGTGCGCGCACGTTTCGAGGATATAGGCGCCGTCGGTTTCCGCGACGGGATAGACCGCGCCGAACGTCGCGAGCGGCTGCGAATCTTTGCCGGCGAGACGCGCCGAAGCGTTTGCGGTAACGGTTCCTTGTCCGTAAACGGTTGTAACGAAACAGAATACGACAAGACACAACAAGGGCGTAAAGCCACTGTAGTTTTTCATGGGGTTGAGTCCTAATTCTCGACAGTTGCCGTAAAAATAGATACGAAACAACTGGGTGAAGCGGAAACCCGAAAAGCAGGGAAACCGCTGGGGATTAAAATGTCGTCAGATACTTTGGGTTGCCGTCCCTTTCAAACAGCGTTAAAGAAGTGGTACAAAGTCAGAGTAAAAAGGGTATAGAAATCGCGTTCGCTACAGGCGAACGAAACCCTAAAAGACCAAAAAAACGCCTCCTATAGTTGTTATTTTTTCGGAGGCCGCGACAACCGCAACCCCGTCTACCTTAAAGGGTATCACAAGCTGCAACCCGTGTCAACTTTTTTGCAAAAATTTTTTCTGCCGGTTTGTCGTAAGAATAACGCAACATGACGTATGATAACTATTAAGAATGTAAAAAAATTTTGCTTTTGTACAAAATTTTATCACGTTTTGATCAAGACGCGGCTCCTTCGCGAAAAAAGAAAACGCGCCGAGAAAAGGATTTTTTTCCTCGGCGCGTCTCTTTCTAACGCTTATGCGCGTTAGGCTCGCGCGGCGTACGCTCGGACGGGAGTCCGACGCGCTTATGCTTCTGGGCTTACCTGCAGTTCCTGAACCTTCAGTTCCGGGCTTGCGTCTCCGTGAGATCCGCGCCGGTCGCCGCGCCGCCCCTCGAAGCCGTCAGGCCGGCCGCCGCGTCGATCCATTCTCCCCATACGGCGTTCCTCCGTCTCAATGACGTCGCCGTCCTGCGCTTCTTCAGGCGCCTGAGCCTCTTTGGGATTGGGACGGTCCCCTTCG
>CAMNJU010000083.1 GCA_946541595.1 uncultured Planctomycetales bacterium
AAAGGGATGAGCTTTTTCCGGGACGGGAACCACGACGACCGCACGCTGCTCCTGGTCGTCAACGACCGTTTCGAGCCGAAACCGGAAGAAGAAAGCGACGAAGAACCGGCGCCGGAACCGAGCCCGGCGGAGGAGCCCGATCCCACGGAAACGCAATTTGAGCTCGCCGAAGAGGTTGAGCAGGAATCTCCGGCCGCGACTGGCCCGGCGTCTGAGGAGGAGCCGGACGGAACCGTCGAAGATTCCGATCTGATTGGAACCGACGACGATTCCGTCGAGGATTCCGATCTTATTGACCCGTCGTCGAAAGTCGATTCCGACGGCCCAGCCGACGCCGCGACTCCGTAACGCGCGGAAACGTTTGTTATTCCGATTGTTTCAACCAATAACCTTGAAAGCGAATCTATGTCGAACGTCGTATCATTAACCGCGCGCGACGGAAGCGCCGTCGAGTTCGTCAACAGCGAGCCGAAACAGGGAGCGATTAAGGACGTCTTCTTTTCGCCGGACCGCAGCTACGTCGTCGCGTTCTTCCGGAAAGAACTTGGCGAGTCGGGCAGGCGCCGAATCGAAAAGCTTGTCGGCGAATATTATAAGAGCATTTTCAACCGCGTCGGGGGCGAGTATTGGCGCACCACCTTCTGCTGGCCGGAAAAGATCGTGGAGTACGAAGGCCGGCTCGGCGTCGTTATGCCGGTCTACAGCCCGAACTTCTACTTTCAGACGGGCAATCTTGTCGGCGAAGAGAAAGAAGGGAAATGGTGGGCGTCCGCGAAGAACTACAACCGCTTCGTGCCTCCGGAAGAGAAGGGGACGCTTGGCGGCTTTCTGCGCGCGTGTCTTGAACTGAGCCGCGCCGTGCGGCGCATGCACGCGACCGGCTTGGCGCACAGCGACCTTTCGTATAAGAACTGCCTCATTGATCCAAAGGGCGGGCGCGCGTGCATTATCGACGTCGACGGCCTGGTCGTGCCCGGTCTGTTCGCTCCGGAAGTGCTCGGCACTCGGGACTTTATCGCGCCGGAGGTCGTGGCGACGTCGCACCTCTCGCGCAAAGATCCGGCGCGCGTTTTGCCGTCCCGTTCGACCGACTTGCACGCGCTCGCGGTCATGATCTACCTGTGTCTTCTGCACCGTCATCCGCTTCAGGGCGAGAGTTTTTCCGACCTTGAAGCGAAAGAGCAGGAGAAGATGCAGATGGGCGAGCACGCCGTCTTTATCGAGCATCCGACCGATTCGAGCAACCGGCGCAAGGTCTCCGCGGGCGAAGAGAAATCGCTGCCGTGGGTCGATCCGGAACAGATCCCCTATACGGTTTGCGGACCGTATCTTAAAGCGCTCTTCGATCAGGCGTTTATCGAGGGTCTGCATACGCCCATGAAGCGGCCGATCGCCAACGCGTGGGAAGAGTCGCTCGTTAAGACGCTCGACCTTCTCCTCCCCTGTTCGAATCCCAGATGCGTTAAGCACGAATTCGTCTACCGTGAACAGCCAAAGCAGATATGCCCTTACTGCGGCGCGCATTATAAAGACACGGTTCCCGTCTTTGAGTATTTCATGTCGCGCAACGGAGTCGACTATCTCCCGGAAGGGCGCAAACTTGTCGCGTACGAAGGGAAAGAGCTCTTCCTGTGGCATATCGACAAGACGGTCGAATACAACGAGAAGCTCACCGCCAACCAAAAGCTGCGCGTCGCGTACTTTACCAAAGAGGGAGACGGCTGGATTCTCAATAACGAGCGTATTCCGTACCTTTACGATCTGACGCATCAGAAGGCGGTCCCGTGCGGCAGTTCCGTTAAGCTCGACGACTGCATGCGCCTGTCCCTGTGCGACGAAAAGCGAAGTTACGTCGCGCAAATCCGGATCGTCAATAGGGTTAAGCAGGTCGGTCTGGCGGAAGCGGCGCTCGGCGTCTCGCTCGATCTTGTCGACGCGCAGTACGCGAAACGCTCCAAGCGAGTCGACGCGATCCTCAAAAAGGTGCAAAGCCTGCGCCTGCCGGTCGCGCGCGTCGGATCCCCGTTCCGGTATAAGCTGAGTTATAAAGATTTATGCGAAGAGGACAAAGGGTTCTCTCTTACCGTACTGGAGACGCGCGGATTTGAGGAATTCGGGCTTTCGTGCCGCGCGGAAAACGACGCGCTCCTTATTGACGGCGTACCGACGAAAGAGTACAGCGGGCGCGTCGATTTCTATATCAACGGCCGGTTTAAGTCGTCGTATCAGTTCGGAACGAAAGCGCGCATCCCGGGCGAGTTCCGATTTGCCAACGTCCATATTTCCAAGCAGCTGGAGATTAAGTCGGGCGCGAGCGGCCCCTCCGAATCCGCGGCGACGCCGGAAATTCCAGACGAAGTGAGCGAACGCGTGCCCGCGTCGTCCGAGCCGGGGTCCGAACGAGCGCAAGACAATTTCTCCAAAGAGATTCCGCTCGAAGACGGTTCGGTCGGCGCATAGTTTTGGCAGACCGTAATTTAAGAGACAGTTTACAGGCGTTTTTCAGCAATACAGGCGCGCGGGCGCTTTTTCGCGCCGCGGAGCGCGCCCGCAAGAGGAAAAGCATATGTCGGACGTTGTTAGAACGACCGCGAAAGACGGCTCGCAAGTAGAGTTTATTTACAAAGATCCGGCTCAAGGAGCGATCAAAGACGTGTACTTTGCGCCCGATAAGAGTTACGTCGTGGCGTTCTTTCGAAACCCGCTTGATCCGCAAGGGAAGGAACGAATCGAGAATATCGTCGGAAAATACCGGCACGATCTCTTTGAGCAGGAAGGCGGAGAATACTGGAAGGATATCTTCTGCTGGCCCGAAAAGATCGTCGAATACGACGGCAGACTGGGACTTGTCGTTCCCGCGTACGAGAAATGTTACTTCTTTGACAGCGAACCGCTTAAAGGCGCCGAGAAGGAAGGAAAATGGTTCGCTTCGGCGAAGAATTTCAATAAGTTCGTCCCGCCGGACGAGAAGGGGAATCTGCTCAGTTTTTTGCGCGTCTGCATTCGTCTGAGCCGCGGCGTTCGCCGACTTCATGCGGCCGGTCTTGCGCACAGCGATCTCTCTTATAAAAACTGCCTTGTCGATCCGAAGACAGGTTCGGCGTGCATAATCGACGTAGACGGGCTCGTCGTTCCCGGCCTTTTTCCCCCGGACGTGCTCGGCACGCCCGACTTTATGGCGCCCGAGGTCGTCGCGACTGCGGACGGCCCTAAGGAAAATCGCGAGCTGCCGAAACGGACGACGGATCTTCACGCGCTTGCCGTACTGATCTACCAGTATCTTCTCCACCGACATCCTCTTCGCGGCGGCAAGATCTATAGTGCGGACAACGACGTTCAGGAACGTTTGGAGATGGGAGAGAAGGCGCTCTTTGTCGAGCATCCGACCGACCTGAGCAACCGCCCGAAAGTCGGTAAAAACGACGGCGTCTACCTCCCTTGGATCGACGCGTCAAGAATATCGTATAAGACGACGGGGCCTTATCTTACCGAACTGTTCAACCGTGCGTTTGTCGACGGTCTGCACAATCCCTCGCTGCGGCCGTCCGCCGGCGAATGGGAAGACGCGCTCGTCAGGACGACCGATCTCGTTCTGCCTTGCGAGAATCCAAACTGCGTTATGAAGTGGTTCGTCTACGACAATAAGAAGAAAGCGGTTTGTCCTTATTGCGGAAATCCTTATAAAAAACAGGCGCCCGTGTTCGATTTTTATATTACGTACGACGGGGCCAGTTACCGGCCCGAAAGACGGCGCATGACGATATTCAGCGGACAGTCCCTCTATCCTTGGCACGTCGACCGAATGATTGTCCCTAACGAGAAGCTGTCCGAGAAAGATTTGGAGCGCGTCGGCTATTTTGCGTTCCACAACAACGCGTGGATGTTCGTGAATCAGCGGCTTCCCGATCTTAAAAATCTTTCGACGGGCGAGTTAATCCCGCCCGGCAAAGGGGTAACGCTGACGCAGAATCTGCAGCTTATGCTTTCCGCAAAGAAGACGGGCCGCGTCGTCAACGTGAGTATTGCCAACAGTTAAGGGGCGCAAGGAAGAATAGGAGGGATTCGTTATGCGGAGATTGCCTGTTTATATCGTCGTCGACACGTCGGAGTCGATGTTTGGAGAGCCGATCGACCAGATCAATCGCAGTTTAGACCTTATGCTCGCGAGTCTTCATCGGAATCCCTACGCGCTGGAGACGGCGTGGCTTTCTCTTATAACGTTCGATTCGATCGCGCGCGCGCTCGTTCCGCTGACCGATATTTCAGAATTCAAGCTTCCGACGCTTAATGCGCGTCCCGGCACGGCGTTAGGAACCGCGCTTGAACTGCTGCGCGTTCAGATCGCCAAGGAAGTCGAGCCGGCGACGGAAACAGAAAAAGGGGACTGGCGTCCGATCGTCTTTCTGCTTACGGACGGTCAACCGACCGATTCGTGGCGTCCGGCGCTCGAAAAGCTTCGCGCGCAGCGTCCTAAGCCGGCGAACATCTACGCCATTGCTTGCGGGAGCGCCGTCGATTTCGACGTGCTCAAGGAGATCGCGGACGTTACGTTCCGCGCGTCCGAGGCGACGCCCGACATGCTCTCAAAACTGTTTATCTGGATGAGCTCCGCAATTCAGTCTGTCAGTAAGAACGCGTCGCAGAACGGCCTGAGCGCCGACGATCTGAAGACGCCGGAGGGAATCGAGATCGTCGGGGACGAATATCCCGACCCGCCGGAAGATCCGCCGCAGCTCTTCTTTCACGGCGTCTGCGCGACGACGCGCAAGCCGTATCTCATGCGGCTTAAATATTTGCCGTACGGAGACGGCGGCGTTTATTTCCCGGACGCGTCGTTTCCGGTTCCCGAGGATTTCTTTATCGACGGCGGTTATACGCCTCCGGAGATTTCTTCCGATAGAATTGTCGCGATGCCGCCGTGTCCGCATTGCTCGAACGAGGACTGGTGCAGCTGCCCCCGGTGCGGAACCGGGTTCTGCTTCAATCACGAGAAGAGTCACGAGCAGGGGTTTGTCGTCTGTCCGGAATGCGAAGCGCGTCTTTTCGAACGTCCGGAGGATGAAGAAGGCGAGCCGTTCAGTATGAGACCGTCCGCCGGCTGACGCGCGTTTACGGCCCGGTCCGAGCGATAGAAAAACGCGCTCCGAAACGCCGTCTTGGCGCGTCGGAGCGCGTTTCTTTTTGGGGCAGACTTTATTACTGCTGATCCGCCAAATAGCGTTCCCACGCGGCTTTGGCGAGATTCTCGCCCGCCTCCCGGCATTTCGCGAGATCGTCGGCGGTCGGCCGCTGCTTCGCTTTCAGGGGCGTTTCCGTAAGGGGAACGTACTTGAGTTCGGGAATCGCTTTCTGAATCGCTTCCGCGCCGCCGGGTCCCCAGCCGAACGAGCCGAACGCCAAGGCGGTCTTTTCGCGGAATTTCAGCCCTTGGAAATAGGCGAGGACCGACGCCATCGCCGGCATGAGCCAGGCGTTGAGCGTGGCGCTTCCGAGCGCGACGGCGCCCGCGTCGAGCGCTTCGGCCGCGAGCCGGGTGAGCGTCGTTTTGCGCGCGTGCATGAGCTGCACGTCGAGCTTCGGCGCGCTCGGATTCTCGTTGGCAAGCTTGCGGCCGTAATCGACCGCGCCCGCGTAGATCTCTTCGGCCATGAGCTCCGTGCTCTGCCACATCGTATCGTAAATCACGAGGACTTTCGGAGCGTACTTATTCGCCGCCCACGTCTTATACGCGTCGAGCATTTCCGGAATATGGGAGCGCCAGATAATCCCGTGCGCGGGCGCGACAAGCTCGATTTCCAGCGGCGCGACCGCTTCGAGCGTCTTTAAGACCTGCCGACCGTAAGGGGCGACAATATTGGCGTAGTAGCTCTTGCCCTCTTCGAGAATTTTGGGGAGGTCGTATTCGTCGTCGAACCGTTCCGACGTCGCGATATGCTGCCCGAACGCGTCGTTCGAGAAGAGAATCTTCTCTTCCGGCATATAGGCGACGGAGGATTCCGGCCAGTGGACCATGGGAACGTTGACGAGCGTCAGGGAGCGTTTGCCCAAACTCAGACTGTCGCCCGAATTAAGAATCTGGAATTTCCAGTTGGAGACGTCGAAAAAGCCCGCCAGCGCGTCTTTGCATTTCGCGTTGCAGACGACCGTCGCGTTGGGGCACGCCTCGACCATTGCAGGAAGCGAGCCCGCATGGTCGAGCTCCGCGTGAAGACAGACGAGATAGTCGACCTTGTCGAGATCGACGAGCGACGCGACGTTCCGTTTAAGCTGGGCGGCGAACGGCGCTTTGACCGTGTCGATAAGCGCGGTTTTCTCGTCGCGAATCAGATACGCGTTGTACGTCGCGCCGAGGCGCGTGTCGTAACTGTGGAAATCGCGAACGTTATAGTCTACGTATCCGACGTAGTCGACGCCGGGCCTGAGTTCAGTCGTCAGTTTCATTCTATTTCTTTTCTTTTTCTAACGGTCGTAAAACGGGGACGGGAGCGGCGTCCGAACGCGTTTCGCGCGTACGTTATACGCGCAGGAATTTCCCCTGTTTCCAGAAGTTGTGCAGAATGAGCCAAATGAGCGCGACGCCCGCGACGGAGAGCGTGAACTCGTACCATGGGCCGATATACCGCTCTAAGCCGTAAAGAACCCATCCGACGATCTCGTCGAACTTCAGGATATGCGAGAGCATATACGCGGCGATCGCGTTGGTTCCGAACACGACGAGGAACGTCTTGAGCCCCGGTATCTTCCAGATATCGAAGACCGCGTAGAAGACGGCGAGCAGGAGCAGACTGATTCCCGAGGCGTGAAGAACCATCGAGGACGTCCAAATGTGTTTAATAATCGGGCAATAGAGCAGGCTCCCCTCCGGGAAGCTGTTCCAGAGCCGGCCCAGGAAGAGACACGCGCAGCCCGCGGCAAAGACGTACGCGCACGCCGTCCACTGGACGCGTTTGCGCCCTTCGACGTCGCCGGGCACAAACGTCTTGAGCCGCTCGCGGGTACCGTAGAACAGGTCGCCGGCAAACATGCCGGAAAGGGCGGTCGCGACGAACGTCAGGGAGCTGAGAATCCACGTGTACTGATACCACGGGGCAAAGACGACCTCGCCCGCTTCGTTTACGCTCGCGGCGTCCATCCATTTCCCTAAGACGCGGCAGTCGACCCAGTAGGCGAGGTTCGTTCCTTCGGCGTAACTTCCGCCGCCGCATCCGCGCGCGTTAATCCAGTTCATGGTCCATTCGGTAATCCCTTCGGTATTTCCGTCTCCGCCGACCGTTATGAACTTCATGGCCGCCCAGAACGCAATTAAGAGCAGAACGAAGAGTCCGCGCTGCGCCCATTTCGGGAGGAAGAGATAGGCCAGGCAGGAGAAGAGATAGCCGACGGCGATCGACTGGAGCGTATTCGAGAAGAGCTTGAACTCTTCCGGGTGGAGGGAGAGCAAATGTCCCTGAACCGCCATGCCGAAGATCCACAGAACGACGACGCGCCGGATAATGCGGAACCAGAGCCGGCCCCAGCGCTTATCGTCGCCGCGCAGATAGCGCGCGAGGGAGAAGGGAATCGCCGCGCCCGCCATAAAGACGAAGAGGGGCATGGCGAGGTCGCACAGGGTAAATCCTTCCCACGGAATATGATGGAACTGGCTTACGAACTTATTGCAAAAGTTGACGCACGCCTCAGATTTCCCCTCGATGAGGCCCGGCATGGGGCCGTTCGCGAACTTCGAGACGACGCCGAGCATGAGCAGCAGGAGGATATCGAATCCTCTAAGCGCGTCGAGCGCGACGAGCCGTTCTCCGGCTGTTTTGGCAACGGGCGGTTTCAGATCGGCGGCTTCGGCGGCGGACATCGTCTTCTCCTTGCGTTTGAATGATGGGGGGCGTCAAAAAACGCGGCGCCGAGCCGCAGAGACGGCGCCGGCGCGCGTTGTACTTACGGAGCGGCGTGAACCGCCCGACTCGCTCACGCGTTTTGCGCGAGCTCGCGTCCGAGATAGAACGCTTTGAGATTGAGATCGACGAACTGCGGCTTAACGCACTTCTTAATGGCGTTCTGCCACGCCTCGTCGGTCAAGTCGAGCTTCGTCGACAGGGAGCCGAGCAGAATGACGTTCGCGGCGCGCGCGTTGCCGAGCTCGATCGCGCGGTCGACCGCGTGGACGTACGCCAAGCGCGGGAATATCTTGCGCAGGGCCGCTTCGTCGAGATCGGGATAGGTCGCCGCCCCGGACGAGACGGTTACCGGAACGATAATCTGATCGGAAATAACGGCGAGCCCGTCGGGCGCGAGGTAGTCGACGTAGCGGATCGCTTCGGTCTTTTCGAGCGAGGCGAGCACGGTCGCCGTCCCTTTGGGCACGAGCGGGCTGTAGACCTTTTTGCCGTATCGGACTTGCGCGAGCACGGACCCGCCGCGCTGCGCCATGCCGTGGATCTCGTTGGTTTTGACGTCGTACCCGGAATCGAGCGCGGCGGTCGCGACGATCGCGCTCGCCAAGAGAATGCCCTGTCCTCCGACGCCGACCAGAACGACGTTCATATTTTCATTAGCCGTCATACGAGACCTCCCTTCGACGATTTCAGGTCGAATTGTTCCAACGCGCCAAATTTACAGACCTGCATGCACAATCCGCACGCGACGCATAGCGAATCGTTAATGGAGACGACCTTTTCGGCGTTCCGTTCGATCGCGGGGCATCCGAGCTTGAGGCACGAGCCGCACTTTTTGCACTTGTCCTGATTGACGCGCACGCCGTGTTCGAGCTTTTTGCGGTACGCGAGCGGGCACGGTTCTTTCGCGATAATGAGCCACGGCTCGTCCGATTCGATGGCCGTCTTGAGGGCGGCGCTCGTTTCGTCGAGTTTGCGCGGATTGACCGTAACGACGTTCTTCATACCCATCGCCTTGGCGATTTCGGCGATATCGGCGGCGAAGGTCTCTTCGCCCGCGATCGTCTTGCCGGTGCCGGGGTTGTCCTGATGGCCGGTCATGGCCGTAATGCGGTTGTCGAGCACGACGATCGTCGACTTCCCTTTATTGTAGACGATATCCATGAGCCCGGTCATGCCGCTGTGGAAGAACGTGGAGTCGCCCATAACGCCGACGACCGGCGTGTCGTTTTGGGCGCAGTCCATACCGTGGGCGACCGTAATGCCGCCGCCCATGCAGAGGATCGTGTCCATGCAGTTGAGCGGAGGCGCGACGCCGAGCGAGTAGCAGCCGATATCGCCCGCGACGACCGTCTTGAATTTGCCCAGCGCGTAGAACAGCCCGCGGTGAGGGCAGCCGGGGCAGAGCACCGGAGGACGGTTCGGAAGGGTCGGGAGTTCCGGTAGCGCCGTCTGCGGGGCGGGCGCGGCTTCGTTGGGGAAGAATTTCGCCGTCGCCGGATTGGCGGCTAGGGTCGCGCGCACCTTTTTGAGTACGTCGACGTCGAGCGGGCCGTATTTCGGCACGAGCGCTTCTCCGCCGATCTTCTTGCCGAACGGCTTGAGGCCGAGCGTGCGCATATGGAGTTCGACGAAATCTTCGAGCTCTTCAATAACGACGACCTGTTCGACCGCGTTGGAGAAGTCAAGGAGGAGCTGATCCGGGAACGGATAGCACCAGCCGAGCTTGAGAACGTTCGCTTCCGGGAAGACTTCTTTGACAAAGAGGTACGCCGCGCTCGACGTTACAATTCCCAGCCCGCGATCGCCGTTTTCGTTCCATTCGACGCGGTTGAGGGGCGATTTCGAGGCCGCTTCGGAGAGCTTTTCGACGCGCTCTTCGAGCCGGACGCGCATGCCGCGCGCGAACGCCGGAATCGGGACGTAACGCTGCGGGTCTTTTTTGAAGGAGTGAGGCCGGTCGAGCTTAACGCGGTCGGCCGTTTCGACGACGCCGCGCGAGTGGCTGACGGTCGTGGTCGTTCTCAGAATGACGGGCGTATTGAACTGTTCGGAGAGTTCGAACCCGGCCTTCATGAAGTCTTTCGCTTCCTGAGAGTCGCTCGGTTCGAGGACGGGTACTTTCGCGAAATGCGCAAAGAGCCGCGTGTCCTGTTCGTCCTGCGAGGAATTCATACCGGGGTCGTCGGCGACGACCGCGATAAATCCGCCGTTGACGCCGGTGTAGGAGAGCGTCATGAGCGGGTCGGCGGCGACGTTGAGCCCGACGAGCTTCATTGTGGTCATGGAACGCGCGCCGGTCGTCGAGGCGCCGACCGCAGCTTCGAACGCTACTTTTTCGTTGGGCGACCATTCGCAGTAGATATCGCCGTAACGCTTACTGACGTTTTCCAGAATTTCCGTTGAAGGCGTGCCCGGATAGCCGGTCGCGACCGAAACGTCGGCTTCGTACGCGCCTTGTGCGATCGCCTCGTTTCCGGTCAGTAATTTCTTTGCCATTGTTCGATTCTTTCTTCTTGAGACCGCTTTAAAACCGGCGAGCGCGCGGTCGTTTGGAACTCGCCGTTCCACTAGTATAATCACGGTTGTTATTTTTACAAGTAACGACCGGAAATCTCGCCCTTTTGAGCGCGTCGTCAGGCGCGTTTGCCGGCATAAACGGAACCGCCCTTTCCAGCCGCGCGCCGGACCGTCAAAAGGGGCGGTTTGCGCTCTCTTTTCCGGCGCGCCGCTCCGATGAAAAACGCCGCGTCGGCGTGGCGACCGGCGCGGCGTTATCTGCGTGGCGGGCTGGGGTCAACGGCCCCGCTTAGCCGTTACTTAGGCGCGACGATTACCCGGAATCCGACGTCGGGCGCGTGGAAATACGGGATAACCGGGGTTCGGAACGAGGACGTCGCGCGTTCGGGCCAGTCCTTCCAGCTTCCTCCGCGCACGACGCGCGGCGTCCGTTCGAGATCGCCCGGTTTGTCGGCCGTCTCGGCGCGCGGCTGAACCGCCATGCCGTCGCGAGTCCACGGCGAGCCGGTCAGCTCGGCGACGTTCCCGATCATGTCGTAGAGTCCGAACGCGTTCGCGCGATAGGACGCGACGTTGGCGATCGCGATTGTTCCGTCGTCGACCGGCGCTTTTCGCCAGTAGTCGACGGAGCCTTGCCCGACGCGCATCTTCGTTAAGCTCTTGTCCGCGAGATTGGCGAACTGCGCGAAGTCGGTTCGGAGCGCGCCGTACCAGAACGGCTCGTTCGAGCCCGCGCGCGCCGCGTATTCCCATTCGATCTCCGTCGGAAGCCGGACTTCAAAGTCGTCGGGGAGCGCCCCTTTCGCTTTGAGCTCGGCGTCGAGCCATTGGCAGAATCGGACCGCGGCGTCGTATCCGACGCGCGTAACCGGCTGCCGGGGACCGTTCGCGGGTATGCCGGGCCGCGCGTGGTCCTTTGTGAGCTCGTCGGTATAGCGGCTGTCGTGACTCGGATCGAAGAGCGCGTACTGCTCGTTTGTGATCTCCGTCGTTCCCATCCAGAACCCCGACTCGATTCTCATGGGCCGCATGGGATATTCCGCGTCCGTTTCGCCGTTGGAGCCGAATTGGAAATCGCCCGCGGGTATCCAGCGCAGGTCGACGGAAACGCCGTCTTTAATCGCGAGCGACTTGCCGACGACGCCGTCGGGCGCGGTCTCAAACTGGCGCGCCGCCGCTTTGCCAGGCGTATCGAGCGGATCGTACCCTTCGGGCGTCGCGAGTTTAAATTTCGGTCTTTCGACGCGTTCGGGCATAATCGGCGGATTGGCGGCGCGGCGCGCTTCCACTTGGTCGTATCCGAGCTGTTCGTCGACGGCGTCCCCTTCCGGATCCTCGCTCACGTCCGCGAATTTCTCCTGATAGAGCTTGCGCAGCTCCCTGTATTTCGCGATCGACGCCATCTGCTTTTCGTGGTCGATCTGCATCCAGTCGAGTAGGACTTTATTCTGCCAATGGCGGTGCGCTTCGGTCCACGTGCCGTAGCAGGGCGCGTTGAGATCGATCCAGGTATAGATTCGGTCGAGCGCCTCGCCGTCGAGCTTGACGTTATGATGACCCTTAAAGATCATCTGCACGAGGGGCGACATAGTCGCGTGATATTCGCCCGGCTGGAAGAGGTGAACGTCGCTTTCGGGCCCCGGCGTACTCACGTACGGGCGCAGCGCCATATAGCTGCGATAGAACGGGCCGATCTGACGCTGGGCGCCGTCTTCGACCGTTTCGAGGGTATAGTCCTTAAAGTTCGGGAACGCCGCGTCTTGCGGTATTCCCAACTTATTGCGCGATTCTTCGGATCCGTCGTGGCAGCCAATGCAGTATTTATCCAAAACCGGCTGGACTTCGCGCAGGAAGTCGAACCCGCGCGTCGGGCCGCGCCACGGGGTAATTTCATGAGGCGCTATCGTACTGGCGATTGTGCGGTCGGTCGGCGAGATATCGTTCGCGTTTTCATGACAGCCGAAGCACGCGACCGATTCGCCCTGCTTGCCGACGAGCCAGCTGCGCATAAGCTGGAGCGCGCGCCCCTGCGCGTCGAGCGGCTGAATCGCGACGGGCACGTTCGCCGGTATGCGGAAGGTCGCGCTTCCGTCCTCCTCGACGGGTACGGTTCCCAAGACGCGCTTAACGTCCCAGCTGCTCTCGATTCCGATTACGTCGTTATGGCCGGAGAACGGATACGCGAAATGATATTCGAAGACGCGGAGCGCTTTAACGGTTCCGCGCGGCACGTCTTTGAGGCCGGGCCCGAAGTAGACGTCCGCGAGAAAGACGGTCGCGTCGTTCTGGTTCGGGTTTGTGCGCTCGGAGAGGACGGGCGGGCGTTTGCGCGGCGTCAGGAGGATCGGATCGGTGTACGCGGCGTCGGCGCTCTGGACGATCGGCGTCATATTGTCGAAGACGTCGACGAGCCAGATTCCCCAGCCGTCCCCGCGATTGGCGGAGACGAGGAAGTATTTGCCGGCCCCGTCGTCCTCGCCCGTCCCGAGCGGATCGACCTGAAGAAATTTCGGCCAGCGGTCGGCGTAAAGCCGGTCCTCAATTTCATTTTCGACGACGTCGTTTCGGCCGGGGATCGACTGCACGACGCCTTCCGTTTCATGCCGCCCTTTGCGCGGATCGAAGAGTATGAGTCTTCCGGGCCGGCCAACGTGATGGCCCGACACGACGCCGACGAACCGTTCGGGATCGCCGGGGATCGGCTTGGCGTAGAAGAGGGAATTGGGCCAGTAAGAATTGGAGCCGTAGACGGCGGTCTGATTGGTTCCGTCCGGGTTCATCGAGAAGAGGAGCCGATAGAAGAAGTGGGGCGTGTCGGTGTATTCCCAACGCAGGTACATAACGCGCCCGTTCTCCATCATAGTTGGGCACCAGTCGCTGTCCTGCTCGAACGTGAGCTGTTTAATCTCTTTCGTCGCCAGATTCATGCGGTAGAGGAGCGCCATCTGCTTGCGGCCCGACTCGCACGGGAGACCCTGAAAGGTCGCGTTCGAGCCGTAGACGACGTCCCCGTCCGGGAGATAGCACGAATCGAAGAAGTCGATTTCGTCGAGATTGGGCGAGATTTGCTTTGAGTCCGCCGTCTGCGCGGTTCCGGCGAGAAAGGGCGCGAGATCGAGTTCGTGGAGCGCCCAGCGGCCGTTTTGCCCCGGCATGGTATACATGAGCCGCTCGCCGTCGAATTCGAGATCGGTATCGACGATTGTGCGTTCGAGCGCGTCGTAGAGGACTTGGACCTGTCCGGACGCCGGATCGATCGCGACGATCTGCGACGGGATGTTTTTCGGCACGTCTTCGGTTACGTACGCGTTGAGCGACGGGGTCGCGATCTGGTTCGCGCCGCGACGGACCGCGAGAATCTTTTGGCCCGAAAGGAGCGGATGCGCCAGGAGCGCGCGCTTCTGCAGCGCAAGGAGCTTGGCGCCGCGTTCCGGCGAGTCGGGCTCGGCGGCGAGCGCGTCGAGCTCGTTGAGGAACGTCTCGCCGTCGGGATACTCTTCGTCGAACGTTTCGAGCATATCCTCGATCGCGAGCCGGACCGATTCCGGATCCGGCCGGCCGTCGTTTGCGGCGCGCGCCGTTTGCGCGAACGCGAACGACGCCGTAAGTAGAAGTACGAGCAGCGAATAGCGAACTGTTGCGGACA
Organism: uncultured Planctomycetales bacterium; assembly: GCA_946541595.1. Lineage (GTDB taxonomy): Bacteria > Planctomycetota > Planctomycetia > Pirellulales > Thermoguttaceae > RUG369. The sequence continues at coordinate 14,056 of CAMNJU010000083.1, forward strand.
TGACCGTCTCCGTTGGGATTTGCCGCGACGCTTGCCGTTTGCGATGCGAACCGGTTCAGGCGCCGGCGCGCGACGCGGCGAATTGGAAATCGTTTTGAGTTTCTGAATTATAAACCGGGGCAGGGTGGAACGCAAGGAAAGAGAAGGCGGGGTGGGCGGAAAATGAGAAAAGGGCGTTCGCCTTT
>CAMNJU010000084.1 GCA_946541595.1 uncultured Planctomycetales bacterium
GAATGGATTACCGCCGAAAGAACGGACAAAGATCCTTTGCCGCTTCTCTATCGAAATTTCAAGTTAGACCAAAGCGCCGATTCTATCGCCGACGCCTTTCTGCATGTTTGCGGGCTTGGTCAACATATTGTTTCGGTGAACTCGACGCGTCTTGGCGACCGTTTGGCGGTCGATCCCGGTTGGACCAATTATAAAAAGACGTGTCTCTACACGACTTTCGACGTCAAAAAGGAGCTGTCAAATTCAGACGATTGCTCAATTTCCGTTCTCCTTGGGAATGGAATGTACAATGTTCCTGGAGGCCGATATATTAAATTTTCAGGTTCCTTTGGACTCCCTAAACTTATCGCGCAGCTTGTTATACGGTACAAAGACGGATCAATCCAAACCGTAGTTTCTGACGAGAACTGGCAGACGCTGCCGTCGCCGGTCGTCTTTTCGTGCGTCTACGGCGGCGACGACGTCGATTTCTCCCTTGGAGTCGTCTCGAAGAACCGTATTCTCTCGCAAGGCGTTCCTCGCAACGCCGTAAAAACGGATGGGCCGGGCGGCGTTTTACGCGCGCAGATTCAGCGTCCCGTCGTCGTTTGGGAAACTATGAAACCGATTTCCGTTAAGAAGCTCGACAACGGTCAGATCGAAGCGAATTTCGGTTTTAATTTCGCAGGGCGACCGAGTTTTCGCTGCGTTCCCCGAAACGGTTCGAAGGTAACGATTAACTTGGCGGAAATGGAAAACGCTCCTTGGAAAGGACACAGCGATTCGTATCTCTTCAACGACCTAGCAGAAGCCGACGCCGGCAAAGGAGAGATCGCCGTTGAAACCGCTCGCGTTCCGTTAGCGTCGATTGACAATTTTGACAAAGACGCTTGGAAACTCTCAATTTCGCCGGAGGAGACTTTTAGTTCCGTTTTTGGTTACTGGGGATTCCAGTACGCGTATATAGACGGAGCGGAATACGAGCCCGACCTGCAAAAAGCGTTGACCAGCAACTCCGCGAAAACGCAAATTGTAGAGATCGAAGCCGATCGAATCGGCGCGGATCTCGAAAGAGTCGGTTCTTTTGAGTCTGACGGCGCGTATCTTAATGAGATCGATCTTATGATCGACCGATCCGTTCGAAGCAATATTGTCAGTCTCTTTACCGACTGTCCGCACCGCGAAAAACTGGGCTGGCTCGAAGAGACGCACTTAATGGGGCCGTCCATTCTGTACCGCTACAATCTGCAAACGCTCTTTCGCAAAATATGCCGCGACATGACGGAAGCGCAGCTTGAAGACGGTATGATCCCGGATATTGCTCCTGAATACACAAGGTTTTCCCAAGGGTTCTTCTGGTCTGCCGAGTGGAGCTCCGCCTGCGTGCAGGTTCCGTGGCTGCTCTATCGCTGGTACGGCGACGAGGAAATTATCGGCGCGCAATACGAAACGATGGATAAGTACGTTCGCTATATGGCGTCGACTCGCGATTCAAAAGGCTTGGTTAAAGCAGGATTAGGGGATTGGTACGACTGGACTCCGGAACGACGGCACGCCGGTTATTCTCAACACACGCCCGGCGAACTGACCGCAACGGCGTTCCTTTGCGACAACGCGCGAATCCTCGCGATTTTTGCGGAAAAGCTCGGCAAGACGGAAGACGCGGCTTACTATCGCAAACTTCACGACGACGCCGTCGCCGACTTCCAAAAGGCGTACTTCAATCCGGAGACAAACGTCGTCGCAACGGGGTCGCAGGCTTCTTACGCGTTTGCGCTCTGTTTCAATTTAGTTCCTGTTGAAGCGCGCGAAGCCGCGTTCGAGAATTTGCTCGCCGATATAGAAAAATGGGAATACCGCCCCTCCTGCGGGGAAGTGGCGTGGCCGTTTGTTATTCGCACGCTCTCGGAATTTGGCCGAGCCGACGTACTGTGGAAAATGCTGCAGCGCGAGGACGCGCCGGGCTACGTGCACATGCTCACCAAATGGGGTATGAAGACGCTCTCCGAAACGTGGGACGGGCCTGGAAGTTCAATGAATCACTTTATGTTTGGCGCGATCCAGGAATGGTTCTCGTCCGATATCGTCGGGATTCGTCAGGCGGAGGATTCGATCGGATATAAAAAGAGCGTTCTGCATCCGAGCCCAATGGTCGGTAAAATCAATCGCGCCAAAGGGGATTACCGTTCGCAGTACGGCGTTATCATTTCCGACTGGCAAGTCGACGAATCGACGGGGACGTTTACTTGGAACGTTTCTATTCCTTCGGGCGCCACGTCCCAACTTGAAATCCCCGTTGCCGATGAACAGTCGTCCGTTTCTATTAAGCGCGTCGACGGAGAAGCTTGTTTTGATCTGCCCGCAGAAACAACGTATCAAGAGGTTCGCGGCGACAATCCTTCCCGACGCGTAACAACGGTTGGCTCAGGCAACTACAAAATCACGTCTCAAATTGTCCGCTAAACGCGCGTCGTATTACCGACAGGGTCGCTAAAACGCCGTTCCTCTTTTATTATGAAAAAGGAACGGCGTTTTTTTCATTTTAAGCTGTAGACGATACCGCCATTTCACAGGAAACGCTCCACGATCTTTTGCGCTGCCAATTTAATAGGCGAGTCGACAAAATCATTCTCTTGTTTTAAGCGTTCAAGCTTTTCCACACACCGCCGTCTCGTCTCGTCGTTTTCAAGCCACGCCAAGAGACAGTTTGCGGCGTCTTCCGAACAGTCACCCTTGGTTATAAACTCCGGAAAGATCATCATTTCCCGTTCTTTAGGAGTATGATCCGTACGTTCGGGTAGGCGCCGTTCAGGATAAAAGGGCGTTTCGCCTTCTAACCCATGAACGTATAAGAGATTCGTCAGCGTCATATATTTAACTCTCTTGAGAAAACGCAACACAAAGAATTCGAGTTTACTTATACGGTAAATAATCACGGTCGGTTTACATAAAGAGAGCAACTCGATCGAAACTGACCCGGAAACGCCTAAGCAGCAGTAAGCCGCGCGCAATAATTCCGGAGTCTTTCCGACGTAAACGGGATAATTTAAGCCGCGTTTTTTAAGTTCATTCCGGATGTATTCGGCATGAGAATCTCGAAAGGCTGCGAAAACAGGCTTAACGTCGGACGCTTTATTTAATACTTTTCCGATCGTTGCCAGAAGCGATTCCAAGTTATTGGTCACTTCTTGATCGCGGGAACCGGGAAGCGCCGTTAGATACTTAATTTTACCGCATTCGTGATGTAATGCCGAAGAGGAAACGCCCGTCTCCTGCGAATTAAGCGACTCCAAAAAAGCTTGGTCGATATGTCTGGCTCGCGCTTCCTCAAAAAAGGGGTGCCCGATAAGAACAGAATGACAGCCTCGCTCTCGAAACCACTCGTCTTCAAAAGAAAAGCAAGAAAGCGCCAAATCGACATATTTGCGCATTTTTTTAACGCGCCATTGGCCCCATCCCCAAATTTGCGGGGGCATAAAGTAAACGACGGGAATTCCGGCAGTTTTTGCTTTTTGGGCAATTTTCCAGTTGAAACTCGGAAAATCAACAAGAATGACTAAATCCGGACGTTCGTTCCGAAAGAGTCTATCCGCGTCTCTCAATATCCGGGCATAGGTCGGGAGATTGAGAAGCGCGCGCTTCAGCATCATGACGGCAAACTGAGTCAGGTCAAACCGAACGTCGCATCGCGTCGCGGCGGTTTTAGGACCGGCAAAACCTACAAACCGCGCGTTAGGCATGACAGCGGCCAATTCTTCCACCAGTTTCGCCGCATGCACGTCGCCGCTGGGATCTCCTGCCGACAGGAAAATTAAAGGCGAATCGCTTGAGCTGTTATCTTTATTTTCCATTGGGAACGCTAACTCAGTCCTAAGCTTATAAAGGGGGAAAATGAAGAATAATTTAAATTGAAAAATTCAAAGGACGTTCTTCTTCGGCGTCTTGAATCAGATCGGAAAAAACTATTCTATTGAGAAACTCCTGCCGACGTTCGTCGGCTTTTTTCCAAACGTCTGTCAACTTGTCTTTAACGCGAATTGCGTCGTCAGAAAGCTCTTTCTGACCTGATTTTTGTTTTGTCGAGTTCTGCGAGCGTCCGACGTCTTCGACAACGCTTACAATATACCCCAACGTGAGCTCTTCCGGAGGAACGAGAAGCCTAAACCCTCCGTTCGGTCCACGAACAGCTTCAATAACATTCAATCCCCGAAGTTCCTGTAAAATACGCGATAAAAACAGGAAAGACAAACCGTATTTAGCCGCGATTTTGCGAGCCGAAACGGGGCGGCGACTACGATAAGCGCGCGCCAATTCCCAAACTGCGAACACGGCGTACTCGATGCGTTTTGTTCCTAGTTTCATCGTTGATCTTTTAAAGCTCAGCGGCGTTACGAACGGCGTGTAAAACGTTGTTAGTTAACAACGTTTACAGGGCGGTTGTCAATAAACGCCTTTAAGTTGTCGACAGCTATTTTAACGAGTCTCTGACGAGCTTCAAAGGACGCCCATGCGTTGTGAGGCGTAATAAAACAATTAGGGGCGCTAAGGAGGGGATTATCCGCCTTTGGCGGTTCAGTCGACAGCACGTCGACGCCTACGCCGCCCAAGCGACGGGAAGCCAAAGCGGCGGCTACCGCTTGTTCATCCAACAACGGTCCGCGACCGGTGTTGATAAGCCAGGCGCCTCGCTTCATTTGGTTAAGCGTATTCTCGTTAATCAAACCGCGAGTCGCGTTGTTCAGAGGGCAGTGCAACGTGACGATATCGCTTGTCGAAAAGAGAGTTTCCAGAGTAACAGCCTGAACGTGACCAATCACGGTTCCAACGGTTAGACGGGGACCGAAGGCAACAACGTCAAGACCAATAGCGCCTGCTACTTGCGCTACTCTTCGACCGATCGTTCCGAAACCGACGATTCCCAGCCGTTTTCCGTAAAGCTCCGTCAGCTTTCCCTTGGTAAAGGAGAAATCTTCACAATTCGTCCACGCGCCAGCTCGCGTCGCCGACGTATTCTCGACGAAACAGGAAGCTAAATTCAATATGTGAGCAAAAGTGGCCTGAACTACCGACTCAGTGCTGTAACACGGAATATTGGTAACGGCTATCCCTTTTGATCTGGCGTACTCAAGGTCAACGACGTTCGTACCAGTAGCGAGAATGCCGATATACTTCAGTTTCGGCAGCTGCTCCAAAACCGCCGCGTCTAAAACAACTTTATTTGTTAAAACGGCGTCGGCGGCAATTGATCTAGTTATAATTTGTCCGGGCGCGGTGCGGTCGTATACGACGACTTCTCCCAGCGACTCGAGTTCGTGCCAACTTAAATCGCCCGGATTAGCGGTATAGGCGTCTAAAGCGACAATCTTCATATACACATTCCTCTTTTACTGGATATGTCTTTGCGTATTAATGCTTTTCAAGCGTCTTAAAAAACGGGCGAAATAGGAACATTCCCTAAACCGTTTAAGAGATTCTCAACTCCAAGGCGCAAGAAACAAAAAAAGCCTCGCACAAGCGAGGCTTGAACGGAGAGGACAGGATTCGAACCTGCGGAGCCCTTACGGACTCACGGGTTTAGCAAACCCGCGCATTCGGCCACTCTGCCACCTCTCCTCAGAGCGCTGAAATAAGTATACGTCTCTTTTGAATTCTGACAAGGTCTTTTTTTAAAAAAATTCGTTTATCGTCGTGCGCTGGTAAGCAGGGAATGGAACAGCGTATTAACATACGCGAGTGGAATCGTCGCGTTTCCCCAAAGCGCCCAATCTTTTGGCAAATACGCCCAAGCGCCGCTTGCTTCCCTAATTAATCCGGATAACTCAGGTAAGATATTCAAACAATATTGTGGTCGACGTATAACAAACAAAAAGACGTTGACGACTGGTAGATCGCCAACGCCCTCATGAATCGCTCTTCGACTCAAAGGCCGAATAAACCTCAGCGGCTCTTCTTCGAAGCCTTTTTCGCAGCGGCTTTCGCGGGCTTAGCAGCCTTAGCGACTTTCTTCGCGGCAGCCTTCTTGGCCTTCTTCTGACGTTCACGCTGAACTTTAGCAACCATCATCTTACCGGGTTTGAACGCGACGGTTTCGTGTTCGTCGACCCAAACTTCAACGCCGGTGCGGGGATTGCGCGCGTTACGAGCGGCGCGAACCTTAACTTCAAAGACGCCAAAATTGCGGAGTTCGATACGACCGTCCTTAACAAGGACTTCGATAATGGATTCAAAAGTCTTCTGGACAATCTCTTTCGTCTGCTGTTGCGAAAGATCGGTCTTCTCAGAGACCAAGCGAACAATTTCTTTTTTGGTCATTTAATTCCTCTTTCATTATACGCAATTTGCGGGAGCAGCTTAGACTCGCAAATACGGTCTAAGTCTGTAAACCTCATAATTAAGTACATTCAGAATTTTAAAACGCGGGCAATCTTTGTCAAGTCGTTTTTATAAAAATACTAATGCTTTTTATTGTTATTTCTATCGTTACAGCAACAGATTCTTTTAATTAAACTTGCTATATAAAGAGTTACATAAGTATTAAACCTTTACGGTCTTTTCATGAAAAAATTTTTAACTCTTTTCATAGTCCATTGTTATCACTTTTTAACATAGAAGCGTTCGAGATTAATTCCGCCTTTTAGTTCTTCTTGAAGGAGTTGAACGCGATCTTCAAGCAATTCCAACTTGCGCCGCAATTCAGTAAAAGCGGGATCTTCTTTTTCTTCTATGTGCTGTATTCTCGGAACTGCGGGGTACCCTAAATGCCGCGAAAGCGCAGAAAAGAAGAAAAGGGGATCGCGTCCTATCGAAGCTTTTGCAATCCTGCCTTCCTGTTCGCCAAAAAGAACAGGTTGGGGTTCTTCGTCTTCATAAAGTTGATAGAAAGCGCTGCGAACAAAAACCAATTTTGCGACGTCGATAAAACCAACTTGACGGCGAAGCACGACGTTAACCCAATGCTTCCAATTCTCGTCGTAAATAGGGTCGTTTGCGATAGCCTCCAAACCGTAATCAAATCCAAGCCTATTCCTGCTTAAGGTTTCGAACTGGTAAAAAAACGAACCTTGCGGCGTAGGGGAATCCATGCGGTACTGTGCTTCCCGTTCGAGAATTTGCAACGCGATCCGGAAATCAAACCGACCTTCCTCTTTTTCAGCTTCTTTTATCACAAATGTTTGAAAGGGCGTGAAATAGTGAAGCATTCGCTGCATCGCCAGACTCATTTTGCCGGAGAGTTTTACTTCGGTTAATAAGACTCCAATGGCAACAGGCAAATTAGTTGCGTTGAGGAGCTCGTTCTTCATTCCGTAGAGGATCTCTTGCGTAGAGTATCCGTCGTCTAAACGCGCTCTAAACGTTTTAAAAAAGAAATTTTGCTCGACGTATTCTTCTTTTTTTAGCAGCATGACAGACTTAACTATTCCTGATGAACGCAGACGCTCAAGCTTCCCGCGCCGTACCCCAAAAGGGAAACGGCACGCAAAAGGAAATCGCAATCCCCGCTTCTGTTATATCAAATAAGCGCAGGTCTCGTTCTTGCGCTCAAAGTCGGCGCTCATAAACTAAGACGTCTCAAAACCGCCCCGTCCGATTATCTGGACCGCCAATCGCCAAATGGGAAGGACTGGAACGTTATGAAATACGCTTACTGTCAATTTCGTCTTTTACGTCGTCCGATTCACGTTTTCGAAACCAAAGCCGAATAGGAACCTCTCCAATTGGGAGTTCGTCGCGAATTACGTTCAGAAGGAACCGGCGATAACTTGGTGAAAACGCGTCAGGCATATTGCAAAACAATACGATCGTCGGGGGAGAAACGGAAATTTGCGTCGCGTAATAAATCTTCGGTTTATGAAAATGAAAGAGCGGGGGAGGGGTATGGTTCAACGCAGCGGTAACAAGTTTATTGAGCTTATTGGTAGGCACGCGCATCTTGCTTTGCTTGTAGAGAGCGTTGGCGTGCTGCAATAATTTCTGGACGTTCTTGCCCGTCATCCCTGTAATAAAGGCAATTGGAACGTGCCACATCGTTGCGAACGTCTCACGAAGATATTCGGCCCAACGGCCGGTCGGCATCTTGTACTCGACCATTTTGTCCCACTTATTAACCACAAAAATACAGGGTTTGTTGTAAGACTCTATGAGCGAAACAAGCTGTTTGTCCATCTTCGCAATCTGAAGAGAGCAGTCAAAGAACATAAAGACGACGTCCGCCATGCGGATACTGCGTTCCGCTCGCGTTAACGCGTAAAAATCAAGATCGCTTCCAATGCTCTTTTTACGCATGAAGCCCGGCGTGTCGATCGCTATAAAAGATTTCCCGTCCATTTCAAAACGCACGTCGACGCAGTCGCGCGTCGTACCGGGAATGGGACTGGCAATTACGCGTTCCTCCTGCGCCAACGTATTAACGAACGTGCTCTTTCCAACGTTCCGCCGTCCCACGATCGCAATCTTCATTTCCGGTTCGGAAATGTCTTTTCCGTCGTCAAAGAACGCAGACACAGGCAACGCCTTTTCAATAGCGTCCATAAGCGCGACGCGCCCGCGTTTTTGTTTGGCGCTGACAGGAACGACGTCCCAACCAAAACGATGGAACTCCTGAGAATCGTACTCCTGATTTTCACCGTCGCACTTATTCGCGACAAGAATAATCGGAATTCTCAGCTTGCGGAGTCTTTCGGCGACGTATTCGTCCAAAGGCGCAAGGCCGTCGCGCGCGTCAACAACAAAAAGGATAAGATCTGCCAAGTCGATCGCGGCTTGAATCTGCTGTTCGACGTCTTCTGAGAGATCGTCTTTATCGACAATACCAATCCCGCCCGAATCTGTCAGTTCAATGTACCTTGCGGATATTTTGGGAACGTCCGAACGTTCTTCTTCGTCTTCTTCGCCGTCAAAAGAAAATTCGTCCGCTTCGACAAACTCCGAATCGTCTTCAGAATCTCCGACTTTACCTTTGTGTTCAGAATCTTGTTCATAGAAATCCGGGTCGGCGCCTGCGCCTTCCTGATTGATAGGAACGTCTTCGTCGACAAAATCGAGAAGTTCCTCTCCCTCGGAATCGAAAGCGTCTGAATTCTCGTCGTCTTCTGAGCGATTTGAAACGACCTCAGGAACCAGATACTTTTCGTCTACGCCCTCTAAGCCAATATCCAAAAGGAAAGAGACGCGGTCCCGCGTCACACCAGCTACGGAATCGACAATAGAAACGCGCTCGCCAATGAGCCAATTAAATATACTCGATTTACCAACGTTTGGTCGACCGATAATCGCGACTTTTGCTACGCCCATATCAAATCACACAATCGCTTTCAACAGCGACCGAATCCCTTCTTAGACTCGACGCTTATTTTTTAAGAACAAGAGCAAAGGAGCGACCTGTATTTGCGTGACTGACCTTCAAGAACGTCGTATTTTTAATGGGTTGAGCAGAATTTCTTACTACGTTAATCGGACATTCGTCAGCCACGGAGTCGCAGTTGCGCGTCGGAGGAATAATCCCCTTATCAATAGCCAGCAGCGACGCAGCCAATTCGACCGCGCCGGCGCCGCTCCCCAGATTGCCAAAATTACCCGCCGCACTGAAAACGGGAACGTCGCCCAGCGTTTTGGCCAAACCTTGAGCTTCCAACTTATCGTCGTCAACGCCAATGGCGTTCGCATTAACGTGCCCGACGTCTTCTGGGCCGCAATCTGCGGATTTTAACGCCAAAGAAACGGATTTCTCAACCGCTTCCTGCTGAATGCCGAAGGTGGCGGTTGGGCAAACGAACTCGGCAAACCCCAAAACGGAAGCCAAAGGCTTCGCGCCTCGCGCCAAAGCAAACTCTTTACTTTCCAGAACGATAGCGGCAGCTCCTTCGCCTACAACAGTCCCGCAACGTTCTGTGTCAAAAGGACGTGGAATTGACTCCGGCTTATCCGTCCAAGGGGCCAGCGAATAGGCTCCGGCGCGCGCCAAAACAGTAGGATTTATCTTATTGCCAGCCCCGCCTGCGACGATAACGTCGGCGGCGCCGCGCTCTATGATACGGCACGCTTCCATAATGGCCGCAAGGCTAGAACCGCGATCCAACGTCGTCGTGTTATTCGGTCCGCGCGCGTCAAGAGCGATCGCAATATGACTTGCCACCATATTCGGGAGGTACTTAAGCATCCAAAGCGGCATGATATTGTGCATCGAGGCGTCGCCCCAAGTAGAAAAATCATGCTTTCCGTTTTTGACGCCAACGCGAAACGCGTCTTTAAGGTACTCCAATTCCAAACCGATCAAGTCACAGCCAAAAACACATCCAATCCGTTCAGGATCGACTGACCGCGAATCTCCCTCAAGAACAAGACCGGCGTTGCGGCAGGCAAGGGAAGAGGCGACGACGCCTAACTGAATATCGCGGCTCATCACCTTGATATTCTTCTTCGGCTTAATGAAATCCTTGGGATGGAAGTCTGGGACTTCGCTGCCAATAGGACGCTGTTCCAATTCGGTCTGACATGAACTCAAATAAGAAACGCCGCTCTTACCTTCAACGAGCGAATTCCAAAAAGAATCAAGTTCAATCCCAATAGGACTAAGAACTCCCAAACCGGTAACAACGACTTCTCTCTTGCTCATAATCGAAACGTACTTGGTAAAGTAAGGAAAAAAAGCGCAAAAGCACGGTTCTAATCAAAATGAAATCACCGCGCCCAGCGTGAGCCTACGTTTGGCGGCCTTCCTCGAGCCCCTACGCCTTCAACGTCCCTAGACAAACAACGCTGCTCAGGCTGTCGAACACACCATCATTAATGGCTAGGGCTCCCCATAATCCTAAACTAAATCGTCTATTTCTTCAACCCCTGCGACGTTTTTTTTTACCGTGGACACTTTATTTTGAGAAAGAGGCCATACATTACCCACTTTAACAATCGCAAAAAAATCACCTTTTATTCTCCCAAAAACGATTTTTTCGATTATAACAGGTTTACGAGTAATTATTATGTTTCCTTTCGCGTACTACAAACGGAATATTTGAATAAAACAATCAATAAAACAGAAACCAATCGCCAAAATCGGTGTATAAACAATAAGGTTAGAGACGGCCGGTTAGTCTGGCGATGCGATTCTCGACGCAACGCGCTTAGGGCAGCGGTTTTGTGTGTTTCAAACCTTCCACGTTAGTTACCGTCCTAAACATTTCACAATAGCGTTCTCGAATTCAAAGAGCTGTTCAGTAGGGCTGACGCGTCTCTTGCACGAGAAAAGAACGAGGGTTCGACAATGAAAAACAATTATCTGACGGGATTGATTCTCGCTTTGAGCGCAACTATGGTTATCCCCGCGTTCGCTCAACAGCGCGCTAATTCTTCACGCCGCGCCCAAAATAGAACGGCCGCAACCGCATCTACAGAAAAGGAAGCGGAAGCTCCACAAGCAGACGCGGCTCCCCAACCACAAGCTCCTCAGGCGCTTACTTCCCCTACCGGTCTAAGCAACAACGACGCGCCTCGCGGGCCGCGTGGCGGCGGTCGCGCCAATGGTTTTACCCTTTTCGCAGTCCAGATGCAGGCAAGACAGAGCGCGCAAAATGCCGACGGAAAGGTCGATATCAAGAAGTTTTCCTCGGAGTTCATGAAGGCGGTCAAAGAGGCCGACGCAGACGGTAACGGCGTTCTTTCGGCCGATGAACTTCAAGCTCTCGCCGAAAAATTGCGTCCTCAGGGCATGGGCGGTCCCGGCGGACCTGGCATGGGAGGTTTTGGCATGGGCGGTTTTGGCGGTCCCGGTTTCAATCCGCTCGACCAATACAAGACCGAAGACGGCAGAATAGATCTCTCGAAGGTAGGAGAAAACGTTCCTTTTGCTCAGCAACTCAAAGATGCAGATAAGGACAGCGACGGATTCCTAAACGAGGACGAGCAAAAAGCCTATCAGGAACAGATGCAAAATATGTTCCGTAACCGCGGCGGCCGCGGCGGTATGGGCCCCGCCAACCGAGGGCGCAACACACCGAACGACGCGGCCAACGGCAACAACGCCGACTTTTCCCTCCAAGACGAAGGCCGTTTTGATCTGTCCGATGCGAACATGATCGTTCGAGCGCAGGAAGACTCCGACGTTGCGCCTTCCGGACGCCGCGGGCGAAACGACTCCACCCGCGGTTTTCCCGGCCCCGGCAACGCGCCTGGACGCGGCAACATGACTCCAACCGGTTTTTTTGCGGTCATTTCCGAGGCTTCCAGTGAAGAAGGGGAAGTCAACCTCCAAAAGTTGGAACAAGCTCTCGACAAGGCGTTAAAAGAAGCCGACAAGGATTCAGACGGGTTGCTGGACAATGCCGAATGGGCGACATTCTCCGGAATGGGCGGTTTCCCCGGCGGGCCCGGTATGGGCGGACCAGGAATGGGCGGTTTCCCCGGAGGCCCCGGTATGCAGGCCGATATGGGACGCCGGATGCGTTCTTTCGGAATTCTCATGCTCCAGCGTCAGGTAGCGACTGCAGCACAAACGGAAGACGGAAAAATTGACGTGGCTAAATTCCATTCGGAATATCTGACCCTTCTCAAGGAAGCCGACGAGGATAAAGACGGAACTCTCTCTGCCGAAGAGATTCAGAAGATGCAGCAAAAAGCCATGGAATCAATGGGCGGTCCCGGAGGTCCGGGCGGTCCGATGGGAGGTATGAGAGGGCCCGGAGGTCCGGGAGGACGTTCGTTCAATCCTCTTGATCAGCTGAAGGGCGAAGACGGCAGAGTCGACCTTTCCAAGATCGATTCCAACTCGCCGTTCCTTCAACAGCTCAAAGAAATTGACAAAAATAACGACGGATATCTCGACGCCGACGAACAAAACGCTCTTCAGGAACAGTTTCAGAATATGTTCCGCAATCGCAACGGTCGCGGCGGAATGGGGCCGGGCAACCGCGGAAACGGCGGCGCTCCCAATCGTAACGGGAATTTTCAGCAACAAGGCGACGAACAAACGTCTACTCTTAGCGCTGACGCTATCGTTCGCGGTCAGGACGACATGAACGGTCAAGCCGACGGTTTTGCTCCTCAAGGTGAATTTCAAGGTAATTTTGGCGGCCGTCCAGGAAACGGACCGGGGAACTTCGGCGGACGTCAAGGAGAACGTGGAGCGCGTGGCGAACGTGGCGGTCGTCCCGGCGGCATGCCCGGCTTCGGCGGAGGTTTCCCCGGCGGCATGCCAGGCTTCGGAGGCGGTTTCGGCGGCGGATTTGGCATGCCCGGAGCATTCGGCGGCTCTTCTTCAAATGTAGTTCAGAAAGCGGCGTACAAAGCGACTAAAGAAGACGGTTCGTTCGATATTTCTGTTTTCGATAAGGAGCTTGACCTTCTATTGAAAGACGCCGACAATGAAGACGACGGTTTTCTGGACGCAATGGAACAAGGCGACGCGTTTGGTCGGCCGATTGTCGGCAATCCCGGCATGGGACCTAACGGACCGCAAGGGCGAAACGACAACGGCGACCGCCGTCCCAACGCGCAAAACGGCCCGAGAAACACGAACGGACCGCAGGGACGTAATCGAGAAAGTACCGGAATGGAGGATCGCTTCCAAGCAATGCGCGTCCCCACCCCCGACGAAACGTTTGTAGGCGTCGTCGCCAACGAGAGTTTTAAGTTCGCAAAGCCGCGCAAAGAGGGCGAATCGGCGGAAAAAGAACCGATTGAGAGCGACTACGCAATCGGCAAATACGAAGTTCGCAACCGCGAATACAAGGAATTTGTAGACGCCACCTCCCGTAAAACGCTGCCAAGTCATTGGGTTGACGGCACATATCCCAAAGGCGCTAAGAACTGCCCAGTAGTCAACGTGACGCTTAAAGACGCTCAGGATTATTGCGAATGGCTTGCGACAAAATACGAAGGCTGGACTTTCCGCCTTCCAACCGAGGCTGAGTTTGAAAACGCTGCGGCTGGTTCTAAAAAGCTGCGTTATCCTTGGGGCGCCGCTTCCGGTTTCACTTACTCAAAAGAGAAGTTGACGACGAACTGCCAATACAACGCCGCCGTCATTGCCGACCTTTTGAGCGAAGACGCCGAAGTAACGATCGACTCCAAAAAATCCAAACTTGCCGACGTCGTAACCATCACCGCTAAGGGAGTAATTTCCAAGGGTTGGCGCGATACCAAAGAAAAGACCGGCTTCACGTATTCCGATCTTTTCAAAGCTAAGGTTAAGGACGGCGGCTACCTCGTTCCGGTATATAAGTTTGGCGACAACCAGAGTCCTTACGGATGCGTCGGTATGGCGGG
>CAMNJU010000085.1 GCA_946541595.1 uncultured Planctomycetales bacterium
AATCGGCGGGCAAGCGCGACTACTCCGTATTGATTAACGCCGATCCGGACGCGGCTTATGAACCGTTCGAAGCGTTTGAAGAATCTTGGAAGAGCGTCGAAGCGGAAGTTTTGCGGCAAACGCGCAATAAGGACGACGTAACGCGCGCGAGAGAAGCGCTCGGCGACGCGCTGGCCGCGCGTCTCAAAGTCGAGACGGCGAACGCGTTTCCCGGCGCGGATTCCGCCGCGGTCGAGCGGATTAAGAAGAACGGCGATATTTGCAAGACGCTCGTTGAAAAAGCGTCGTTTGGGCATGTCGTTGTAAATTCGTTCATTACGCTCAATCGGCGCGATCTCTTTGACGTAAAACCTTCGGACGCGGTCGACGGCGCCTCTGCGGACGCTTTCGAAAAGCGGCTCTATCGGATTTTGACCTTTGCCGCGGACGCCGACGCGCGCCTTGCCGATTTCTTCGCGCAAAAAGAAGGGGCGCGTTTGAGCGGCGGATCGGCGATTCCCGTCGCTAACGCGCTGGGGTATTTGGAACGCGCGACCGGAACGAATTACGCCATGGCCGCGTATCTGGTCGACAACACCCTCTACGCGACGGCCGAATCTTCCTCCGTTATGGAATCAAGCGCGGCGCTCGAATACGCGTTTGGCGCGCTCTTTGCGCTCGACGTCGTTACGGCGTCGCCGGAAGAGCAAGTCAAGGGCGCGTACCGATTTGAAAGACTTGAACGGCTCTTGGAATTGCTCGGCGAACGGTACGGCGATTCCTCTAACGCGCGTGAAAAGCTGCGCGCGAAACAGATTCGTGAGACGTCGAACGTCTTAATGGCCGCGGCGCGCGGGGAAGTGGAGACCGAGTCTGTTGAAGGACTTAAAGAGAAAGCGTCGGACGGAGTCGCGCTCTTTGGCGAGAACGCGCCCCAAAGCGCCGCGCTGCTTGTCGCGCTCGCCATGCTCTCCGGAACGGACGCTCAGAAGAAGCTCGAATATGTCGAGCGCGTTAACTGCGTAAGTTTTTCGGAAACAAAAGCGCGCGAACTGGCGATTTTGACGGCGTTTAAAGATTTAAACGACCCGCAAATCGCTTCGCGGCGCGATTCCGCCGTTCAGACGTTAGCGGGCGCGCGTCTGGACGAAAAAGAGGCGTCGAAATTCTGGACCGCGCTCCGGAACGCGGGATACGCCGACGAGGCGTTCAAGACGCGCCGCCGTCTCGAATCGTTCGCGACGTCCGACACGGTCGTCGAGGCGCTTTTGGACGATATTTTAGCGCGCGTTAAGTCGAACGAAACGCCGGACGACGCCGACGTCGTTTTCGCGCTGCGTATTTTCCGCACGCCGTCGACTTCTCTGCAGTCGGGCGGGAAACTCGCCGAACTTCGCGCCAAGGCGCTCGCCGCGCTCAACGCCGCGGGGAAACTTGACGAGACGCTCGAGAAGATGGAAACGCAGCTTGCGGACGCGCCCGGCGCCTATGAGATGGCGCTCCGGCTTGCCGACGTCAAAGTTCAGCTTGGCGACGTCGCATCCGCGAAAACGCTGCTGCAGTCAGTCGAGAAACGCGCGCCCAACGATCCGGCGATCCTTTTCGATTACGCGTCGACGCTCGCGCGCACGGGCGATTTGGAACGTGCTAAAACCGTTCTCAATGGGGTCTACGCGAAGAAATTAGAGGATTTCTTCAGAAACGAAGCGCGGCCCGACTTCTGGACATTTGACGACGACGCCGCGTTTATTGAAGCGACGGACTTCGATAAGATCGCGCCGTACGCGTTCTACGCGTTTTCCATTTTGCTCGCGGGAATCGACGAAAGCGAGCCCGAGAGAACGGAACGCGCATACGCCGCGATCGAGCGGCTTTGGGCGTGCGACGGCGCCGCGCCGGAAACGCGCGAAACGCTGCATAGCGCCGGCGCGCGAACCCTTGCGCAGTCGGGAGATCCGCGTTTCTTTCCGTGTTTGACCGATTACATGATCGAGTCGGTCGCGCCCAACGCGAAGGAAAACGAGCCGTATCCGGCGTTTCAGGATATTCACCGAATTGTTCGCTGGAGCGACAATGCTCCGATAACCCTGTCGATCTATTTCCTGCAGTTGGCGGACAAAGACCGCGACGCCGAGGCGCTCAAAACGCTCCTCGACCGAGTCGACGCGGCGTGCGCCGTCTACGCGAACCGTCCCGACGAGAATCCCGCGCGCCATAGCGCCGCGCTCGTACTCGCGGTTATGATTCGCCTGAAGTTGGGCGAATTTGACGCCGCTATGGAGACGCTCGCCGCGGCGGAGCGTTTCGATTCCTTCTGCGCGCCCGAATTTAAAAGCGATCCGCTGGCGCTATGCCTTGCGTTTGAGTATTTCGCGGGCGATCGGCTCGCGGACGCCGACGAAACGCTTCTGAAATACTACTGTAAGGGTTACGAGGTCAATACGCACATGGTCTACGAGCCTTATTTCATTACGCGTATCTATCCGCTTGGCATGAGATCGAAGGATTCCGCCGAACGTGAACGCTACGCGGGGCTTGCGCTCAAGCGGCTGCAGGAGATTATGCGTTTGGCGGCGAAAGCGGACGTTTCGTCCGACCGGCGCGTCGGCGGGTCCATGGAGACGGTCGACACGGTCGCGCTCTACGCGGAAGCGCTTGGCAAGGCGTTTATTTCCGTCGGTTCAAAAGAGGTTTTTCTTCAGGCGTTGAACGAGACCGGGCTTGACGCGCGGCTCGACGCGCCGAACGAAGACGCGATCGAACCGTGGAAGGCGTTTTTCGCGAAGATGAAAGAAATGAAAGAAGCGGAGTGACCCCGGCTGCGCGGCGCGCGTTTGCCGAACCTTCGCTTCAGCAGATCGATGTGAAAAGAAACGTCGTTTTTTAACGAAAATAGATTGGAGTTTACGTCATGAAAAAGAATATTGTCCCAATTGCCGTCGTCGTCGTTTTATTCGCGTGCGTCGCGGTCGTTTCGTTCGGCTCGCGCAATTCGTCGTCCGCCGACGCCGACTCAGCGGCCGCGTCTTCCGCCTCGGCGACCGACGCAAACGTCAAGATTTGTCCGCACTCGGGCCTGCCCTGCGAAGGGGACGGCGACTGCGAAGCGGATTGCGAAGAAGAGAATTGCGAAGAAGAGACCGCCGCCGAATGACGCCGCGTCGGTTCTAACGGCCGTTTAGATAAAGAATAACAGAAATGTCGCAGGACGAATTAAAAGAAAAATTGGCGCGCGCTTGCCGGCAGGTTCAGGCGCTCGAAGAAGAGATAGGCAAAGTCCTTGTCGGACAGCGTCAGGTCGTACGTGAGGCGGTCGTCGCGACGCTCGCGGGCGGCTGCGTTCTGTTCGAGGGCGTTCCCGGACTCGGCAAAACGCTCTTTGTGCGCTCTTTAGCGCAGACGCTTGGCGGCGTCTTTTCGCGCATTCAGTTTACGCCCGACCTCATGCCCGCGGATATTACCGGCTCGAATATTCTCGTTGAAAGCGAAGACGGGCAGAAGAGTTTTGAATTCCAGCGCGGGCCTATTTTCGCGAACGTCGTTCTCGCGGACGAAATCAACCGCGCGACGCCCAAGACGCAGTCGGCCCTCTTGGAAGCGATGCAGGAACATTCGGTTACGGTCGGCGGCGAAACGCGCAGGATCGACGGAATGTTCTTTGTGCTCGCGACGCAGAATCCGCTCGAAATGGAAGGCACGTATCCGCTCCCGGAAGCGCAGCTCGACCGGTTCTTCTGCAAAATTGCGGTTCCGTATCCGTCGACCGACGAACTCGTCGCGATTGTGCGCGACGCGTCGAAACGTAAGAAGACAGAATTGCGGCAAGTCCTGACCCCGGATGAAGTTCTGGAAATCGGCGAACTGGCCGATCAGATTCCGATCGCCGACGAGCTGCTTGAAACGGTCGTACGCGTCGTTAAGAACACGCGTCCTGAGGAGCCGACCGCGCCGGAATCGGTTCGCAAATACGTCCGTTACGGGTGCAGTCCCCGCGCGGCGCTGGCGCTTGCGAGCGCGGCGAAGATTTCCGCCATGCTCGACGGACGCTATAACGTCGCGGAAAAAGACGTCTTTGAGCGCGCGCCCTCCATTCTGCGGCATCGCGTTGTTCTGAATTTCGAAGGACAGGCGGAAAATATTTCCGCGGACGCGATTATCGCCGACGTTCTTGCGCAGGAAAAAAGCTGATTCACGGAAGGACCGTTCGAGCGATGTTCGATACGCAGACGCTGAAAAAATTTGAGTTTCTTCTGCTCGCGTCGAGTAAAGAGTATACGGGCCAGACGTCGGGCGCGCGCCGCAATTCGAAACTTGGGGGCGGGGTCGAGTTCGTCGACTACCGCGACTACGTCTACGGCGACGATCTCCGCAATTTAGACTGGAACGTTTACGCGCGTTTGGAAACGCCGTTTATTAAACAGTTTCAGGAAGAAGGGGACCTGCCCGTCTATTGCTTTTTAGACGCGTCGCGCAGTATGGGCGCGGACGCGGCCGCGAAGAAATTTGAGTACGCGAAAAATCTCGTCGGCGCGCTTGGGTATATCTCGCTTGCGCGGTTCGATTCCTTTGGCGTCTTTACGTTTGCGGACAAACTCGGTTCGACGTTCCCGCTCGCTCGCGGCAAGGGCCGGTTTCTCGAATTGGCGCGCTTTCTCGACGGCGTCGCGCCGCTCGAGGGCGTAACCGACGCGAACGGTTCGATTCGCGCGGCGCTCGCGAAGATTCGCAAGCCGGGCATGGCGCTTATTGTGAGCGACTGCTACGACCCCAACGGACTCGACGCGTCTCTCGAACGGCTCCTTGCGCGGCGGTTTGATCCCGTCGTACTGCAGATTTACGACGATTCGGAGTCGAATCCGCAGGAGCGCGGCGACTATGTGTTCGAGGACGCGGAATCCGGCGCGACGCGTACTTTTACGGTCGACGAAAACACGCTCAAACGGTACCGCGCCGCGTTTCAAAATTTTATCGCGACGGTCCGCGCAAGCTGCGTTAAGCGCGGCGTTCGGTTCTACTCGACGTCGATCGGCGTTCCGTTTGAAACGTTCCTTCTCAACGTAACTTGCGATATGACGAATAGGGCCGTGAAATGACGTTTACGCATCCTCTCGCGCTCTGGCTGGCGCTCCTGATTCCGGTCGTCGTCTTCGCGTTCTTTATTCGGCGCAAGTTGAGACGGCGGCGCGTTCCGGCGCTCTTTCTTTGGGAAGAGGCGCTCGGAAAGACGTTTGCGAAAGCGCGGTCGTTTAAATTGCGCAATCTCTTGGCGTTAATTGTCGCGGCGCTCATAACGTCTGCGCTTGTCGGATCGGTCGCGGAGCCGGTCGTGGGCGGTTCCGACGCCGACGCGACGGTCGTCGTCTTCGATAACTCCGCGAGTATGAACGCGTTGGAAAAAGGGGACGTCTCCCGTTTGGAACTTGCGCGAACTGAGCTTGAACGGCTGATCTATCATAAGAGCGAGGAGAGCGAAATACTTGTCATTACGACGGCCGGCGCCCCGACTGTCCTTGCCGGATATACGCGAGACGCGGCCGCGCTGCGCAAGACGGCGGCCGAGATCAGGCCGACTGAGCAGCCGAGCGCTATGCTCGAAAGTCTCGAACTGGCCCGGACGTTCGCTCAGACCCGCGGAAAAGGCGCGCGCGTTCTTGTACTGTCGGACGGCTGTTTCGACGGCGCCGACCGCTTTCTTGCGGCGCTTCAAAGTTCCGAACCGATTCAGTTTTGTCAGATCGGCGGGGCGCTCGACAACGTCGCGGTCGAGACGTTTCAGGCGCGCCGTAGCCCGATTGGGGACGCCGCGTATGAAGCGACTCTGGAAGTGGTAAATTACGGCGACGCGCCCGTTTCCTTCGACGTTGAAATTGGGCTCAACGACACGCTCGTCGATCTTGTCCCCATGACGCTCGAACCGAACGCGCGCGATAAACGGACGCTCAAGTACGAATCGACGGAAGGCGGAACTCTCAGCGCGCGCGTTCTCATAGAAGACGCCGCCGCGAACCGCCAGACGCAGGACGACGTGAAACTCGCCGATCTGCCGGACTTTCCGAGAATGCGCGTCCTGCTCTACGGAACGGTCGACCGTTTTCTTCAGGCGGTTTTCGCGGCTCAGCCAAACGTCGAAACGGAGCGCGTTTCCGAGATTCCCGACGCGCTCGAGCCTGACGCGCTCCTTGTGATTTCCGGCGACGTTCCGGAAACGCTCCCGAAAGGGAAGGTCGCGCTGATCAATCCGACGTCGGGCGCGAATCTCTTTGACGTCGGGGGCGAGGAGTACGAAACCGCCGTCGAGCCGGGCTCTGTCGATTCTCCGCTGACGTGCTTTCTGAATTTCGACGGCGCCGCGTTTCGCGGCGTGCGCGATATCGTTCCGTTGGAGGGCGTCGCCGTCGACGCGTACGCGCGCGCTCCGGAAGCGCCCGTGATCTTTGCCGCGCGCGATCCCGATTGGCCCGACTCGCCTCGCTGGGTCTATAACTTCTCGTGCGCGTCCGACTCGATCGTTCTGCGGACCCTTTTTCCGATTATCTTCGCGAATTTAGTCGGGGCGGCGCGCGGAATCGACGACTCAAACTACGCGTCCTCGCAAGTCCTGCCCGACGCGGAATTTAATTTGCGCGCTCCCTTAGACGGAAAAACGACCGTCGCTAGACGGAAAAACGACACGACCGTCGCGCTCGGCGCGTCCGGCGGAAGAGTAACGCTTTGGCGGTTGTTTGCCGTCGCCGCGTTCCTGCTCGCCGGCTTGGAATATTACTGGTATTGCCGCCGACGCGTCTGACGGCGGAAGACGGAACGCCGCATGCGGCGACAGACGTTGCGAAATAGTTATGTCGATTTACTTTACCAATCCGATCTGGCTGCTCCTTGCTATTCCGGCGCTCGCGGCGATACTCTATTCGCGCCGGCGTTCGCTGGTCGAACTGTCGGCGAAACGTCAGGGGGTTCTCCTCGCTTCGCGCTGCGTAATCTGTCTTGCGCCGCTCCTTGCGCTTGCCGGACTTACGCTCGCGACGGCGTCGCGAGAGCGGGAGACGGTTTATCTTATCGACTCGAGCGCGTCGGTCGATCCCGGGGCCGCGGAGAAGGTCGATTCGTTTATTCAACGCGCGAACGTTCCGAACGCGAAGCGGATCTATTTTGCCGGGGGAACGAGTCCCAATTCGCCCGACGCGCTGACCGACGCGCAGCGCGGCGAAACGAATTTAGAATCCGCGCTCTTTACCGCGTACGCGGCGACCGATCCGACGCGAAAATCTCAGATCGTCCTCTTTTCCGACGGCGTCGAAACGTCGGGCGAGTTCGCGAACGCGCTTTATGAGACGCGCGTTCCCGTTTCCGTCTGTCCGCTCGAAACGTCTAAGGCGGAACGTCTTCAGCTCGCGCGCTTGACCGCGCCGGAGTCCGCGCGTCAGGGCGCGCCGTTCGACGTAGAAGCGGTCGTTCAGAGCGTCTTGGAAACGCGGGGCGTTATTTCGGTCTACGCGAACGGGGCGCTCGTGTCGCGCCGGGAAGAGAAGATAGCCGCCGGAGAGAACAGGTTTTCATTCAGCGTTACCGCAAGTTCGAAGGATAAAGAGGTTGAGGTTTCCGCTATTCTTGAATCGGAGGAGGAGATAACCGTCGGCGCGGACGCCGCGCGCGCGTTCGTTTCGCTCGACGGCAAGCCGAAGATTCTCGTCGCAGCCAAAGAGCCGGACGCTTTGCGCAACTTTGCCGCCGCCCTTCGCACGCAGGATTTTGAGGTTGAAACGCGGCCGCTGGAAGGACTGCCGGAATCCGCGCTTGAAATGGAGCCGTTCGACGAGATCGTTTTAGCGGACGTTTCCGCGACGTCGCTCTCGACGCGTCAGCTTGAATCGCTTAGCGAATACGCGCGCGATTTCGGGGGCGGACTTGTCGTTATTGGCGGCGAAAATTCGTTTGGCGCGGGCGGTTACGGACATACCGAGCTCGACGCGCTCCTCCCTGTAGCGTCCGACTTCGAAAAAGAAAAAGAGAAGCCAAGTCTTGCCGTCGCGCTCGTCGTCGACCGTTCCGGCTCGATGGACGGCGACAAAATGGAGCTGACCAAAAAGGCTGCGCAAGGGGTTGTGGAACTCCTCTCGCCGCAGGATTTTATCTCGGTAATCGCCTTTGACGACGCGCCGCGCGAGGTCGTTCCGATTCAGAACGTAACGTCTCCTGCCGCCTTAAACGAAACGATCGGCGCGATTTCCGCCGACGGCGCGACGAATATCTATCCCGCGCTCGCGAAGGCGACCGACGATCTGCTCCGCGTGAACGCGAAATTTAAGCATATTATTCTGCTCTCCGACGGCCTGAGCGTTCCGGGCGAATACGAACAGACGATCCGGCGCGCGGTCGGCGGCAAGATTACCGTGTCGACCGTCGGAATCGGGACCGACGCGGACCGTTTTCTCCTCGAGAAGATCGCGTCGGAGGGCGTCGGTCGGAGTTACTTCTGCGACGATCCGCGGTCGGTTCCGCAGATTTTCGCGCGCGAAACCCGGCTGGCCGACCGTTCGGCGGTCAGCGAGGAGCCCTTTCTTGTCTTTGAAGAGAATTCGAGCGCGAAAATATTGGGCGATATCTCTTTAGAAGAGGCGCCTCCGCTGCTGGGGAACGCGATAGTCCGCGCAAAGCCCGCGGCCCAAGTCGCGCTCACGACCGAACGGGGCGATCCGCTCTTGGCGTTCTGGCGCTACGGACTGGGAACGACCGTCGCGTTTATGTCCGACGCGGACGGACGCTGGTCCGCCGAATGGCTCGATTGGCCCGACTTCTCCCGGTTCTGGGCGCAGGTCGCGCGATTTGCCGCGCGTCAGAGCGACGCGTCGAACGCGCGCGTTTCGGTCGTTGCGCAAGGCGATACGGCGACTTTGCGCGTCGACGCGCGCGACCGGTTCGACCGTTTTCTCAACGGCGTCGACGTTAAGGCGGCCGTCGTCGACGCGAACGGCGCTCGGAGCGAGATAACGGCAGTTCAGCGCGCGCCGGGCCTTTACGAAGCGTCTTTTCCGATTAGAACGGGGATAAAATACGCAGCGGCGGTTACCGCGGCCGAGGGGGACGAGACCCTCTTTACGGCTTCGCGCGCGTTCATCGCGGAAAAGAGCCGCGAGACGGACGTCCGCGCGACGAACGAAGACGCGCTGCGGGAGATCGCTCGCGAGACCGGAGGCGTCTACAATCCCTCGCCGGAAGATATTGCGAACGCGGAGATTCCGTTTGAGCCCAAACGCGCGTTTCCGTTGCGCTCTTTTTTACTGTGTTTGGCGTTGTTTGCCTTTGCGGCCGACGTTTACTTACGTCGAATCAATTGAAAGACGTTGTTATGAAGAATGAAAAGAACGGGACTCCGTTGAATACGGAAAAGTTGCGCCGCGTCGTATCTCAGGCGCGCCGCCGGCTCTATTTGCGGTCCCTTTTGGAATCCGCGAGCTCCAGTTTTCTGTTCGCGACTTGCGCGGCGGTCGTTTACGTCGCCTCGAGCGTCGCGTTTGGCAGGCTCGCGTATGGGCCCGGCGTTATTGTCGGGATTACGTTTGCGATCGGGTGCGCGGCGACGCTCGCGTCGTTCTTTACGGCGCGCTTCGAACGGCATGAAGCGGAAAAGGCGATCGACCGCCGCTATTCTTTCGACGACCGTTTTCTCACCGCGTCGGAGCTGATTAAACGCGCGGAAACGGGCGGCGTCAACGATTTCGAACGGCTGCAGCTGCTCGACTGCCTCGAGCGCGTAGAACAGGTCGAACCGCGTCAAGTCGTTTCCATTAAGCCGCGCGGCGGCCGCGCGCGTCTGGCGCTCCTCGCCGCCGCCGTCGCCGCGCTCGCGTTTGTCCTATGGAAGCCGAACGCGGACCAGGCGCTCGCAAAGACGCCGAACGAGACGTCGCTGAGCGTTTCGAGGGAGCTGCACGACAATCTTCTCGCGCCTGTTAGGGAGCTCGCCGACGCGGATCCGGAAAACGCGGAACTGCGCGCCCTGTCGACGCGGCTGCAGGAGCTCGTCGACGAATTTGACGCCAATAACGACGATCCGAAAAAGGGAACGTCGATTATCGCGCAAATGGAGCAAGAGATTAAAAATACAATTGCCGCTTGCGGCGTCGAAAAGACGGAAAAGTCGCTCAAAGACCTCGGCGAGGCGTTCGGCGCGATCGAGTCGACGCACACACTCTCCACCGCGCTCGCGGAAGGGGATTACGGAACGGCGGCCGACGAGCTCGAAAAGCTCGATTTCGAAAAGATGAGCGTGCGCGACCGTCAGGCGCTCGCCGATCGGCTCAAGGCGGCGGCGGAGATTCTGCGCAGTCGGAAAGACGAGCAGACGGCGCAGCTGACCGAACAGCTCGCCGACGAACTCCAGAGCGGCAAGTGCGCTTCGTGCAAAGACGCCGCGTGCAAAATGGCGGGCAAACTGCGCAAGCATCTGACGAACAAAGAGACGGAAAAGCAGTTGAACTGCCAACTTGCGCGGCTTGGCCTGTGCAAATCGAACTGCGCGGGCGCGTGCTCGACATGCACGGCGAACTGTCCGTCGAACGCCCAGCAGTCGGGCGGGGCGGGCCAGAAAGATTCGTCGGCGCAAACGGCAAACGGCGCGAAGGCGGAAGGGGACGGCAAGCGCCCGACCGGCTCGACCGGACTTGCGAGCGATCCTCTTTCCGGATCCGATTCGCAAATGGCGACGGAAAAAACATTAACGCGCGTCTCCGGCAAGGAAGGGGACGAAGGGACGTCGAGCGTGGAGACGGTCGCGGCAGGTTCAGGACAGGCGGCGGAACTGCGGCGCGAGCGCGACGAAAAAGAGCGCGAATACGTCAAGCAGATCGAAGCGGCGCTCGACGCCGATTCCGTTCCGATCGAACGCCGGCGCGTCGTTCGCTCTTATTTCGAAGAGATTCGCAAATCGGACGAATCCAAAGTTAACGGCGGGGAGAACTGAGCGTGAAGAAACGGCTTGACGCAGTCTTTGCCAGAAAAACGTGGCGGCAGATTCATCATACGCTTGGCTGGATCTGTTCCGCCGTATGCGCGATCGTTTGCGTTACCGGCTGTCTCTATCTCTTTCGGGACGAGCTTGGACGCGCCGTCGAGCCGGAACGCTATTACGTCGAGGCGCGCGCCGAACGCATGACGGTCGACGCGCTCGTCGAAACCGTTGAAAAGGAATGGAACGCCAAGGCGGAAACGGTCGTTCTTCCTGCGGATCCGCGCCGCGCCGCGCGCGTTCTTTTGCGCCGGGACGGCGAGCAGGGAAAGATGCGCGTCCTTTGCGACGTCGATCCTTACTCGGGTAAAGTTACCGGCTCGGGCGCGGATAAGTCGACGCCGTTCTTCAAAGGGGTTCGGCGATGGCATACGCGGCTCAATCTCCCGAAGCATATCGGGCGGCCCCTTGTCGACGTCTGCTCCGGCGTTATGCTTTTCCTTCTCCTTACCGGACTCCGACTGTGGCTGCCGCAAAAGCTTTCCGGCTTAAAAGCGCGTCTGACGGTCAAATGGAACGGCGGCGCGAAACGCGTCTTTTTCGATCTCCATAACGCCGTCGGTTTCTATACGCTCGTTCCGCTCCTGATCCTGTCGGTAACCGGCGTTATCTTTGCGTTTGGGGAAGTTCATTCTGATTTCGCGCCCCGTCTGGCGCTCGCCGACGCGCAAAACGCGTCCGTGAAACCGTTGGAAGAACATTCTTTAGACGCCCTGGCGCGGTTCTGCTTAGCCGACGCGGACGGACGCGCGCTGAAGATAACCGCGCCCCGAGATCCGAAAAAGCAGGCCCTTTCCGTCGAAGTAACCGGCGGCGGATTCTGGTCCTTCGCCGCGCCGACCGTATACTACTGGAACGCCGAAGATTACACGCTCGTTAAGAAGACAGGTTTTCGCGACATGACGCCGCGCGGGCAATTGCGCGCAATAGTTCGCGAATGTCATATGGGCGGTATCTTTGGAACCGGCTCTAAAATAATCTTTTGCCTCGGTTGTCTTGGGGGATTCGCGCTCGCGCTGACCGGGCTGTGGCTGGCGGTTCTCAAATCGTACGCCGGAACTTCAAAAAAGAGCGATTCCGCCGAGAGCGCTTGAACGCCGCCCTTTTTCCCGCCGAACTCTATTTTCCCCGCGCCTTTCTTTTTCAAAGACGTCGACCCGCGCCCTTCCGTGTGATACAATGGGGCGCGGGCGCCGGTTTGCGCGCCCGAACAGACTGCGGAACGCTGTTTGCGGGCCGTGTGAATAGAAAAAGGGCGTCGTTATGTTGTTTTCTTGCTCCCGATTCATTATGGGAACGGTTTTGGCGTCGGTTTGGGCCTTTCTTGCGTCTGCGAATCTTGACGGCGCGGAATACCGCAATCCCGTTTCCGCGCAAATCGGAGACGCGTGGGAAGATTACGGGTTCGGCGATCCGTTCGTTATGCGCTATAACGGGCGGTATTATCTCTATCCGAGTACGCGCGACGACCAAGTCGGCGTCAAATGCTGGAGTTCGCGCGATCTCGTTTCATGGCGTTACGAAGGGCTGTGCGCGGTCGATCCGACGACGAAAGGCGCCTACGCGCCCGAAATCTTTCGCGGGCACGACGCGTTCTATATGGTAACGTCGCCTGCGGGCAAAGGGCACTATATCTATCGGTCTGAGTCGCCGACCGGCCCCTTCGAGCGCGCGACCGATAACTTCGGCCTGTCGATCGACGGTTCCGTCTTTATCGACGACGGCGGAGAAGGGTATTTCTATTCGGCGTCCGATCGCGGCGTTTTAGCGTACCGCATGACGACGGAGACGCAAGTCGATCCGCGCCCGATCGAGACGGGCCTGTTTATGCGCGGTTGGACGGAAGGGCCGACCGTCTTTAAGAACGACGGCTTCTATTACGCGACGTACACGGGAAATCACGTCTTCAGCCGCGGATACCGCATTAATGCGGGCGTGGGCGAGTCGCCCGTTAAATTCGCGCCCTGTTCTAACAATCCCATTCTTCTTTCGACCGAAGGCAAACTCTTTGGAATCGGTCATAATTCCGTCGTTAAAGGGCCTAATCTCGATCTTTACTACATCGTCTACCATTCGCTCGTCGGGCGCGGACATATTAGAGGCTGGCCCGTCCGGGAAATGAATATCGACAGGCTCGTTCTAAATAAGGGCGCCGTCTACGCGGCCGGACCGACGCGCGAGCCGCAGACCGTTCCCGGCCCCGACGTCGGTTACTGGCCGGAGTCGGACGCCGATCTCGACGCGCTGCGAACGGTCGCCCTTGAAGACGGAACCCGCGCCCTTGCGACGCGTGAGACGGTAGAAGGCGATTTTACCGCAGAATTTAATATCGCGTTCCGTACGAATTCGGGCAAGGCGGGCGCGCTCTTCTGCTATGCCGACGCGCGGAATTGGGGCCGCGTGTCGATTGCGCCCGCGTCAGGACAGATAGAGATCGCGACTTGCCTCGACGGCGAGATTACCGCAAAAAGCGTTCCGATTCCTAAATCCTTCGGTCAGACGATTTCGTTCGCCTCGTTCCGGTCCGTTCAGGTCGAACGGGCGGGCCGTAACTTTACCGTTTCGGTCGACGATCGGCGCGTCGCGGAATTTGAGAGCGGCGCGCCATCCGGAGCGATCGGGTATTTCTCCGACGGCGCCGACGCCGCGTTCGGATTTATCGGCGCAACGCGCGCGACCGGCGGTTCCTCCGCGCGCGGCTTGGCGGAGCACGTTCCCGGCGCGGCGTTCGCCGCGTATCGCGTTTCCGATCGGGGCGCGCGGCCTCAGACGGTCGAGGACGGGAATAAGTCTATTGACGCGCTTGAACTTACGCACGGCGATTCGCTGACGTTCGACGTCGTCGCGAGCGAGGCCGGCGAATACGACGTCGCGCTGCGCTGCCGTTCTCTGGGCGCGAGCGCCGCCTCTATTGCCGCAGCCGGCGGCCGCACGTTTTCGTTCGAACTGCAGCCGGGCCGGGAATTTAACGCCGCCGTCTGCCGGGGCGTCTCCCTGCCGTCGGGAACGAGCCGCGTGACCGTCGCCTGCGAACGCGGATCCTTTCTCGTGGACAAACTGGAATTCCGGCGCGCCGATAGCTGCCGCGCGGTGGACTTCTTCTCAGAGAATATCGACAAGCCCGGCTACAGCGACGGTTCATGGCGAGTAAAAGACGGCGTTCTGACCTCGGCTAAAGACTGTTTTGGCAAGCGGCTTTACGGCGAAAACGGCTGGGGAGACTACGCCGTTGAGACCGACGTGACT
>CAMNJU010000086.1 GCA_946541595.1 uncultured Planctomycetales bacterium
CAGACGACAATCAGACAACCGTTTCAACCGATACCGACGCGGACGCGCCTTTGCGAGCTTCCTCCCCGACCGCCAATTCCTCTTTCCCGGCGCTTCCGCCCGTTACTGAACGGCAGAGCGCGGCGTTTTATGTCTTGAAGGGGCTGGCGATTATTTCGGTCATATGCGCGCATTTTGTTATGGGCGCGGCCGACGGGGACGCCGCGGCGCTCGCGGAAAAGCTGCGGAGCGTGTGCGGCAATTTGGGCGTTCCCTGCTTCTTTTTTGCAGCCGGCTTTTTCTACCGCCGTTCCCCGGGCGATTTCGCGCCCTTCTGGAAGAAGAAATTGACGACGGTCGTTCTCCCTTGGTTTATCGGCGCGTGCGTTACTTTCGCGCTCTATTCGCTCAAGGACCGTAATTTTGCCGACGTTCCGCAGCGCTTTTGCATGTGGTTTCTCGGCTTGGGATCATGGCTCTATTTTACGACGGCGCTTATGTTCTGTTTCGCGTGGTTTAAGGTCGTTACCGGTCGCGTCAATATCTGGCTTACCGTCGCGCTTACCGTCGCTTCCGTCTACATGACGCGGCTCGGTTTGATTCCTTACTGCGAATGGTTTACCGCATACGTCAATCCGTTCAACTGGTTTGGCTTTTTCGGATTGGGGATGCTTGCGCGGCGTTCTGAAAGTCTGCGACTCTTTGAGAAAAGGCGTCCTATTCTTTTTGTGGTTGGGGCGGCGTTGGCGGCGCTGGGCGTTTACGGGAGATTTTATTTCGACGACTTTTCAATCGACCTGCCGTCCGGATACGCTTCGGCGTTCGCTATTCCAATTGAGGTCGGAGCGGGGATAGCGTTTATCGGCTTAGCGAATCTTTTTGCCAAGAGCGCTCTCTTGAAAGATTTGGGTAAAAAGTCGTTTGCGATTTACCTTTATCACATGCCGTTTGTCGGACTTGTCAAGCAGCTTATTCCGCAGAGTTCAGTCGTTGGGATCGTTCTTGCGCCTCTCGCGGTCGCGTTTGCGCTTCAGTTGGGATTCCGAATTCTCGAACAGCTCGCCGGGAGATTCCGTTGCGCGCGGATATTGACTTATTTGGGAATCAGATAGAATTAAGCGGAGTAGCCGCGCCGCGTCTCATGCGGCGGGATCGGCGTTTGACCTTTGCGGAGGCGCGTGCGCGTCGAAGTTTGGTCCCTTTGGAGTTATAGACCTGTAAGGACTTTTGCCATGTTGCGATTTGACGATCTCGTTAATAAAAAAGAGTCGTTATCCCTTGTCGGCCTTGGGTACGTCGGCATGCCGATCGCGGTTGCGTTTGCCAAAAAGATCAATGTGATCGGTTTCGACTTGAATAAAGAGAAAATCGATTTGTATAAGTCCGGAGTCGATCCGACGCGCGAAGTAGGCGACGAAGCGATTAAAGCGACCGCCGTTCAGTTTACCGCGAACGAGGAAGATTTGCGCAAAGCGCGGTTTCATATCGTCGCGGTTCCGACGCCCGTCTACGAAGATCATACGCCGGACCTGACGCCGGTCGAGGGCGCGAGCCGAATCCTTGGCCGCAACCTGACCAAAGGGAGCGTCGTGGTCTTTGAATCGACGGTCTATCCCGGCGTTACGGAAGACGTGTGCGTGCCGATTCTGGAAAAAGAATCGGGGCTCAAGTGCGGAGTCGACTTCAAAGTCGGCTATTCGCCCGAACGCATTAACCCGGGCGACAAGGTGCACCGGCTTGAAACGATTACGAAAATCGTATCCGGCATGGACGAAGAAACGCTCGATCTCGTCGCGAAAGTCTACGAGTTGGTCGTTGCCGCGGGCGTTCACCGCGCGCCGTGCATTAAGGTCGCGGAAGCGGCTAAAGTCATTGAAAACAGCCAGCGCGACGTCAATATCGCGTTTATGAACGAGCTGTCGATCATCTTTAATAAGATGGGAATCGATACAAAGTCGGTGCTCGAAGCCGCCGGAACGAAGTGGAATTTCTTAAAGTTCACGCCCGGTCTCGTCGGCGGGCACTGCATCGGCGTCGATCCCTATTATCTGACGTATAAAGCGGAAGATTTGGGCTATCACAGCCAGATTATTCTTTCCGGCCGCCGCATTAACGACAGTATGGGCAAGTACGTCGCGGAAAACTGCATTAAGACGCTCATCAAAGTCGACAAGCACGTGAAAAACGCGCGAGTCGCCATCTTGGGCTTTACCTTTAAAGAGAACTGTCCCGACACGCGCAACAGCAAGGTGTTCGACATCGTTAAGGAACTGCGCGAATACGGAATCGAACCCGTAATCGCCGACCCGATCGCCGACGCGGCCGAAGCGGAACGCCTCTATGGCGTCAAGTTTGTCGATAAATCGGAAGTCAAGAATATGGACGCGGTCATTCTTGCCGTGGCTCACGCGCAATTTGCCAACTTCTCAATGAGCGAAATCGATTCGTTCTTTGGAGAAGGGCAAAAAGCGCTCCTTGATATCAAGGGGATTCTCAGCCGCGCCGAATATGAGAAGGCGGGCTACGCGTACTGGCGGCTCTAATAAGCCGACGCGTCACGCTTTGTTGGCCGGCCAATAGAAAACCGAGCCGCTCTTGTTTGCGAGGGCGGCTCGGTTTTTTTATAGCGTTTCCGCGTGTTTTCCGCGCGATTTATTCCTTTTGAGCGCCGGGCGCGGGGTAATTCTTCGCCGCGTCGTCAATTACGAGAATCCAGTCGAGCTGCTCGCCCAAAGTCGGAGGGGCAAAACGGCGTCGGCCTTCGTTGGCGAATTCGCCAATTTCCGTCGCGGTTCCGGTTCGCGGATCGTACCAGTACGCGCGGAGCGTTTCGCCCTTAATGAGCGCGACGTTGACCGTCGCGGCGCGGCTGATCGGGAAATAGATCATGGCGTACGTTCCGTCTTGGTCGCGCGTCGCGGCGAACCGCCGTGTTCCTTCCCCGGGAACCGAACTGGCGACGCGGTCGGGCGCGACGAGCGCCATGTCGGGCACGCGCGTCAGAAACGGCCGCGATTCCAGCAGCCGCCGCGCGAACTGCATCTGGGCGGCGCCGGGCGCGTCGAGCGCTTCCCGCCACGACGTTAACGGACGGTTGACTTCCCAGTTATTCGGATTGTCGGGGTCGAACATCTGCCAAATGGCGTGGCATCCGTACGTATGGCCGAACGCCCCGTTAAAGAGATCCCAGTATAACGGGCGGCGAACGTCGGCGGCGGTTGTATGCCCTAAAACGTCGGGATTAAAACTGACGGGGTGATCTTCGTAGACCGGTTCGCCGTCGAGAAACGGCTTGACGGGCTCGCGCGCGTAATCGTCGCAATCGCCTTTGTACGAGTTGAATTCAAGGTTATGCCCGTTCTGGCGCATATTGAAGTCGAGCCAATCGGAATCGTGCCAATATTCAGAGGATCCGCGTCCTCCGCTGGGATGGAACGTCGCGAGATGAACGCCGCCGTCGCCGCGCTTTAATCCGCGCGCCATCTCTTCGACCGTTTTGCGCTGGTTCTCATTGTCGACCGTTCTGTCCCCTCCGAGAATCCATACGACGCCCTTGTCCTTATACCGTTTGCCGAGCCATTCGCCATATTGGCCCGCGTTTTCCGGATTAAAGAACGTTTCGTCATGCCAATACCGCCCCCAAGTAGGCAGCATGCCGACGTACATTCCGCGTTTGTTCGCTTCGTCGACGACGAAATCGACGCGATCCCAGTAGTCGTCGTATTCGCCCGGATTTTCGAGCGGAATCGGGGCGGCGGGGTCGGGCCCAAAGGGCAGAAATCCTTCCGCGCTGGGCTTTGTTTTGCCGTCGAGTTCCGCGACGACGACCGCCTGAATTACGGTGTAACCCAGCTTCTGACGGTTGTCGAGATAAGCGACCGTATCTTCTTTATTGAGGCGGTGAAAGAGCTCCCACGCCGTATCCCCCAGCCAGAAGAACGGCTTGTCTTCTTCCGTAACCAGAAACCGGCGATTGTCGCTGACTTTGAGACGCGGCGTCGGGGACGCGGCCAGTAGGACGGACGCAGACGTCAGAACGAGAACGAGCGACGCCATAACAAATGTGAAGCGTTTCATAGGCTTTCCTCCTGCAGGACCGACCGTTCAATTTATCAAACGGCCGGAGGATGAAGCGGACGTTCGAAACATACCGAGTAATCGGCGCCGCGTTCCCCGTCGGCTCGGACTAGGCGCCGGCGGACGCCGCAAGGCGTTTGGATTCCTCCGCATACCGCTTGAGAATATCGACAATCTCGTCGGCGATTCGCTCTTCCTCGCAGAAGACGCGGTTTGCGCCCGCGCGTTTGAGGAGCGACACGTTGAGATTGTATCGCGCCCGCGCGACGATTTGCAGCGTCGGGTTCATATCGCGCGCCGAACGTACGACGTTGAGCGAAAGGTCGTCTCGCGGAACGGTAACGAAGACCGCGTCGGCGTAGTCTATGCCCGCCGCGCGCAGATTCTTCTGGTCGGCGCCGTCGCCGACAACGGTCGCTATTCCGTTTTGTTCAAACGGATGGAGATTGACGGGATTGAAATCGACGAGGCATACGCTCCCTCCCAGCGACACAATTTCGTCGGCGACGCGTTTGCCAATGTGGCCCGCGCCGACAATAACGACGTGTCCCGCCGACTTCTTGATTCTTTCGCGCAGTTCGGGCGCGATCGCTTCGTCGGAGTTGGTCGGGGTTAATTCTTCCGGTTTCATACCGAACTTCGTAAGCGCGAGCTTGACCATATAAGGGGTAACGACAAGCGACGCAACGGAAACGAAGAGCATTGTGTTATACGTCGATTCTTTAATCGCATGCGCGGAGTAGGCCAGCGCCAGAATCATAAAGGCGAGTTCTCCGATCTGCGAAATACTCGTTCCGAAGGCGAGCGCGCCGCGGAAATCCATGCCGCACGCTTTAAGCGCGCCCGTCGCGCAGAGCGCCTTGGACAGAATCGCGCCCGCGAGCGTCAGAAGACAGACGACCGGATGCTCGAAGACGTAGGCAAAGTCCGTCATCATGCCGAGCGAGATAAAGAACATTGCGGAGAACGTCTCGCGGAACGGCATAACGAGCGCGTCGATCTGGTGCGTGAGCCGATTCTCCCCGAGCGCGACGCCGGCCGCGAGCGCGCCGAGCGCGGGCGTGAGGCCGAGCAGTTTCGCGACAAGGCACATGCCCACGAGGACGAGAATCGCGTAGAGAATGACCATGTCGTTGGACTGCAGTTTCGCCAGCCGCGGAATCGTGTAATTGACGTTTGCGAACTTCAAGATGAGTACGATCGCGCAGAACGCAATGGATTTAAACGCCATGTCGATCCACGGATTCTGAACCCAGAGCGCGACGTCGCCGCTGCTTTCGGCGCCGAGAACGCGCGGCAAAACGAGGAGAAGGGGAACGAGCGCTAAATCCTGAAAGATGAGGAGTCCAAGGGTCGCTTGCGCGCGCTTGGTATCCGCCTGCCCCAAGTCCGTCATACTTCGATAGACGAGCGCCGTCGAGCTCAAGGCGACGACGCTTCCTATCGCAAGTCCCGCAACCCACGTCATGCCGAAGAAATGGCAGATCAACATTGTCACCGCAATCGTAACGCCCATCTGCAAGGTTCCGCCGACGAACATGTACTTCGCCGTTGCGGTTAGTTTGTCGAAGGTAAACTCGATTCCAATCGCAAAGAGCAAGAGCAAGCAGCCGAACTCGGTGAGGAGGTTGACCGCCTCCGCGCTGGCGTGAGCGTCGTCAATTCTTTTTTCAAGTTTTTCCTGTTCTTTAATCGACTCTTGAATTGACGCGTTGGGATCTGAAACGATTATTTCCGTCTCGCTTGCCGGAACGTTCGCGCCCTGCAGCTCTTCTTCTTCGGCAAGCTCGACGGCTTCCCGCTCGTTGAGCGCGTCGGCCGGATTTAGCGAAACGGCGCCGGATTCGGTTGGGGACAGAGCGGCGTTTTGCCGATTTTTGTCGGCGGCCTCATGCTCTTCTGCGAGGCGCGTGATTTTCGCTTCACCCGCGTTTTCCTTTTTAAGTTCCTTCGAGAGCGTAAGATCCAAACCGCCGGGACCGATTAACGCTCCAATGAGAAGATAACCGATCAGAGGGGAAATTTTAAAATATTTACAGACGCATCCCGCGACAAAACCGGATATTAAAATAATCGAGACGTTCAGAATGAAAAGGTCTACCAAGATATCGTCCTTTCTTACGATCTTACGCGGCGTTTATAGAGGGGGTTGTCCCGTCAATTTCTGTTAAAACGCGAGCTTTCAGACGAGAGATGGAAGCCTCGCGTTCCTCGACGGATTATAACCTTTTCGCACGTTCTGTAAAGCGGATAATTGAAAATGACGTTGAGACTTAGCTGGGCGCCGCGCGCTTTTTAAACTGTGCGGTTTGTCTATTTTAAAGATGGAGGCGTTACCGTCCCATGCTTCTCATTAAGTTGTAGTTTTGGTAGGCGGTGTATCCGAAGAACAGGGGCATGAAGACGCTTCCGTTCAAGAGAAAGTACGCGGCGACGGCGACGGCAAGAATGAACGAAATACCAAACGTAAGTCTAACGCCGGAAGGGCCTAAGCTTTTACCGAGTACGGCGAGGAGAATCTGTCCTCCGTCGCACGGGAAGATCGGCGCAAGATTAAAGAGCCCCCAAACGATTCCCAGCCAAATGAATCCGTGAGCGAAGTAATAGACGAAGTAAAGCGCGGCCGGCGATTTGATAATCGACGTAAAGCTTTCCACAAGAGGAGTTAGAACGGGAATGCCAAAGAGCGAAGTCGAAATTTCAAACCGCGTTCCGAAAAGACTGAGAATAATAACGAAAACGAGTACGGACGCAAGCTCCGCGAGGGGGCCCGCCGCGGAAGTTAACGCGTGTTTGCCAAACGAGACGTCGCGCGTGCGCGCGGTCGTCAGCCCGCCGAAGACGAACGCGCCGCTTTGCGTATGACCGATTCCAAGGTCAATTTGTGGAACGCCCCCGTAAAGCTTTCGCATAGAGAGCGCGTGTCCGAACTCATGCGCGAGGAACGTTAGCAGCATCGCCGCGGACCAACCGAGCAGACCGAAGAGCCACGGTCCGTCGTTTCCGGAGGAGAACGGAGAGAAAAATACGCAAACGAGCCAAAAGGTCGCCATAACGCGCACGGGAATTCCAAAGAGATTGAATTTCCAGTCGAATTTTGAGAAGTCCATATTGCGTTTGCGTATTTATCTTTAGTCGTCGTTTGAACGCGCGCCGCGTGGAACCTCGCGCCGCGCGTCAATTACCTTCGCGCCGTTATGAGTCGTTTGTCAGACCCCGGCTTTAATGGCGGCGAGTAGACCGCGCACGTAACCGAGCGATTCCATAAAGCCCGGGAACGGATCGTTTGCGTCGATTTCATATTCGAACGGGCAAACGCGGTCGTATCCGACTTCAATGAGAACGCGCATGAGCCCGAGCAGGTCCATGGAGCCGTGCCCGCAGATAACGCCGTGTCCGGAAGGCTTCCATTCGGTCATGTCCTTGACGTGGAAGTCGAAGATGCGGTCGTGATATTCGCGAATCGCCTTGATCGGATCTTCGCCGGCGCGGATCGCGTGCCCCGTGTCGAGCGCGATACCGACTCCGGGATCCAAATCTTTAACGCGTTCCCAGACGGATTGCGCCGTCGGATAGCGCTTGTCCTCGGGCCCGTGGTTGTGAATCGCGAGAAGAATCCCCGTCTCTTTAACTTTCTGTTCGGCGTAAGGGAGGAGCGACCAATCGGGCACGCCGACGATCGAGACGCATCCGAGCGCCTTGGCGTAACGGAACGCGTTGTCGACGTCTTCCTGTTTCGACATATAGACGACGCCGCAGGAGTAGATTTCCAGCCCCGCGTCCTTGAATTTCTTCGCCATAGCGGCGCATTCTTCGTCGGTCGATTTGAGCGATAGGTGCATCTCTTTGAGCGTAACTTTTTTAATCTCCGCTTTTTTGCACCAGTTAATGAGCTGATCGACGTTAAAATTCCGGAACGAATACGACGCGACGCCGAGCTCAAATTTCGGCTCGCGCGCCGCTGGCGTTTCCTGCGCGCTGAGCGCGGCTGTTTCGTTGAACGCGAGCCCCGCGGCGACCGCGCCGGCGGCGCCAAAGAAAGAACGGCGCGTACAGTTCATTTTCATCTCCTTATAACGTGCTGGTTTATCGAGTTGCGCGCCGTCGCGGACCGCGAAGCGCGGCTGCTTCAAAATCACGCTTGCGGCGGTTCGATTCCGAAGTCGGCGATTGTGAAAAGGGACTGGAACGAGTAGCCGCGATCGGTAAACGCTTGTGCGCCCCCTTCCATGCGGTCGAGAATCGCAATGACGCCGTCGACTTTAATCCCTTCGGCTTCGAGCCGCTCGATCGCTTTGAGCGAGCTTCCGCCGGTCGTAACGACGTCCTCGACGACGATTACGCGGTCTCCCGCCTTAACCGGGCCTTCGACGTATTTCTTTGTTCCGTGGTCTTTGGTCTCTTTGCGAACGATAAAACCTTTGAGGTCAAGTCCGCGCATGCCCGCGACCGTAATGATCGCGGCGCAGATCGGATCGGCGCCGAGCGTCATGCCGCCGACGGCGTTCGGGAGCTCGCCTTTCGCTAAAATCAGATCGAGAATCCCTTCGCCGATAAGCGTGGCGCCGTGAGAATCGAGAGTCGTCATTCGACCGTCGCAGTAATACTTCGACTTTTTGCCCGACGCCAAGGTGAAGAACTCGCCCTCCGGGGCAATTTTGAGAGAATTTTCGCGGAGGATCGCCGCCAACTTTTCTTTACTGTACATAAATTCTCGCCTGTCTGATTCCAAATTGTTTTTGGCCGCGCGACATGCGCGTTCGTCTGCGGTAGATTATAGCGCGGGACGTTTGAAATACAACATGACGGAGAAATTTTGACGCTCTTCCGCGCGGCGCGGTATTCAGCGCGCGGACGGAATAAAAGACCAGTCGGAAGTATAGCTCGGAGAAACGAACGACGAGTTCGGCCGCCATGCGCGGCGTATTCCTTCGGCCGCGAAGAATACGGCGCCTCCTCCCATGCGCGCGTTGAGCGAATCGAGCGCGCGGCAGAGTCTTTGATCGCGGTCGCGCCTTTCCTGCGGACGGTTCGGATCGGGATCAAACAGATATTGACGTTCCGCCGCGACCGTTTCGTCGACCGTCGCAAGCGCGACGACGCCCGCCTTTTTATAGCCGTAGCCCGGCGCGTAGAGCTGGCGGGCAAGTTTGAGCGCGACTTCAATGAGTTCGGGCGTCGAGTTGGTCGGCTTGGGGAAGTTCATCGCGGCGCCGACGCAGCGCTGCGGCGCGCGTTCGCTGTGGCGGTTCGTCGTTATATAGACGTAGAGTCCGGACGCGACGATTTGGCGCGCGCGCATTTTAGCGCCGGCCTTGGCGGCAAACGTGGCGATCGGCTTCTCCAGCTCTTCGAGCGACTCGATATTTTCTCCGAACGAGCGCGAAATTTGGAGCGACTTCTGCGGTTCCGGAGGTTCCACGTCGTACTCCTGTTCTCCGCGCAGCTCCCGGACGAGCTTCTCTTGAACGATCGAAAAGGATTCGCGCATAAACTTGGGATCAAGCTTGGCGAGATCGAACGCGGTGCGAACGCCCGTTTTGAGAAAGGTCGCCGAAAGCCGTCTGCCGACGCCCCACACTTTATCGACGGGCAGCCGCCGGAGCCCCGCGGCGCGTTCTTCCCGGCTGAAGAGGAGCGCGTACTTTTTGCCCGTCTTGGCGCATTCGTCTTTGGCGAGCCGGCTTGCCGCTTTGGCGAGCGTGCGCGTCGGCGCGAGCCCCAACGAGACGGGAATGCCCGTCCAGCGCCGCGTCGTCGTTACGATCTCCTCGGCGAGCGCTTCGAGTTCTTCCCGGGTCTGGCGCGGTATGTCGCCAAGCGCTTTCCCGTCGTCCGGATCGTCGGCGAGGCCGTGAAAGCGCTCGTTTGCGTCGACAAAGCGGCCCGTAAGATCGAGGAACGCTTCGTCGATCGAATAGACGTCGACGAGCGGCGTCCATCGCGAGAGCGTCTGAACGACGCGTTCGCTAAGGTCGCCGTAGAGCGCGAAATTGCCCGACCGAACGACGACGCCGTGCGATTCCGCGAACGATTTCAATTTGAAATACGGTTCGCCCATCGGAATCTGCAGGGCTTTCGCCTCCGGCGATCGCGCGACGACGCAGCCGTCGTTGTTCGAGAGAACGACGATAGGACGCCGCGCCCAATCGGGACGAAAGACTTTTTCGCACGACGCGAAGAAACTGTCGCAGTCGACGAGGCCGATAATTTTTGTCATTTTGGCCGGGGAGACTCGCGCGTTTGGGCGTAAGTCCGAGAGTAAACGGAGACGGCGGAACGGTCGGACGGCCCGACGCCGCACGCCTGAAATCAGTATCTTGACGCGGCGCGTTCGCGCTGATACAATCGGCTTCCGAACGCGCTTGACGTTTATTGTAACGTTAATAGTCCGCGGCGTCAAGTAAAAAATATTAGAGCGGACGCATTATGGAAAATCGACAATGAACACGAAAAAGTATAGCGCTTTTTTAACAATTTGCGCGGTCGTTTTCTGTATGGGCTCGTTAAAAACGGCTCTTGGGGACGGATTGGCGGATCGGTCCGCGCGTCCGACGACCGACGCGGTAACGCGCGGCGTAATCTATCAGATCAATCTCCGCGCGTTTACTCCGGAAGGGACGCTTGCCGCCGCAAAAGAGAAGCTGCCGAAAATTGCGGAACTGGGCGCGACGGTCGTCTATCTCTGCCCGTTCATGCTCTCCGACGACGATTCCCGACAGGAATTTTGGTCGCCGCGTCAGAAGAAGTCGGGCATGAACAATCCGCGCAATCCGTACCGCATTAAAGATTACTTCAGCGTCGATCCGGAATACGGAACGGAGGCGGACCTTCACGCGTTTGTCGACGCGGCGCACGAGCTCGGGCTGAAGGTTCTGTTCGATTTAGTCTACTTACACTGCGGTCCTACGGCCGTTTTTATCGAGGAGCGTCCCGATTTCGTTAAGCGGGACGGACAGGGCGGGATTCTCAACGCGGCGTGGGGATTTCCCGGCTTGAACTTTGAGTCGCCCGAATTGCGCGAATACCTGTGGAGCAATATAGAATTTTGGACGCGCGATTTCAACGTCGACGGTTTCCGACTTGACGTCGGGGACGGCGTTCCGCTCGATTTTTGGCTTGAAGTCCGCAAACGTCTCGACGCGATCCGCCCCGGCATGATACTTTTTTCGGAAGGGACGCGCCGGGAAGATCAGCTTGAAACGATGGACCTCAATTACGGCTTTCCGTTTTTTGACGCGCTCAACGCGGTTATGTCGGGCAAGAAGAGCGCCGACGAGATTTCCAAGAGCTGGACGAAGGTCGCCGGAGAGCGGCCCAAAGGGACGCGGTTTGTGCGTTATTTCGACAACCACGATATCGCCAACGACGACTATGAGAACCGCCGCGAAACGCGTTGGGGCGACGCCGGCGTCCGCATGGCGCTCGCGCTGATCTTTACGGTCGACGGAACGCCGATGCTCTATAACGGTCAGGAAATCGCCGACGCCAACCGCCATTCGATTTTCGGCAAACTGCCGATCGACTGGTCGAAGGCGGAGACTCCGTCGGGCCGAGACCGATTCGCGTACGTTCAAAAGCTCATAAAAATGCGCCGCGAGCACGCCGCGTTTACGTCGCCCGAACTCGAATGGCTGACGCCGGACAATCCCGACGACTGCGCCGCGTTCCTGCGCAAGAGCGCCGACGAGACGGTTTGGTGCGTCTTTAATTTGACGCAAACTCCCAAACGGGAGAACTTCCGATTCCCAGACGGCCCCGCGGCCGTCGAGCTCCTTATTTCCAACGCGGGCGTCCTCTTGAAAGACGGGGGGCTGTCCGTCGACCTTCCCGCGTACGGATTTGCCGTCGTTAAACTTGTTCCCCGAAAAACGGATGAAAACAAATGAGAAAACACGTTCTTGCCTTGCTTCTGACCGCCGCGGCGGTTGCCGTCGCCCTTGGCGCCGAAGCTTTAGCCGGCGAATTGAAATTAGCCGATTCCGGGAAATCTGAGTATAAAATCCTGACGCCCGCAAACGCGACCCCAGTCCAACAGACCGCCGCGAAAGAACTTCAAACTTATTTTAAGCGCGCGACGGGCGCGGAACTTCCGATTATTTCAGAAGATTCGGTCGATTCGTTCGACGGCGCGAAGCTGTTTATCGTCGGACCGGGCCCCGTTTCGAGCCGCGCGCTTGGCGGATTCGACGAATCGTCGTTCAAGAGCGACGAAATCGCCGTGAAAGTCGTCGGAACGTGCGTCGTACTCACCGGTTCCGCGCCGCGCGGCTCCCTGTACGCCGTCTATGAATTTCTCGAAAACGCGCTCGGCGTCCGCTGGTTTTCGTCGCAGTTCGAGCGCGTTCCGTCGCGCCCGACCGTAACGCTCGACGACTCGCTCGACGTCCGCTACGCGCCTCCGATGGAATATCGCGAATCGTTCTATCGCGACGCGTTTACCAGTCCGTACGCGCCGCGAATCCGCTGCAACGGCGACTCGGCGCACATTCCGCCCGAATTCGGCGGTAAAAACGAGTTCATTTTCGGCTGTCATTCCGCGTTTACGCTCATTCCGCCCAAAGAGTACTTCCGCGAGCATCCGGACTGGTTCGCGGAAATCGACGGGGTTCGCCGCGTCGGCGCGCCTTTCTGCTGGGGAATGGAGGATCAGCTTGAACCGGGCCAGGCGTACGGCCGCGGCACGCAGCTGTGCTTCTCGAACGACGAAATGGTCGAGGAGATGATTAAAAACGCGCGCGAGGCGGCGCGCAACAATCCGGGCGCGACGTTTATCGACGTCAGTCAGAACGACTGCGAAGGATACTGCGAATGCGAGAAATGCCGCGCGATCGACGAGGAAGAGGGGACGCACGCCGGCTCGCTCCTGCGCGCGGTCAATAAGGTCGCCGAGGCGCTTGAAGACGAATTCCCGAATCTTTACGTCGAGACGCTCGCGTACAGGTATACGCGCAAGCCGCCCAAGATAACCAAGCCGCGCCCCAACGTCGTTATACGGCTGTGTTCGATCGAATGTTCTTTCGCTCAGCCGCTCGATTCGGACGTCAACGCGAGTTTTCGAGACGATCTCCTCGGCTGGAGTAAGATTTGCGACAAGCTGTTCGTCTGGGATTACGCGACCGATTTCGGATACTACGTTCTGCCGTTTCCGAACTATCGCGTTCTGGCGCCGAATATCCGGTTTTACGTCGATCATAACGTGATCGGAATGCTCGAGCAGGGCGACTATCACAGCCCGACGGGCGACTTTATCGAGCTGCGCGCATGGCTCGTCGCGAAGCTTCTCTGGAACCCGCAGGCGGACGTAAGCGCTCTCTTCGACGAGTTTGTCTCCGGA
The DNA here is from genome assembly GCA_946541595.1 of uncultured Planctomycetales bacterium. Lineage (GTDB taxonomy): Bacteria > Planctomycetota > Planctomycetia > Pirellulales > Thermoguttaceae > RUG369. The sequence goes on from CAMNJU010000086.1 coordinate 13,394, forward strand.
TACTACGCGCCGGAACTTATTCCGATCTATCGCGAATACTTTAATTTACTTTCCGACGCCGTCGAAAAGAACGACTTCAATCTGGATATCTATCTCATGACGACGCGCGGCTGGCTCGACGTGGAGACGCTCTTTAAAGCGACGCGTTTGCAGAAGCGGGCGCTGGAAATCGCGCGAAAGCTTGAGCGGGAGCAGCCCGACTTCTATTCCGGACTCGCCGACAGAGTCGAACGCGGCCAGCTGCCGCTCATGGCGGTCTGGGCGCAGGAATACCGGCGCGCGCTCGTTGAATCGCGTCTGCGCGGACTCGAATTCCCCGTTCCGGACGACCCCGTCGCCTTGTGCAAAGAATACCTGCAAAAGCTCGACGGTTACGGATTTATTAAACGCCGCGAAAGCGAGCCCGGCGATATGTACCCGACGTTCCGCGCCCAGACCCTCGCGGAATATACCGAATGGCGAACGCCGTTTGCGCAGAAACCGGACGTCTGCGCGAACGCGGCCGATTCCGCGTGGCTCGATCTCCAAGAGTACGAATTCGTTCAGGAGAAAGACGGGCCCGCGATCGTCGAAAGCGCGAGCGCGTCGAACGGGTACGCCGTCGAGATAAAAGACGGCCGACGCGGAAGCTGGACCGTTCCCGAATACGCGGCGCTGCTGCGTCCCGAATCGGGCGCCGACCGCGTCTACGCGTACGTAACGCTCGACGAATCCGCGGAGATCGTCGCGACCGCCGCCGATCCGGACGGCGCGG
>CAMNJU010000087.1 GCA_946541595.1 uncultured Planctomycetales bacterium
ATTACAAGCCAAATAACGCGCCGATTGTACGCAAAAACGTCGCAAATGTCGCGGTAGAAGAAGACGATTACGGACATTAGCGTTCCAAGATGCAAAAGAATCGTGAGCAGGAACACGTCCGGCAGCTGGAACAGTCTTCCGAGAACAAGCAGGTGCCCGGAAGAACTGATCGGTAAGAATTCGGCGACGCCCTGAATAATCGCCAAGATCATAACGCGAAACGCTAACAACAGATCCATAACACCCACTCTTTACATGAAGGTAAACGTCATCGACGTTTAGCCCGTTATCTAGCTAAAAAATGGAAACAACGACGTCCTACAGGAAAACAAGCCCGTCTCTTTTACTAAGGAAACGGGCTTGTAACTTACGGCAAAACGCTCACGCTCTAAAATTCGTCGAAGAAACCGAGTGAACGAACGGGGTCAGCCTCGCCGACCGCTCTTACTCGCCGTCCCAATCACTTCTTCTCAGAATGTTGACGCGTATAATACGGGCTCACAGTTCCGGAAGATTTCGGGGCTTTATCGGCGTCCTTAATGTACGTCGGAGCGAGAATACCAGGCGATCTCGGAGCTTTATCGGCGCCGTCGACATAGGTCGGCGCGATGATTCCAGGCGAAACGATCTGAGAACCTACGCCGTTCTCCTGCAGTGAAACGCCGCCTTCTTCCCGGTAACGCGTAATACCGGCAGTCTCTTTATATCCGATCTTCTCCAGAAATTCTTTAAGCTCGATCGACGGAACATTCGCCTCTGCAAACGCCTTAAGGAACTTCGCCTCGTCGTTGGCGATCTTCTCTTTCGTAGCGTCGTCCTTCGAGTAGTCTTTCTCTAAGAGATCGGAAATACTCTTGCCGGAAGTCACAACGCGATAGACGTCGGGCCCGATCTGGTCTTCGTTCTGGATATTGCCGTCGTCGTCGATATAAGCGGCGACTTCGGCGCCAGACGTACGGATGAGCGTAATGACTTCGTTCAGGTCGCTGAATCCGTCGCCATTAATGTCGAGGTGGTAGTCAAGCGCGTAACGCATGACCTCGCCCGGACGCCACAGCGGCGTGTAGACAAGGTCGCCGCGCTGGACGGGATTGGACATTTCGTCTTCGAGTATCTTCGCTTCGCACATATGCTCGCCGATCGTGCGAACAACCTGAACGCTCCCCTTCGCGGAGGCGTCTGTCATATCAAGCGTATCGGGAGCAAAGACGTTGAACGTTGTAAGAGGACGAACGCCGTCGCGTGCGCCTACGTTCAGACGCACAAGCTTGAGAACCTGATCGGCATAGAGAATCTCGGCGTCGGCGCGTTCGTAAGACGCGTTGGAAAGTTCGTCGACGCGAGCGCTGAGTTCCTCGTTAATCTGAGCAAATTTCTCTTTCGATTCTTTGAAATCGGCAGTTTCCTGCTTAGCGACGGCAATTTCCTTCTTCGTTTCGTCCTTAAGCCTATTGAGATCTGCGCCTTGCTCGTCGAAGCTGGCCTGAAGATCTTGCTTGTTCTTGCTCTTCGCGTCGAGCGACGCGGTATGATCTTTGTCGATCACGGAAGACTGTTCGTCAAAGACGACCTTCTGAGCTTCCGTCTTTTTCGTTTCAAGGGCGGCAACACGATTCGCTTCGGCGCGTTGCGCGACATAATTCTCGTTGTATTCCTTGACCTTGTCGGCAAGATTTTCGCCAAGGGTAACAATAACGTCGCGGTACGTCGCGTTCGCCTCAGTCTTTCCCAGCGCGTCCGCTATATCTTTGGCCATCGTCGCGTCAAGTTCTTTGGCGTCGGCGACGTCTTCGTAACCCAGCTTCGCCTTAAGCTTGGCGAAGTCTGAGGTCATCGCGCTGTTTTCCGACTTCGCGTCTGAAAGAGCCTTTTGCGCGGCGGCGATCTCTTGTTTCTTTTCGGAAACGTTATTGAACAGGAAATAGCTCACTGTTCCCAAAATCAACGCCAAGATCATAAACACGAGGTTGGTTATGACGACGCCCGAATTACGCATAGGTATTTCTCCTTGACGACGGTCGACAACCGGCGAACCGTCCGAATATTTCATTTCGATCCCGCCGAAACGGGAAAACGACGAACTTTCTAATATAACAAACGTCGCGCGCCGTCGAAATCAACGACGCGCGCCGGCTCGTTTCAGTTTCTCGGGGTCCGCTTACGGAACGTAACGTTCCCTTCTTTGACTTGCTCTTCTGCGCCTTCGGGGAAGACGGGAAGAATGCTGCCCGGTTTAACTTCGCCGTCTTCGGAGCGGAAGACAGGAACAACGGACGTGTTGCCGACGGAAACGCTCGACTCGCCAGCCTGACGTTCGCCGACTCGCTGCTCGTCGCGGTAACGCGCTAGCTGATCGGTCTTCTTATATCCGATTTGCGCAAGAAGGTCGGGCAGACGCATCGAACGAACGCCATTCTCTCGTGCGGACGCCACAAACGCGGTTTCGTCGGCGATAATCTTTTCGCGTTGCTCTTCCGACAGGCCGCCGTCCATATTGGCGCGCTCGGAGATAGACGCGTCGCACACGACGAGACGGAAAACGTCGGGCGTAATTTTGCCGTGAACTTTACCGGCGTCGTCAATGTACGCAGCAACTTCGCCGCCGGTAATCTGGATCATATTGTAGATTTCGCCAAGGTCGCTCACTCCGTCGCCGTTTATATCAAGGCGGTAGTCAAGAGCGTACTTGTAGACTTCGCCCGGACGCCACAAAGGAGTGAAGACAAGATCGCCTGGCTGAATCGGGTTGTTCTGATCGTCTACGAGAATCTTAGCCTCGCAAACGTGTTCTTCGAGAGTGCGCGTAACTTGAACCTTCGCTTTTGCTTTGACGCCGCCCTTTTCCAGAGCTTCGGTTGGGAAAACGTTGAACTGCGTAAGAGGACGGACGCCGTCTTTGGTTCCGACGCTAAGACGAACCGATTTTCCAACTTGGTCGGTAGAAACGACGAACGCGTCGGCGGTATCGAAGTCGTTGTTGGTGAGAAGATCAATGCGTCTGCTAAGTTCGAGATTGATTTCGGCAAAATTGTCGGCGGCGGAGCGTTCCTTTTCCGTTTCCGTCTTCGCTTCGGCAATCGCGTCGCGCGCGTTGCGCTTCTGGACGTCGAACTCTTTCGTCTGTTCGTTAAACTGCTTTGTCAGGTCGTCGTATTCCACGCGCGCGTTTTCAAGATTTTGCTGATGATCCGCAGAAAGCTTGGCGACGCCGGCGTCAAATGTTTCCTTCTGGTTCGCGGCGGAGGCGATCTGCTTCTGCGCTTCCTTGATATTGCCGTCGCGCTCGGCGACCGCGTCGGCGATCTGCTTATTGACGGCCGCAAGCTGAGCGGTCAGTTTGCCGAACGCGTCTTTGAAATTCGTATCGGAACCCAGCGCTTTTTGAACGTCGTCCGTCATGCCGGCGTAATGAACAGCCGCTTCTTCGCCGTTCTTATCGACGCGTTTTTCAGAACCGTCTTTTCCGTTGATAATCTCGTCGGCGGAACCGTACCCATATCCCAACCGGGTCTTGAAGTTCGTAAGATCGGCGCGGAGCGTGTCGTTTTCGGCTATCGCGCTCTGGAGCTCAGAACGGGCCGTCGCAAGCGCGGCTTTCTGCTCCTGAAACCCCTTGGCGCCGAAATACGTCGCGACGCCAAAGGCCAACGTCAAGACAATAAACACGATGAGTGAAACAATGACGCCTTGCTCATTACGCATGTGTAAGGTTCTCCTCTACGACCGGACGTCTTTCAGACTAGTCCGTCAAAAATCGCTAACGCGTCGACTCATGAGCGTCGAGAAACGCTCGACGAATACGTTCGACCCCACGCGTCCTCCAAGGGGCGCGCGTTCCGCTCTGCGTCGAGGGAAAACTATCTCTCCCAATGTCGACGCGCTATTACGCTTATTGTCAATTTTAAGTCGGCGGCGGCTTGACGTCAACAAATTTCTACTAAATTTAGAGATTTTCAAAGAAACTTAATAGAACCGGTTTCCCACAAATTGCTACATTTGTCATAGAACGAACTCTCCGACCTACCGTGAGAGTTTAACGGCGGGTAACGAGCGGACACGCGGTCTCGGCGGCATGTCGCGCTATTCCTCTTTGACCTTTTTGCCGACGACGCACTCGGCGTGAAATTCGTCCGCCGTCCCTTTGGCGCTCTTGAGAATCGCGCGTATTTTTTCGAGCCGTTTACCTATTTCAACTTCGGCGCCGCGATCGACGGGTATGTAATATTCCTTGTCGATTCCGAGATAATCCTGAGCCGCGATTGCGTCAGGCGCGTTGTGCGCGTACTGGTAACCGACGTGTCCGAGCGTCTCCGAAGCCTTGTAATGCGCGTCGCGCAAAATCCTTGGAACGGGAAGAATCTTCCCTTCGCGAATGTCCGAAATCGCCGCAAAAATCGCGTTTGTCGCGGCGTTAGACTTGGGCGCGCACGCCAGATAGCAGACGGTCTGCGCAAGATTCAATCGACATTCCGGAAGCCCGACAAGTTCGCACGCGGTCGCGCACGCGACGGCCAGCGGAAGCGCGTTGGGATCGGCGTTTCCAACGTCTTCGCTCGCTAAAATAACGAGCCGACGCGCCAAAAAGCGAACGTCCTCGCCACCCTCGAGCATCTTGGCGAGCCAGTAAATTGACGCGTCCGGATCGCTCCCGCGAATACTTTTAATGAGCGCGCTGATCGAGTCGTAGTGCCCGTCCCCGTCGCGATCGTAAGAGACCGTTCTGCGCTGCGCCGATTCCGCGACGAGCTCCTTAGTGACCGTAACGTGCGCGACGCTTTTCTTCTCAGACGCGGGCGGTTCCTTATTGGGCGCGCCGACGTCGACGCCCGCGTCGATCGAAGAAAGAACGGCCACTTCAAGCGTAGAGAGAGCGCGCCGCGCGTCGCCGTCGCAAATCGCGACGAGTAAGTCGAGCGCGTCCTCGCGGAGTTCAATATCGTAGACGCCAAGTCCGCGGTCGCGATCGGAGACGGCGCGGCGGACGAGATCCTTAATGTCGTCGTCCCCGAGCGGTTCAAACTGAAAAACGCGGCTTCGACTTAACAGCGCGTTGTTAATCGTAAAAAAAGGATTTTCCGTCGTCGCGCCGACAAGAACGACGACGCCCTGTTCGACCTCGGGAAGGAGGACGTCCTGCTGAGACTTATTGAAACGGTGTATTTCGTCAATGAAAAGAAGCGTGCGCGCCCCGGAAACAGAAAGGCGCTCTTTTGCCTGTTCGAGGGTCTCGCGAAGCGCCTTAACGCCGTCGGAAACCGCGCTGAGCTGACGAAAGACGGCGCGGCTCTCTTTGGCCAGAAGGTACGCGAGCGTCGTCTTCCCAGATCCCGGCGGGCCGAAGAAAATCGTCGAGCCAAGACGGTCGGCCTTCAAGAGACGGTAAAGCAGCTTGCCCTCGCCGAGAAAATGCCTCTGACCGACAAATTCCGAAAGCTCGCGCGGCCTCATGCGCGCGGCCAATGGGAGCGCGCGCATCCGGTTTTCACGTTCGATTGAGTCAAATAGAGAAGAAGCCAATCCAAGTTCCTTTCGCGGCGCGACGATCCGTGAGAGCTCGGAACGCGTCGGAGGTTATAAGGTCAAATTCTGACGCGGATCAACGTCGTCGAGCTTCATTTTCTCGAGAAGCGCCAAATCTTCGCTCGACCATTTTTTCGGAAGCGTGACGTCAAAAACGACGTAAAGGTTCCCGTCCGCGCTACCCTTGCCGGGTCGAACGCCGAACCCCTTGAGACGAAGTTTCGTTCCCGTCGTCGAACCAGCCGGAACCTTAACGCCAACGACGCCGTGAGGCGTGGGAACGTCGATCTTCCCGCCAAGAGCAGCCTCTTTAAGCGTAACCGGCGTTCGGACGTAAAGATCGACGCCTTCGCGCGAATAGTACGGATGCGGAGCGACCGTTACGGTAACGACCAGATCGCCGTTCTGACCGCCGTTAGGGCTCGGCTCCCCCATGCCGCGCAGTTTGATCTTTTTGCCCGATTCGATTCCGACGGGAATCGTAACGTCTACGTTTTTCGTCTTTCCGGTTTGAGGGTCGTGAACGGAAAGAGGGAGCTTGCCCCCAAGAACAGCCATTCTCAGCGGAATAACCACGGAAGAAACCGTATTGGCGCCCTTGACGGGCCCCGTCGGCTTTCGTCTCGCGCGACCGCCGCGGCCCATATTCTCGGTAAAGGAAAAACCCGAACCGAACGGGGAACCGCCCCCGGCGCCCATCCCGCCGCGGAACGCGTTGAGAATGTCGTCGAGATTGACGTTCGCCTGGAACCCTCCGGGACCGCCCGAAAAGCCTCCGCTAAAACCGCTAAATCCATTAAATCCAGAACCGTTGGCGCCCGCGAACTTCTCGTATCCTTCGCCAAACTGATCGTACTGTTTGCGTTTTTCAGGATCCTTTAAAGTCTCGAACGCCTGCTGCAACTCTTGAAACTTCTTTTTGGCGCCTTCCGGATCGTCCGGATTCATATCCGGATGATACTTTCGCACCAGTTTTAAGTAGGCTTTTTGAATCTCGTCCTGCGACGCGTTCTTAGAAACACCCAGTAATTTGTAGTAATCTTCTGCCATATGTGTCTACGTCGGCGCGCGCGGACCTTCCGGCGCGCCGTCCTTTCCAACGCGACTCTCAGTCTGAGAGCCTTGACGCGGTTAATGCCCGCATCCTGCGCATCCTGCTCCTGCGGGGAATTTCGGGTTGTCGATCGAGAACCCTTTGGCCGAGGGCGTGTCGACAAAGTCGATCTTCGTACCGTCGAGAAAGAGCGCGAATTTTTTGTCGGCGACAATAGCGACGCCGTCTTCTTCGTACCGCGCGTCAACGAGCGGATCGTATTTCGTATCAAACCCCAGCGTGTACTGCATGCCGCTGCACCCGCCCCCCACGATAACGGTTCTTACAAACGTATTGGGATCGAGATTTTGCGACTCAATAATCTTTTTGACTTCTTCTGCGGCGCGTTTGGTAAATGCTATCGCCATTCTGTGTGCCTCTGTACGTCTTCGACGCTGAAATTCTCAGGCGGCGCTCAACGTCCGCCTCCGCCGGTCCGCGCGCTTCCCGCTCTAGGGAGCCGCTTAACGCGCATACGTTAATTATAAGATAGGTCCCCAAAGAGAAAACCCCCTGCCGACCGTCTTATACAACCTCCTTCTGCGGTTGTGATGCATAATTGACGCCACAGGGTCGCATATTCTTTCTCCAATCTCTCCATTTTCCGCGCGCAAAGCGTCAACCCCTTGACGCGGCGGCGCTGACAGATATGATAGGTGAGAGCGTTCCGGACTTATTTATGCGCGCTTTTTACGCGTGTAGGTCCTCTGTTTCCCTAAGCGGCGGTCGCCGACTCCCGACTCGATCGAGAATCGGTTCATCCCGGTTCGCGTTTTCGCAAAATGCGCTGTTCGAAAGGTCTGGCGATGCAATCCGACGACGACCTCCAATTTAACGCTTCCGCGTCTGATCAAGGCGGCCCATCCCGTGAAGAATTGGCGCTCGAATATCTTGAGCAGCTCCCCTACGAGCCGTACCCCTTCCAGGAACAGGCGATTCTTTCATGGTTTGAATCGAAACAAGGCGTTCTCGTCTGCGCGCCGACCGGCATGGGCAAAACGCTCATTGCAGAAGCGGGCCTCTACGAGGCGCTCCGGACGGGCAAACGCGCTTACTACACAACGCCCCTCATCGCGCTCACGGAACAGAAATATGCCGAACTGCAGCGTTCGGCCGAGCGATGGGGGTTCGACCGTTCCGACGTCGGGCTCATCACCGGCAATCGCCGAGAAAACGTCGACGCCAAGATTCTCGTCGTCGTTGCGGAAATCCTCTTTAACCGGCTCCTCTCTTCCGACGCGTTTGACAGTTTCTCCGTCCTCAACAGCAATCCGGAAACGCCCGATCCGCTCAAAACGACCGGACCGCAGAACGCCGACGAGCCGAAAATCTCCGCCGCGTCGCTCAACACGAAACGTTCTCTGAGCGTCTCGTGGGAAGAGATGGAGAAAGACAGGCGCGGGCCGGGATTCCAAGAAGAGGCGCGCGAGCCCAAAACCAATCTTCCGGAAATTGAGGTCGATCCGGCCGACTTTGACGATGAGAACGGCGAAAAAGGCGAACTCTCCAACGTTCATTTTTCTTTCGACGACGTCTCGGTCGTCGTCATGGACGAATTTCATCAGTTTACCGATCCCGAACGCGGCGTCGTGTGGGAATTTACGTTAAGTTTGCTCCCGCCGCACGTTCGCACGCTCCTCATCTCCGCCACCGTTGGAAACGCAAACGAGTTTGCCACGTGGCTGCGCGCCACGTCAAATCGCGACCTGAAACTTGTTCAGTCGGCAGAACGCAAAGTCCCGCTCGTTTATGAGTGGGTCGACGACAAACTTCTGGCGGAGCAGCTCGAAGACATGTGTAAAGGGACTGAGGAAGAGCGATTTACGCCCGCGCTCGTCTTCTGTTTCAATCGCGACGAATGCTGGGACGTCGCCGAAATCGCTAAAGGACGCAACGTCATTTCGTCAGAACGCCAAAAGGAAATCGCGCGCGAACTCGAAAGATTCGACATGAAGAACGGCGCGGGACCGAAATTGCGCCAGCTCCTCCTGCGCGGAATCGGCGTGCATCATGCCGGAATCCTTCCACGCTACCGTCGGATCGTCGAAGAGCTCTTTCAAATGAAGCTGCTCTCCTTCTGTATCTGTACGGAAACGCTTGCCGCGGGTATTAATTTGCCGGCCCGTTCCGTCGTGCTCCCTACCCTCATGAAGGGACCAGCCGGAGATAAGAAACTCGTCGAGTCGAGTTCCGCGCATCAGATTTTCGGGCGTGCCGGACGACCGCAATACGACACGCGAGGATTCGTTTTTGCCCTCTGTCACGAAGACGACGTCAAAATAGCGCGCGCGAAAGAAAAACTCGATCAAATACCCGCCGACGTCAAAGACCCGCGCATGCGCGAGATGCGCAAAAAGCTCCAAAAGAAACTGCCGAAGCGCAGACCCGGTGAAAAATATTGGTCGCAAGAGCAGTTTGTAAGCCTTCAAAACGCGCGCGCAAGCAAACTCATAAGCCGCGGTCCGGTGCCGTGGAGGCTCCTCGCGCACATGCTGGAGTCGAATTCCGACGTGCGGCCGCTCCGGACGCTGGTCGGACGCCGCCTTATGAGCGCGAAGAAGTTGGAAATCGCTCAAAAATCGCTGAACCAGATGCTGCTCACCTTATGGCGTGGCGGATTTGTCCGTTTAGCTCCGAATCCTGCATCCTACGGAATTCCCATGACGCCCGAAGCAACGGCGGCTTTGAACGAGCATCGGCGGGAACAGCGCGAGAAAGAACGGCGATCTAGGCCGTTTGCCGAAGGACTCTTCGACGACGCCTCCCTATACGACGAGACGAACGACGAGTCCTACGATCCGACCGTCTACGAAAAAACGAAAGCGAAGCTCGACGAACCGACTCCTTCGCCCCAGTCGCAGCTGCCTCCAGAATTTCAAATTCCCGAAGGGTTTGACTTCTACGGAGGAGAAGATCTGTTTAACTTTGATTCCCTCCTGACGCCGCGTTCGGAACAGTCCGAAGAGAATTCCGAGCCCGCCGTTTCTGCGGCAGAGACGACGGAGTCTCCCGCCGAAACGGTAAAAGAGGTCGAGAAGAACGAAAAGCCAAAGCTGGATATCGGTTCCCTGAGCGACGACCTTCGCGAACGACTCGCCGACTCTTACCGCGCCGTTCGCGCTTACCCGACGTCTAAGATTAAGACAATTACAAGCTTGCGCGGCGTCAATCCGATTTACGGAACCTTTCTCCTCGAACAGCTCGGTATTGCCGACAGAAACGAGCGCATACAGGCTTTTGAATCGCTCCTTGAAATGCCGACGTCCGTGGCGCGGCATGTTCGCCCGCCAAGATACGAGGAATTGCCCGCCGGCGCTCTGGCAAACGCGCGTCTGGATAGGGAATTGCTGCAGCTTGGGCTCGCTTCGCACGACGAACTCGTACCGAGAACGGAAGAGGAAGAAGAGGAATATTGGGAAAAGCGAAAACGGTTCGGGAGAGCAATGGATCCGCCCGTATACGTTATCCCGTTCTCAGAAAAGCTCTATCGACTCTTTAACTACCAGTATCCGGGCGTATCCGTACGGTGCGCTCCCGTTTGGTCTGCGGGTGAAATTATCGGCGATTTTAGAGGCGATTTTAACAAATATATATTATCCAAAAATTTACAGAAGCAAGAAGGCGTTATTTTCCGTCATCTGCTCCGATTAATCCTTTTACTTGAAGAGTTTATTCCTCTCAAACCGAATGAATCGGGCCCCGTCGACTGGCGCTCTGATCTGGAAGATTTCGCTCAGAACCTGATTTACTGCTGTCGCGAAGTCGATCCTACCAGCGTTGAAGAGACCCTCAACGCGTCGAAAAAGGCGGATCTGCTCGAAAAGAGTTAATCCGCGTTACGCAATTCGTTCGTTATTACGCCGACTGTGCGTTTGCATCCTTAGAAAGGAAGAAAATGAACAAAAACCATAAGCGCTTGGCGTTCCTCGCGTTTTTCGCGTTCGCCGCGTCTTTTGTCGCCGCGTCCGCAACGCGCGCTGACGAAGGCATGTGGCTCTACTCGAATCCTCCTCTAAAACAGATTAAAGAGAAGTACGGTATCGAACTTTCTCCCGAGCTGCTAGAGAATCTTCAGAAGTCCAGCTTGCGGTTCGCGACGTACGGCAGCGCGTCGTTCGTCTCGTCGGACGGGCTCATCATGACGAACCATCACGTTGGATTGCGCACCGTTACAAGCCTTAGCACAAAAGAGAACAATCTGGTTCTTAACGGCTTCAAGGCGGAAAAGTACGAAGACGAACTCAAGTGTCCCGGTCTGCAGCTTCTCTTGTTAGATCAAATTAAAGACGTCACCGCGCAAGTGGAGGAGTCGACGGCTAACGCCGCTACCGATAAAGAAAAAGAGGAAGCGCGCAACGCCTGCATTAAGAAACTCGAAGATGACGGCAAAGCGGAAACCGGACTAACCTGTAAAGTTATAACGCTTTATCAAGGCGGTCTTTATCACCTTTACTGCTATAAAGAATTCAACGACGTTCGTCTCGTCTTCACCCCTGAAGAAAGCATTGGCTTCTTCGGCGGCGATCCGGACAACTTTGAATATCCGCGCTACAATCTCGACGTCACGTTCTTCCGCGCCTACGAAAACGATCAGCCGTATCATCCCGAACACTTCCTGAAATGGAGCGAATCGGGCGCCGCCGACGGCGACTTCGTCCTCGTTTCCGGATATCCGGCGCGTACGAACCGCTATAATACGATCGCCGATCTCGAATATCAGCGCGACGTCTACTACCCCTACATGATGAACAAATACCGCCGCCGTGAGAACGCGTTCAGCATCTTCAAGTCGTTCAGCGAAGAAAACGCGCGCCGCGTCGGAACCGATCTCTTCGGTATTCAAAACTCGCGTAAAAACAGAGGCGGCATTCTGCAGGGCTTGCAGTCCTCAACGCTCATGCAGCCGAAAATCGACGCGGAAAACGAACTGCGTCAAAAGGCTAAGGAACAGGGCGTTATCGACTTCAACGCGGGCGATCCTTGGGCTAAAATCGCCGACGCCGTCAACGAATTCGCCGGCTACTTCGTCGCTTACGACCTTCTCCAGGCCAACGAAGCGTTCTACGGTAATCAGGAAGTACGACGCGCACGCGCCATCGTTCGGTATGCCGAACAGGCCGCAAAAGCGGACGCCGATCGCGACGATTCCTTCAAGGGCGATAAGTTGGAAGCGCGCAAAAAGGAACTTCTCGATAAACGTTCGGATTCCTATCTCGACGTCGACGCGGTCAAATTGGCCGATTCGCTGAGCATGCTCTACGAGCTTTCAACGCCTGCGGAAGGCGGACGCGCTCTTGGCAAACAAATCATTCCTCAGGATCAGTTTAACGCTATTTTCGGCGGTCTTTCCCCGAAAGGGCGCGCCAACCAGATTCTTAAAGAATCGAAAGTGTTCGACGCCGATTTCGTCAACACGCTCCTCGACGGCGGTCTCGACGCGGTAAACGCGTCGGACGATCCTGCTATTCAAATCGCGCGCGTCGTCAATCCGCTCGGAACGGAACTTGCCGAACGCCAGCAGAAAGTCGAAGAGATTAAGCGACAGGAATACGCCAAAATCGCTAAGGCGCGGTTCCAAATCTACGGAACCGACGTCTATCCGGACGCCACCTTTACGCTCCGTCTCACCTACGGTAAAGCTTGCGGTTACAAAAATGACGAAGGCGTCGAATATCCGTTCGCAACGAACGTTCAAGGCGCATACGATCACGCGGCGGAACATAACTATGCCGATCCGTACGACTTAGCGCAGTCTTGGCGTGACGCGGAAGCGGAAAACCGTTCGCCGAAAGAATCGCTCCTTAACTTCGTTACGACCAACGATATTATCGGCGGCAACTCCGGCAGTCCTGCGGTTAACGAAAAAGGAGAAATTATCGGCCTAATCTTTGACGGAAACGTTTATTCGCTCGTGGCGAACTTCACGTTTGAAGACGTGCAGGCTCGCGCTGTGCTTGTTCACTCGCAAGCGATTCGAGACGTCATTCGTCAAGTCTATCAACTTCCCAAACTTGCCGACGAGCTTGGCAAGTAATAAATCTTAACGGAGCGGCCGTGTCGCGTCATGCGATTCGGCCGCTCTTGGAGACGCGGTCAATAATTTTGGCGTTAAACAATGTCCAAACAAGCATATATCGTCTTTGGAACAAGCAACCCAAACAAAGTTAAGGAAATGGCGAAAATCGTCGCGCCGACCGGCGTGCAAATGGTTTCGCTCGCGAACTATCCGAACGCAATCGACGTCGTTGAAGACGGCAAGACGTTCGGAGAAAACGCCAGAAAAAAAGCGACAGAGCAGGCAAAACATTTGCGCGAATGGGTCTTGGCGGAAGATTCGGGAATCTGCGTCGACTATCTCAACGGAGAACCGGGAATCTATTCAGCAAGGTTCGCGCTTCATAATCGCTGCGACGACAAACGCAATAACCAGCTCTTATTAGAAAAGCTCGACGGCGTTCCACTTGAAAAACGAACGGCGCATTACACATGCCACATGGTTCTTTCGAATCAGTACGGCGACGTCATGTTCGAGACAGAAGAAATCTGCCCCGGCAGGATTCTTTTTGAAGAGACTGGAACCGGCGGGTTCGGATACGATCCAATGTTCCAGCCGAACGGATACGAATTGACCTTTGGCATGCTGCCGAGCGAAGTCAAAGCGGAAATAAGCCACCGCGCGAAAGCGACGCGAATTCTGGTTCCCTTCCTGTTTGATCTCGTTAAAGACGGAAGACTGCCCGAAAAATAGATTGCACGTCCGCGCGCCGCGCGGACGCTCCGGAAACTCTGGAGTCCTACATTATGTCAGAATTTAATTTACACGAATATTGCCTCGACGTCGCTAAAAGAGCGAAGAAGGCCTCGCGCGCGCTCGCCGCGACCCCCGGCGCTCAAAAGATCGCGTGGCTTGAATTATGCGCAAAAGAGATACTCAACCGTAAAGAAGAGATTCTCGCCGAGAACCAAAAGGACGTCGCCGCGGCGCGCGAAGCGAATCTTAAGCCCGCGATGATCGATAGGCTGACGCTCTCCGAAAAGACGCTCGGCGAGATGAGTAAAGCTCTTCGAGAAATTGCCGCGTGGCCGGAACCCATTGGCGCGGTCATTGAGTCGACGGTCCGACCGAACGGTTTTACCGTTCAAAAAGTTCGCGCTCCGATCGGAGTCGTCTTCTTCACCTATGAATCCCGGCCAAACGTAACGACCGACGCCGCCGCTATTTGTATTAAAAGCGGCAATGCGGTCGTGTTACGCGGAGGAAAAGAAGCGCTCAATTCAAATCTCATTCTTGGCAGAATTATTAAGGACGCCGCGAAACTCGCAGGAGCGCCAGACGACGCCGTTCAGCTCTTGGACATTACCGATCGCGACGCCGTTGACGAATTCCTGCATCTGCCTGAGTATATCGACGTGGCCATTCCTCGCGGAGGCTCTTCCCTCGTAACGCGCGTCGCGCGCGAGGCGCGAATGCC
>CAMNJU010000088.1 GCA_946541595.1 uncultured Planctomycetales bacterium
GTCCGAAAGCCCTTTCGCCGTCGCCATCGTCGTCGCCGCGATCGGGAAGACGTTCAGGCCCTGAAGCATAATGCGCTTTAAGACGGGTATGTGGCAGAGCCGAATCCGTTTCGGCACGCGGTCGTTCAAATAGGACGCCGTATTCATGAGAATGATCTTCGAGAAGACGTCCGGAATCTGAGTCGCCGCGCACATGCCGACCGCGCCGCCCCAGTCGTGAGCGACGAGAACGCAGTTTTTCAGCCCCAATTTCGTAATGAGCTCGATTAGATCGTCCGCGCGGCGCGCCGTCGTATACGGATACTTGTCGACGCCGGGCTTCTCCGACATTCCGCAGCCGATATGGTCGACGGCTATCACGCGGTATTTGTCGCGAAACGCGTTCACAACCCCGCGAAAGAAGAACGACCACGTCGGATTCCCGTGCACGCAGATCAGCGTCGGACGGTCGACTCCGTCGGGCTCCGTCGGCCCTTCGTCGACGTAATTATAGCGAAATCCTCCGATCGTCATACTGTGCGATTCGTAGGGATACAGAGCTTGCCAGCCTTGCCGGATCTCTCCTGTGTGTTCGGCCATGGTTCGTTATCCTTAAAAAGCTTAACGGCCTTTCTGGCGAAAGACCGGCGCGGCGCGTCATTTCAGCGCGCGATATTCGCGGAGCGCGTCCAGCGTCGCCTGCATATCGGCCGGAAGCGGCGCCTCGACCGTCATGAGTTTGCCCGTCGTCGGATGTTCAAACGTAATTTTGCGCGCGTGCAGCGCCTGACGCGCGAGAATCGGGGGAACTTCGGGCGCGTCGTCGCCCTTGCCGCCGACCGAGCGGTCGAAAACGCCCGCAATCTCGTCCCGCGTTATCGAAGCGCGGCCGCCGTAGAGCTTGTCGCAAAGGATCGGACAGCCGAGAAAACCGAGATGGACGCGAATCTGATGCGTACGGCCCGTCTTCGGAAGGCAGCGTACGGTCGAAAAACCGCGGAAACGTTCGATTATTTCAAAAAAGGTCTGCGCAGGCTTCGCTTCCGGATCGTCAGGCGCGATCGCCATGCGCGTGCGGAACTTCGGATGATGGCCGATCGGCTGATCGACGACTTCGCGATCACCGTTGAATCCGCCCAGCGTTATCGCGAAATATTCTTTTTGTATCCGTTTTTCCTCGAAAAGAGCGGCCAGATTCGCGTGCGCCACGTCGTTCTTGGCGACAATAATCGCGCCGCTCGTATCGCGGTCGAGCCGATGCACGATTCCCGGACGAGCGGGCCCGCGGTTCGAGCTCAACTGGCCCGCAAAGCGATGCGCCAGAGCGCCGACGAGCGTCCCGGACCAATGGCCGCGCGACGGATGCACGACCATGTCGGCGGGCTTATTAATCACCGCCATGTCGTCGTCTTCGTAGAGCACGTCGAGCGGAATATCTTCCGGAATCGGGGACTCGCGCGGCGGTTCCACTAACCGAAACGAAACGACCGAGCCCGGCTTCAGCCGGAAGGACGGCTTGCCGTGAATCCCGTCGACGTCGACTCCGTTTTCCGCCTGAATCGCTTTCCGAATCAAAACGCGGCTGTACTGCGGAAACTTCGACGCAAGAAAGATATCAAGCCGCCAGCCCGCTTCCGCGTCGGTTACGACCCGTTTCGCGACCTCGCCCGGCTTTTCGGTCGGAGGCTCCCACGCGGTCGGCGCGGTCAGCGGCTCCAGCTCGTCGAGCGATTCCGTTTCGAGTTCGTCTAAATCCAGCTTTTCTTCCGGTTCGGCGGCCATAGTCGTGTGTTTCCAGTTTAACCGTTAGTCGAAGCGCTCTTGAGCCCCAGCAGACTCTTCCAGGAATCGATCTGCGCTCTCACTTGGTCGGGCGCGGTCGAACCGTAGCTCTTCATCGCCTTAACGGCGTTCGCGGCCCCGAGATAGTCGTAGACGCGTTCGTCGATCCTATCGCATTCGCTCCGGAGCTCGTCGAGCGTCATTTCCGCGAGCGCGCGGCCCGAATCGATTCCCTTCCGTACAAGCCGGCCGACGATTCCGTGCGCGGAACGCTGCGGAACGCCCTGACGAATGAGGTATTCCATAAAGCTCGTCGCGTCGAGATAGCCTTTCTCGAGCCGCGACGCGATCGATTCGCGCTTGAGTTCCGCGCCCGAGACGATCGGAGCGGCGAGCGCGAGCGACGCCGAAACCGTGTCGTACGAGTCGAAAATCGGCTCCTTATCCTCTTGCAGATCGCGGTTGTACGCGAGCGGAATACCCTTCGTGAGCATGAGAAGCGCCTGCAGATTGCCGACCGTGCGCGCCGTCTTGCCGCGAATGAGTTCGAGCGCGTCCGGATTCACTTTCTGCGGCATAATCGAAGAACCGGTGCAGAATTTCTGCGGCAGCTTAATGAAATCAAATTCGACGGTCGACTGCCAGATCCAATCTTCCGCCCAGCCGCTCAGATGAATCGCAATCTGCGCCATATCGAACGCGAATTCTAATGCGAAATCGCGATCGCTCGAGACGTCGACGCTGTTGGCCGCGATCCGATCAAATCCAAGATATTCGGCCGTCTTCGTTCGGTCGATCGGAAGACTCGTTCCGGCGCACGCCGCGGCGCCCAAACTGAGCGTATTGACGCGCCGCCGGCAGTCGGCGAGCCGCTCGCGGTCGCGCTGAAGCTTTTCGACGTACGCGAGCCAGATATGGGGCGCGAGAACCGGCTGAGCGCGCTGAGTATGCGTGTACGCGGGCACGACGACGTCAAAATCGCCGTCGCAGCGTCCGACAAACGCCTTTTGAAGCGCTTCCAAGAGCGTGTCGAGCGCGTCGATAGCGTCGCGAATCCAGAGCCGGAAATCGGTCGAGACCTGATCGTTCCGGCTGCGCGCGGTGTGCAGTTTGCGACCGACGTCGCCCAGTTTCTCAATGAGCGCCTTTTCGACGTGCATATGAATGTCTTCGAGCGCGGTCGAATACTCGAAATCGCCCGCCTCGATACGCGCTTTAATCGCCAGAAGCTCCCGTTCGATCGCTTCGAATTCCTCGTTCGTGAGAATTCCGACGTCCGCGAGCATGCGCGCGTGTCCGATCGAGCCGCGAATGTCCTGCGCGTACATGCGGCTGTCGAAACTAATGCTCTCGCTGAACTTCTCCATTTGCGCGTCGGTCGATTCGGTAAAGACTCCGCCCCACGCTTTGGCGACTTTATTCGTATTATTTGCCATATTTTCGTCTGAACGCCGACTCTGATCCCGGCGTTCCTTTCGTTGCGGTTCGTTATTCAGTCTTCCAGCGGCGCGACCCGGAAATTCTCAGGAAAGCGCGCAAAGCACGCGCCCCACGAAAGCCCGACCCCAAATCCGACCAGAAGCGCGCGAGAACCCGGATGGACGAGCCCGTCGCGCGACGCGTCGATGATCGCGATCGGAATACTGCTCGACACCGTATTCCCGCGCGTCATGATATTATTGAAAAATTTCGCCGGATCCAGATTCCCGCATTCCTCGCGAAGACGGTCGAGCATGAATTTATTCGCCTGATGGAAAATATACGCGTCTATCGACGCGCCGCGGTCTGCGGCGAGACGTTCAAGACGGCTCACGAGCGGAGGTATCACGTCGATGGAAAACGTAAAAATGCCCGCGCCGTTCATGAAGAGTTGATCTTTGGAACGATAGCCCGCCTGAGAATCGCTGTACGCGATCGCGGTTTCCGGAGAAGAGGGGAGACGGCTCGCGCCGGCCTCCACAATGAGCATATTCGCGCCGGAGCCGTCGGCGCCGTACTCGAACGGGCCAATTCCGGGCGCGTCGCCCAGCGCGTCGTTGGTCTCCGCGTCGACGTCCGCCGCTTCGAGCAGCGTCGCGGTCGCGCCGTCGCCGAAGAGCGGCCGCGTTACGCGGTCGCGCTCGTTGATGTATTTGGAATATGTTTCGGAAGTAACAAAGAGAACGTTGCGCGCGACGCCCGACTCAATAAGCCCTTTGCAGACGCCAAGCCCGTACACGTACCCGCTGCACCCGAGATTGATATCGAACGCGCCGCAACTCGATTTGAGACCGAGCCGATGCTGAAGAAGGCAGGCGGACGTCGGCAGAAAATAATCGGGCGACTGCGTGCAGAGGACGAGGAAATCGACAGAATCGCGCTCCGCGATCCCGCTCGCGAAGAGCCGTTCGCACGCCGCGACGCCCATGTCGACGGCGGTCTCGTCTTTGGCGGCGATTGGACGCGAGGCGATCCCGATCTTACGCTTGATCTTCTCTTCCGTCCAATTAGAAAAAACCTGCGCCAACTCTTTGTTGTCCAGCCGGCCTTCGGGCAAATAAGCGGCGACGCCACTGATTTGAGCAACTTTCACAAACAACTCTCACGCGAAAGAATTTCGCAAAAAAAGCGGATAACCGCAATGAAAACGCCGCGAACTTGCGCGGCGCGTCGGAATGTCTCACGCGGCGCCGCGTGAGAAGCCGTTCAGACGGCTTTGCCGCGTTACTGATTGAAGAACTGAGCGAGATCGCTGAAGCTGCGCAGCGGCTCTTTGCCTGACTTCATCTCTTCGGTGAGCGGCTTGAGCTCGACCGGCTGCTGCTTCTGTCGGGGCCTGCGGTCCTGTTCGCGGTCGCGAACGTCCCGACCGCGTCTTTCGCGGCGCGGACCGCGGTCGCCGTCTTCTTCGCCGCGCCTGCGTTCGCGTCTCTCTTCGCGGTCATGTTCTTCTCCCCGATCGCGGCGCGGTCTGCGTCCGCGCGAACCGCCGTCCGAATCGCCGCGGCCGCGCCTCGACTCGCGCGCCGCGCTTGGATCAATCATAGTGAGCGACAGACGGCCCTTCTCGCAATTGGTTTCGAGAACCCAGACGGTCAGAACGTCGCCAACCGCGTATTCGCTGAACGGATCGCGAACGTACCCCGGACCAAGACAGCTGACGTGAACGAGCCCCGGCTCGCGCGCGCCCACGTCGACAAACAGGCCGAACGGCGCGGCGTTCAAGACGGTTCCGCGGAGTTTCATGCCCGGCTTGAGATCTTCGAGCTTCAGAACGCCCTTCTTGAAAATAGGCCCGTCGCCCTCGAAACGCGGATCCGCGCCCGGACGGACGAACTGACCGAGAATATCGGCGACCGTAAATACGCCCGCGTCAAACTGACGCGCCAGCTCTTCGGCGTTCGCCGCCTCGACTTTGCTCTTGATCTCTTCGCTCTTCGACTTATCGAGAATATCGGCGGGCGTAAAGCCGAGCGCGCTCAAAATATTCGTCGCGAGCTCGTAGCTTTCCGGATGAATCCAAGTCGCGTCGAGAGGATTGTCCCCGTCGGAGACTTTCATGAAACCGGCGCAAAGCAGATACGCCGTCTCGCCGAGACCGGAAACTTCCTTGAGCTGTTCGCGGCTCTTAAAGGGCCCATGCTCGTCGCGATGATCGCAGATTCGCTTCGCCATGAGCGGATTGAGACCGGAAACGTAACGGAGAACTGCGGGCGGCGCGGCGTTCAAATCGACTCCGACCTGATTGACGCTCAAAGAGATCGCGTTGGAGATCGCGTCCCGGAACGTCCGGAAGTGGACGTCGTGCTGGAACATCGTCTGACCGAAACGTTCCACGTCAAACTTCAGGAACTCGTCGAGCGGATTCTGAAGGCGCCGCCCGATCGACGCGGCTGCGCGGGTGCGCTGGTCGACGCTCGGAAATTCTTCTTCTGCCGCGGGACTGGCGGCGTAGGCAGACGCTCCAACGTCGTTCACAACGATATACGCGACGTCTTTGTCGGCGAATTTCTCCTCGACAATTCTGCTGATAAAATCCGACGCCTCGCGGCTGCCGGGCCCGTTTCCGATCGCTATTACGCTGATATTGTACTTTTCTACCGTCTCGATGATCTTAGTCCGCGCGAATTCGCGGCGCTGATCCAAGCCGGTCATAAAGACGGCCTCGTACGCCAAAACGGCGCCTTTTTCGTCCAGCGCGACGATCCGACTTCCGTAGCGCGTGTTCGGCTCGACGCCGAGAACGCGCCTACCTTCAATCGGGCGCTGCAAAAGAAGATTGCGCACGTTTCTCGCGACGACCGATACCGACCATTCTTCGGCGGCGTCGGTCTGTTCGCGGCGTTTTTCCGCAACGAGCGACGGAATCGCCAGATTTTTAATACCTTCGTCGGCGCGCTCGGCAAGCCACTTTCCGAACGCGCGCGTTTCAAAGGCGAACTCGTCGGCGACGCGGCGCGTCAGGCCGGCAAGACTGAGCTTCGGTTCGACCGTCAGGACTTTTAGATTCTCGCCGCGATTGATATCCAGAATCTCGGCGTGCGTCAGCGAATGAATCGGTCTTTCGACGCCAAAATAGTTCGCGAGCTCTTTCTGCACGCGCGCACGGCGAATACTCATAAAAGAACGCTGCTTTTTCTTAGTCGGCTGCTTCGCGGCGTGCTTGTCAGAACTGGCCTGTTCCGCGGCGCCGGGCTCGGACGGCTTCGCGGCTTCGTCGGAAGTCGCGTCTTCAACGGCCGCGGCGGACTCCGGCGATTCCGCCGACTGTTCTGCGGACGGCTCGGACGGCTGAGAATCCGACGCGCTCGGCTCTTTGCACGTCTCTTCGGCGGACGGCGCGGACGGCTCTTCGTCGTCTTCCCCTTCGACTTTTTTGAATACGAACAAACCGGCCTGCTGCAGCGCGTCGCGGACAAAGCGGCGAAGGCGCGTGTTCTCAGAGAAACGTTCGGCTAGAATATCGCCCGCGCCCGCGAGCGCCTCTTGAACCGTTCCGACGCCTTTTTCCGCAGAAACGTACTCTTGCGCCAATTCCTCGAGCGATTTCGACTCGTCGACCGCGTTAAAGATCGCGTCCGCGAGTGGATCGAGCCCCTTGTCGCGAGCCGCTTGAGCCGCGGACGCGCGCTTGGAGCGGAACGGGAGATAGGCGTCGTCGACGCAGCGCGCCGTACGCGCGCTGCGAATCGTTTCCTCGAGCTCCGGCGTGAGTTTGCCCTGCGCGTCGAGCGTCTTGAGGAACGAGTATTTCCGGTCGGAGAGCTGGCGCTGCTTATGATAGACGGCCGCGATCTTCGCGACGTCCTGTTCGTTTAAATTCTGCGTCTGATCTTTTCGATATCGGGCAATAAACGAGACCGTATAGCCCTTTTCCAAGAGATCGAACGTCGCCTTGACCTGTTCGGACGGAAAGTCAAGTTCGCGAGCCATGGTATCGGGACTGACAGAAACTAGTTCGACCATTTTATTTGCGTCCGCCTTTTTCATATAAGGACAACACGTCGAGCGGCCAATTTACCGCCCGGCATAAACAGCATGCCGACCTCGCGTCGGATATAAGGAATAAGCTCTGAAGAAAATACAGGGCAATTCTAAAATCTAAAAGAATTTGTCCTTTTTGTCAAGAGAAACGAAAGTTTTCTTCAAAAAATGGAGATAATTGCAAGTAATTTGGAGAGCCGGTTAAGAGCGGCCTGAACTGGACCCGCGCTCCCCCTTAACGGCAGGGGGAGATTTGGTATAATGGCGAAGATTTTATTGCGTCCCGCTTCCAACGGACGCAGGCGGCGCCAACACTCGGCGCCGCAAACGCTAAATTACGTAATTTCGCCGTGTTTCGTCGAAAGGATAAAAAATGCAAGAAGAAGAGCGCGTCTATAATTTCTCGGCCGGACCAGCCGTCCTGCCCGTTCCCGTTTTGAAAAAAATCCAAGAGGAACTCCTCTGTCTCCCCGGTTGCGGCGCCTCTATCCTTGAAATCAGTCACCGATCGAAACAGTTTGGCGAAATCCTCGCGCAGGCGAAAGCAAACGTACGCGAGCTCCTCGGCGTTCCGGATAACTACAAGATTCTGTTCCTGCAGGGCGGCGCGCTCACGCACTTCGCCATGCTCCCGATGAACTTCATTCGCAAGACGAACAAGTCGGGCAACTACCTCGTTACCGGAAACTGGAGTAAGAAGTCGGCCTCGGAAGCGAAAACGCAGGGCGCCGTCAAAGTGATCTGGGACGGAAAAGAAGAAGGATACGTACGCAAGCCGACCGACTCTGAAATCAATGTTACCGACGACGCGGCTTACTGCTACTTCTGCGCCAACGAAACGATCGAAGGTATTCAGTATCAGCGCGAGCCGAACGTCTCCGTTCCGCTCGTGTGCGACGCGTCGAGCGAGATCTTCAGCCGGCCGGTCAATATTGAGAAATACGGCGTCCTCTTCGCGTGCGCCCAGAAGAACGTCGGGCCCGCGGGCGTCACGCTCCTTATTATGCGCGACGATTTCGTCGAAATGAGCGGCGACGACCTCCCATCCATGTTCTCATATAAGAAGCTCGCCGAAAAAGACTCCATGCTCAATACGCCCCCGACCTTCGGGATCTATGTTACCAAGCTCGTTACCGACTGGCTCAAAGAACAGGGCGGCCTCAAGGCGATGCACGAACGCAATCTTGAAAAGGCCAAGCTGCTCTACGACGCGATCGATTCGACCGACGGCTTCTATATCGTTCACGGCAATAAGGAATACCGTTCCTTCATGAACGTTTCGTTCCGTACGCGCGATGAAGAGCTCGATAAGAAATTCCAAGAAGAAGCCAAGGCCCAAAAGCTCACGAACCTCGCCGGACACCGCAGCGTCAAAGGGGAGCGCGCGTCGATCTACAACGCGATGCCCCGCGAAGGAGTCGTGGCGCTCCGCGACTTCATGCTCGATTTCGCTAAGAAGAACGCCTGACGCGGCCCGGCGTAAAAAAACGCGAAAGACCGACTCAAAAATCGCTTAATCAAAAAAACGGAACTCTGATTCGCTCGGAGTTCCGTTCTTTTTTTCTTGCCCGAAACGCGGGTCCAGTTTTTTCTATTCTCTCTTGATCAAGCGGAGGGGAGCGCCTCATGACGGCGCCGGCTCGCGGCGCGCGGAATCGGCCGCACGCGCCCTTTCTTCACGCGGCGCGCGCTCTTCCTGCCGCGGGCGCGCTCCTCGCGTCTCGCGCGACTGCGTCTGAAATAAAAAACGCCGCCGAGCGCGGCGGCAAGAAAAACGAAAACGCGTCCCCGTTAGGAATCAAGGACGCGCCTCGTATCTGGGCTCGAACAAACGGGAGCTGACGCTCGGCGTTCGAACGAAGATTTTTATCTCGCAATAAGCGAGCGCTTAATCAGCAAGCGGCGGCCGGAGCGCAAGGGGCGACCGGAGCGCAAGGAGCGCAAGCGGGAGCGCAGCAGGGCTTGCAGCAGCGGATGCGGATGCAGCGAACTTTGCTGACGACGCCGAAAGCGCGCTTGGCAATTTTGCGAACGGGCTGGCAGCAGCAAGGCTTGCAGCAGCAGACCTTCTTGCAGCAAGCTTTCTTGCAGCAGACGGGAGCGCAAGGAGCCGGAGCGGCTTCGCAAACGGGAGCGCAAGGAGCCGGAGCGGCTTCGCAGACCGGTTCGCACGGCTTGACTTCTTCAGCCGGAGCGCAAGGAGCGACCGGTTCGCAGGGCTTAACTTCGCAAGCCGGAGCGCAAGGAGCGACCGGTTCGCAGGGCTTGACTTCGCAAGCCGGCGCGCAAGGAGCGGCGCAGCAGGGCTTGCAGCAACGGATACGGATGCTGGCGACCTTACGGACGAGGCCAACAGCGTGTTTCGCAACATTGCGAACGGGGGTGCAGCAGCAGGCCGGAGCGCAGCACGCCGGAGCGGCGGCTTCGCAAACGGGCGCGCACGGAGCGACAGCTTCGCACGGCGCCGGAGCGGCTTCGGTAGCGGCAGCGGCTTCGGTAGCGGCAGCGGCGGCTTCCGCGGGCGCGGCAGCCGGTTCGGCAGCTTGTTCTTGAGCGAAAGCGAAGGACGCGGAAAGGACAACCGCCAACGCCGCCATTAAGCTCAGATGCTTTTTCATTGAAAATAACTCCTAACAGGGGGGTTGTTGGCGCCGTTCTTCCCAAAAAACTTTAGTGAAAACGTCGCCATGTTTGAAATTTTCTGGAAATCTACGGATTTCCAAACGACTGTGACTAATATAACAACTTGTTTGACCGTGTCAATCATTAAACGCCAACTATTTTTGCTGTTTTTTCTTGATTCTTTATTTTCCCCTACCCCCTTTCCCTTTCTAAGAGCCTTATTTATTCGGGTTTTCTTAATCTGAAAATTTTATTCAATCTTTAAAAAATTTTTCTATTTTTCCCATTTTCCCTATCTTTACTTTTCAAGATGGCAAAAAAAATGCGCGCCCAATCGCTGAGACTGAACGCGCCGGAAGCCGAAACTGTGAAAAACCGCCGGAATTATTCGGCGTCTACAAGGGCAAAATTAGAGAAATACGCCCCTTCGAAGTACCATCCGTTCGGCTGATTGATAATTTGGACGGCGACTTCTTTGCCAGCGAACTCAGAAAGATCGATCTCTACATGCCGCCATCCGTCTTCGGCGACCGTCTTCTCCGAAACGGTCTCGTTGAGAACCTCTTTTCCGTCGACCTTAACGATCAGGTCAAAGTCGCCGATTACCTTTCCGGCGACATGATATGTAACGTCGAATCGCAGCTTCGTCTTCGCGCCCGCCTTAACCGTACCGGTCAGAATCGCGCCGTTTTCCCGGTCGACCGGATGCGTCAGGTAGACGTTCTCATGCCCGCGGTATTCATGACGCTGACCGGGATCCATATCCGGCCCCATAGCTTCCACTTTGAATCCGAGCATATACTTCTGGAAGAATTCCTCCTCCGAAAGTTCTCTGAAGCGCAGCTGCGCGAGCTCTTCTTCGGTAAAGAATCCTTCCTCCCCTTCGAGCGGACGGTCGGTCGGCGCGGCGCACGACGTCAGCGCGCTCGGGACAATGTCCGTCTTCGGGATATAGAAGTAGCGCTCGCCGTTCTCTTCGCGCACGAACCCGCCTTCCTTCTCGACAGCCTGAGTCGCGAGCGACTCGCATACGTTAATAAGCGCGGGGAAATTATATTCGGTGTGGCTGAAACGCGTCTCTTCGTCGAGATTCTCGGAGAATCGCGGCGGCAGCGCGCTGAATCCGAGCGTCGTAAAGAGAACGCCCGCGGCGCTCGAAGGATTGCAGTCTGAATCCTGGCCGCAGCGGAACGCGATCTTAATCGTTTCGTCGAGATCGCCGTTCCCGTAGAGAAGCCCGACGAGAACGTACGCGCCGTTAATCTTGACGTCGATATTGAAATCGCCCTTTACGTCGGTGCACGACCATTTTCTATAGTCGGGGTTGAGCTGATACTTCTCGTTAACCTTCTGCCAGCACGCCTGCCAGTCGTCGGGAATTTCCTTTTTCCACTGCAGGAGGTCGCGAACCATTTCCGCGTATCCGCTCCCTTCCGGAATCGCCTTGAGCGCCTTTTCGACAATCTTAACGACGTCCGTTTCAAAAAACGCTTCGGCATACATCGCTCCTATGAACTGGCCGGCATACATGCCGTCCCCATAGTTCATGAGCCGACCGAATTTCTCGCCCATACGGACCGCGTTGTTCGGAAGGCCGGGAGAAATGAGACCGGAAAAGTCCGATTCGATCTGGTAGTCGATGTCGTCGGCGCAATGGCTGAATTCGGGCCGGCCGGAGTTCGGCGGCGCGATTCCGCGACGGAGATTTTTGCGGCCGTGAACGTTCGCGTGCCAGAGCGGATATTCGCTGTTGGCGAAATCGATTCCCGCCTGACGGATCGAGCAGTCGAGCCCGTGCTCTTCCATAGTGCGCAGAAAGGTCATCTCGACGTAGATATCGTCTTGCCCGAACGCGTGATTAATCATGTCGGGCGTCCATTTCGGCGCTTCCTCTTCCGGAATAATGCGTCCGCAGTAGCGGAATTCCGTCGGCGCGCCCCAGCAAACGCCGGCGATCTGGCCAATCCAGCCGCCCTTCATCTTATCGCGATACTCCGCGACTGAAATTTTACGGTACGACTTTCCGTCGATCTGCACGTCTTCCGCGCGCGCGAGCGACGCAAGCGCGCCGCTCAAAACGACCGCGGCGCCGATCGCGGCGCATACGATAAATCTTTTCATCAGAAGTTCCTTTTCCTAAACGGTTCCAGACTTGCCCCGGCCGCGTCCAATCCCGTCGGCGCAGAAAAAAAGCGCGCCGCGCGACGGGGCCAAGCTCGCTCTTTCATTATCTATTATAGGGAGTCCGACCGGGAATTCAACGCAAAGGCGCGGCGCGGCGCCTGTAAATGGGAAAAGATGAAAAAGAGTTGGTAAAAAACTTGATTTTCGGTATGCAATGCAGTATCTTTAGACGCAAAGCGTTTCGTTTCCGCAAACGTATATTCCCTGCTCGTAGAGGATTCGCCCATGAAGACGTCTTTTCGCCTGTCGTACTTAGCGTTCTTTATTACGGCCGCCGCGCTGTTCGCCGGTTCCGCTCACGCCGCGCAGCCGCGCCAGATCGGGCTCCTGCTCGACGAACCGCCCGTTGCGCCTATGCGCGTCGAAGCTGATATTATCGCCGAACTTACAAAGAAGCTCGTCGCGAACAGAAACGCCGCCGCGCCCGATTCTTACGCGCTAACGCTGCTCGCGCCGGACGCGTCGGGCGTCGTCGACCGCTCCGGCGAAAAAGCCGATCTCGACGCGTTCGACGTCCTCGTCGTCTATCAGGGCGACGTCATTGCGCAGAATACCGCGCTCTTTGGCGAGCAGGTCGTCGCCGAACTCAAGGCGTTTCTCGACTCGACCCCGAATAAAAGCGTCGCGCTTCTGGGCGGCGCCACCCCTCTATTGGCGAATCTGGGATACGCGCAAGAACTTGAAGCGACCGCGCTTACGTTCGGAGAAGACCGCGCCCAGTGCGGCGTTATTCCGATTAATCCCGCAGCGAAATTATTCGCCGGCGTCGATTTCGACCGCGGCGTCGCTTGGATTACCAACGCCGGTTTTCCCGCGTTCAATTCGTTCCGAGGCGCCGGGCCGAACCTCCTGAAGCTCGCCGACTCGCCTGCCGAAGGACACGTCAACGAGCTCCTCGCGGCGACCCAAGAGGCCGACGGAGCCCAAACCGTTAAGGCGCTCGCGTTCAGCTGGCGCGTCAATCCGCTCTTCGATTCCGCGCCCGATACCTACAAAGAGAATTTTGAACGTTTTCTCGCGAACGTAATCGACCAATGCGGGGCCGCGCTTGACCCGACAGCCTGCGTTAAGCCGCGCTATACCGCGCCCAATTTCGACTCGATTCAGCGCGCGCTCGACGCCTACGAAGACGAAATCGACGACGCCGGCAGACCGCGCCAGGAAGATCAGGTCGCAAGGCTGGCCGATCTCCGCAAACGCTCAAAGGAAATCGAAGAAGCGGTCGCGCGCGGGGAAGAAGACGGTCTCGACGAAAAGATCGCCGCGCTGCAAACCGACTACGATTCCCTTCAGCTCCACGTCATACTCAGCTCGCCCGACCTGGACTTCGCCTCGTTCCTGTACGTTCGCCGCAATCCGAATCAAATGGGTCTGCCGGAAAACTACAACAGCAATTCCGTCCTGCCGAAGACGGGCTACAGCGACGAACTCCGCCGCTTTAACTTCCTCGAGGGCGAAGATAAACTCGTCTATAAGCCGGCAAACGGCGAATTCGTCGGCGATTTGGAACTCTACTACGACGCGTCGAAAATTATGTTCTCGTCTCCCGACCTCGCGTCGAACCGCTGGCGGCTCTGGGAACTCGCGCTCGACGAAAACGGGGACGCCGCGCAGGAGAAGCCCGAACTTGCGCCCCTCATTAACGACCCCGACGTCGATAATTACGACGGCTGCTATCTCCCCGACGACCGCGTGATCTTCTGCTCCACCGCGAGCATGACGGGCGTACCCTGCATTAACGGCAGCGGACACGTCTGCAACCTGTATATTAAGGAGCTTGACGGCTCGATCCGCCAACTCACGATCGAACAGGACCACGACTGGAACCCCGTCGTCATGAACAACGGGCGCGTCATGTACCTGCGCTGGGAATACGTCGACCTGCCGCACTGCTTCTCGCGCATTATGTTCCACATGAA
>CAMNJU010000089.1 GCA_946541595.1 uncultured Planctomycetales bacterium
CGAGCAGAACATACGGCGCGGCGTCGTTTAACGCGTATTCCGCGACGTCGTATCCGGCGACCTTCGCGCCGACCAACCACACGTTATTGTCCTCGGCGCCAACTTTTGCCGCGTCAAACGGTTTGGTCGGAAAGAGAGCGCCATTTACGTACAGCAGACTGTACAGGGGCGTTTGCAACTTGTCTGAATCGACGACCACGCCTCGGGCGTTTTCCATTGCTTTCTCGCCGCCGTATCCCGTAATTCCAAGCGCGTCGTTGTTTTCCGGATATTCGATATACACTCGAACGTTGGACGAAAGAAGCGCTTCGGCCTGTTCGGGCGTTACGCGCGTCTTCTGATCCGGATAACCGTCAGCCAGAATCATCACGCCTTTGACGCCGTTCTTTAACGCAACGGCTTCGTCGAGCCATTTGCACAGTCGAACGCCGTCGTAATTGGCGGCCATTGTCCTATATAGGTCGTTAGACGGATCCGCGGTAACTACGGCAATATTCAGCGTAGGTTTGGGATCGGAAATCTGGCCGACCGCCGCCGAATTCACCCAAGCGGCCGTCATGAAAACTACCGTCGCCGCAACGAATAACAGTCTTTTTTTCATAATACGCTTTTACTTTCGCCGGACAGGTTGACTAAAACTGAACGATTGGCGCGGATAACGCCCATGCCGCTTATTCTAACGGATTTCCTTGCACTTGCAAAAGTTTTTTTATA
Organism: uncultured Planctomycetales bacterium; assembly: GCA_946541595.1. Lineage (GTDB taxonomy): Bacteria > Planctomycetota > Planctomycetia > Pirellulales > Thermoguttaceae > RUG369. The sequence goes on from CAMNJU010000089.1 coordinate 715, forward strand.
GTTCTTTCATTGCCAAGTCAATCTTGCGGCTATGCAAACGAACATACGGGGAAGGGAAGTTAAATCGCGGAAATGCGGCGTATTCCTGTAAAAAGTTGTATTCTTTAATCATTTGCGTTATAATCGACCCGGACGTTAGTCCAGCCTTTCCTTTGTTGTTTTATACAGAGATTTCTTTCCCCCCTTACTTTTAAACAAAGGTCGTTTTGATTTTAACGTGTACCGTAAATCAAAACAGAGCTTGTGAAGACGAAGAAACTGCGAGTTTTGTCGTTTGTACTTGTCGTGTTTTGCTTTTTGGCGCAAAGCGCGCACGCTCAGGATAATAGCGGCGCTAGCGATTCAGCCCGCTATCAAATAGAGAACGGATGGATCGTCGGCCATAACTTGCCGAGATACAACAACCGTCCTTTGTATCTGCGCGAATCCAGAGCCTTTATTCTGACCGGCGACAGGCCGATTGCCAGAATGGCGAAGGATTCCCGCCTGTACGGGACGGTTTACTTTACTTTTGAGCGGCAAGGCAAGCGATTGCCATTTGATAAGTTCTCCGAGATTAAGTCGTCCTTTCGGACAGACGAGGCGAGATGGGAAATGGAGGATTCGTCATTTCCCGGAACGCGCGTTTTCCTGTCTCTTCTGCCGTTGGGGTCGGACGGTTTTGTCGCGAGTCTTAACGTCGAGGGAATGGAACAGGGGGACTCGGTCGAATGGTTCTACGGCGGACCGGAAGACCTTACTCAGAGCTCAGACTGGGCTTACGACGCGCTAGGGCGTCCCGAGCTTTTGACTTGGGACGTTGGCGACCGGAATAAAGACGCGGCGGGCATACCGTGCGCCGAGTTTTTTTGAGAACCGTAAAGAGAGCAGGGCGCGAAATCGCCCCTATGACCGACGACCGGCGAAACTCGGCTCTTGCGAGCCGAGCCGCCGGACCGTCGCGTTTCGACGGTTAAAGCAGAGGATCGGTCAATCGCCGACTTTCTTAATAAACAGCTCAAACGTTCCGTCGCAGTTATCCTGCAGCTTGAGAACTTCGTGCCCTTCGTCTTGGACGCTTCTTGGAACGTTTTGCGCGGGTTCTCCTCCGTTCAGGTGGACTTGCAGGACCTGTCCTTCGTCCAGTTCGTCGAGCGCCACTTTCGTTTTTACGAAAGTAACGGGGCACACGACGTCGGTAACGTCTACTTTTTCATCGACGGTAAATTCCGGTTCTTCCATAGTTGATTCCTCATTCGTTTATAATTATAAGTTCTTCTTTTCTAACAAGTTTGTTATCTTGCGGACCTTCGACGTGAAATGCGTTAAGCGTCGGATTGCCGCGATCTTCCAGCGAGAGAATCAAATAAGTTGCTCTCGGATCGTTGGCAAGTCTCTTATCCTCTTCGGAAGGCCGCGACGGCGTTTCCGGATGAGAATGCCAGTTGCCAAGCGGCGTCAATCCTTCGGCGCGCATGTCCTTAATGGAGGCGAGCTGTTCTCGCGGATCGATTGTGAAGTGTTCGTTCGTCTGGTCGACGTTTCTGAGCAGATATGTCTTTTTGATCTCTCGAACGCCGTCCTCGCGATCGATTCCGGCGATCAGTCCGCAAGCTTCGTTAGGGAGTTCCGAAAGAGCATGCCGACAGATTTTGTCAAAATCCGATTGTTTGATCAGAATTTTCACGCGATTGACTCCTTTGCTTCACGATTTGAACTCGCAAGTTGGGAGTTCGTAGTCAATAAGTTCCGTGATCGTAGGATTGTCGGAACATACGGCGCACCCTTTGTTTCTCGGGGGCAGTTTAACGGTGTGAAACTCCATTTTGAGCGCGTCGTAAGTAAGGAGCCGCCCGACGAGCAGTTCGCCCACGCCGCAAATGTATTTCACCGCTTCCATTGCCTGCAGCGAGCCGATTACGCCGCCCATCGCGCCGATTACGCCCGCCTGTTTGCATGTCGGCACGGCGTCTTTCGGCGGGGGATTCTTAAAAATACAGCGGTAACAAGGGCCTTCGCCCGGCAGAATCGTCGTAAGCTGACCTTTGAACCGAATGATTCCGGCATGACTCAACGGTTTCTTTGCCATGACGCACGCGTCGTTTATAAGAAATTTGGCAGGGAAATTGTCAGTTCCGTCAAGGACAAAGTCGTAGTTCCTGATTAAATCCAAGACGTTTTCGGAACAGACGTAATCGTAGTACGTGTTGACCGTGACGTCAGGATTGATCGCCCTCATGGTCTCGGCGGCGGAGTCGACCTTTTTTTTACCGACGTCAGGAGTCGTATGAATGACCTGACGCTGAAGGTTCGAGAGATCGACGACGTCGGCGTCGACGATTCCGATCGTGCCGACGCCCGCCGCCGCAAGATACATTGCCGCCGGGGCGCCGAGTCCTCCGGCGCCGACGATGAGAACCTTAGCGTTAAGGAGCTTTTTCTGTCCTTTTACGCCGATTTCCTTTAAGATGATGTGTCTGGAATAGCGCTCTAGCTGTTCGTTGGTAAACACGGTTATCTTCCCCCTCCCATGAAGTAGAGGAATTCCACGTCGTCCCCTTCTTGGAGGATATGACTGTCGAATTTGTCCGAGTCGATAAATTCCTCGTTAACTGAGACGGTTACGTATTGCGGCGTATCGACTTTCTCCTGTTCGATTAAGGCGGCTACGGTCAGTCCTTCGGCGACGTCTTTTTGAGCGCCAGCTACGGTTATTATCATCTTGTCGTCCTCTCTGCTCCCCAAATGAGGTCTCAAATTGTTAAATCATATAAAACCATTCGTCGCCGTGTTTCAACTCTTCAGTTTTAAGCCGGTTATCGTTGGTTCTATATTCCATCTCCTGACTCTTGACGCTGACTTTCGTCCTCGGCGGAACCGACGAAGTGACGAAAGCGTTGCCGCCAATGACGGAGCCTTCGCCAATAACGACTTCGCCGCCGAGAATCGACGCGCCGGCGTAGATCGTAACGTTGTCGCCGATCGTCGGATGGCGTTTCTTTCCGGCGAGTTTCTGCCCGCCGCGCGTCGACAGGGCGCCGAGCGTTACGCCCTGATAGATCTTTACATGCTCGCCGATTTCCGCCGTTTCCCCAATAACGATCCCCGTTCCATGGTCGATAAAGAAATACCGTCCAATGGACGCGCCCGGATGTATGTCGACGCCTGTTTCCGCATGCGCGTATTCCGTCATTAATCTAGGAATAACGGGTATTTTCAAGAGTCGCAACTCGTGCGCGAGTCGGTAGGCGACAATTGCTTTCAACCCCGGATACGCCAGCACGATCTCTTCGAGACAGCCCGCCGCGGGATCGCCGTCGAACGCCGCCAGAAGATCGGTTTCGACGTCGCTTCGAATTTGCGGCAGTTTCTTAAAGAACTCTTTGCAGACGCGGTAGCTTTCCGCTTTTCGGTCCGACTCGGTCATAACGCCTCTGAGTTTGCAAAAATCCAACGCCAGGGTTATCTGCTCGCGCAGCCGGTAGAACGTATCTTCGATCGTTACGGCAAAGCTGTTCCGGGGATTGTAAACCTTAAATGAACGTTCACGGTAATAGCCTGGAAAAACGAGGCGGAAAAGGTTGGCGAGCAATTCTTTAATTTCGATCTTGTCCGGCTTGCTGTCGATATTGATCGCGTCGATATTTTTTCCACCGTTGAAGTCGGCGAGCGTCGCTTCGACGAGCGCTTTTACCTCTTCGTCTTTAACAAATTCCTCCATGGGTTTCCTCTTTTGTCCGTTTTTTGACGTATGCCCGCGTCGGCGAACCTCTGCGGGCCTTTTGTCAGATAAACGACCTTAGCGCTTTTACTAACGCGTCGATATCGTCTGGAGAATTGTAAAGCGCGAGAGTCGGTCTTACCGCGCTTTCGTACCCAAACCTTCTTAGGACGGGCTGCGCGCAATGATGACCGGTTCGAACGGCGATTCCAAACTCGTCGAGTCTCTTGCCGATCTCTTCGTCGGAGTATCCGTCGACTTTGAACGCGAACGCCGACGCTTTGTCGAGCGCAGTCCCGATCATCGTAACCCCTCGCAGAGTCGCCATTTCTCGAAGCGCGTATTGGAGCAATTCGTGTTCCCAACGATAGACGCAGGGCATGCCGATTTCCGACAGGTATGAGAGCGCGGCGCCCAGACCGACGGCGTCGGCGATACTTCCGGTACCCGCTTCAAACTTATTGGGCAAGGCGTTATAGATCGTCCTTTCGAACGTAACGTCGGCGATCATGTTGCCTCCGCCGTGATACGGTTTTGCCGCGTCGAGGAGTTCCTTCTTTCCGTAAACGACTCCGATACCGGTCGGCGCGAAGACTTTATGTCCGGAGAAGACGAAGAAGTCGGCGTCCAGCGCTGAGACGTTTACCGGAATGTGTGCGATCGACTGAGCGCCGTCGATAAGGATTCTTACTCCGTAACGGTGCGCAATCGCGACGAGTTCCTCGATCGGCGTTACCGTTCCCAACACGTTGGAGACGTGAGTCGTCGCGACGAACTTCGTCCTGCTGGTGAACAGCTTTTCGTATTCGCTGAGGATGAGTTGCCCCGTTTCGTCACAGGGAATCACCTTGAGAACGGCGCCCGTCTGTTCGGCAATCAGCTGCCAAGGCACGATGTTCGCGTGATGTTCCAGGATCGAAACGATAATCTCGTCGCCAGGAGTCAACAGCGGTTTGACGTAGGAGTTCGCAACCAGGTTAATCGCCTCAGTCGTCCCTCTTACGAACACGATTTCTTCCGATGAACCCGCGCCAATAAAGTCCTTTACGACGTTCCGCGCGTTTTCGTAAGCGTCGGTCGATTTCGCCGCCAACGCGTGAGCGCCGCGGTGGACGTTGGAATTTTCGTGTTCATAGAAATAGGCGAGTCGATCGATTACCGCTTGCGGTTTCTGAGTCGTCGCGCCATTGTCGAGCCAGACGAGTTGACGGCCGTTGACTTTTTCCGAAAGGATTGGGAAATCGTTTCGGATTTGCGCGAGCGTTTTGCTCCCTATTCTAATGGAATCGTTTCCGGAGGTTCTTTCGCCCGTCGCGGCGCCGGCGTAATTCGCGGCGCCTGCGGAAACTGCGTTCTCCGATTCTTTCGCCTGTTCCAGCGAAACGACTTTAGGAGCGTAAGCCTGAACGGTCCCGGCGTTCGCGGCCGGAACGGAGGGAAGACCGAATGGATTTTGCCAATCGAACGCTCCGAATTCGGCGCCGCCGGGAATGGCGGCCGTCTCCGGTTGAGCGGGGACGGAGCCCGAATGGGAGGCGACGGCGTCGATCCCTTCGGTCAAATCGGGAAAGAGTTGGTTCGCGATCGCGGTTAATTCGAGCGAGGAGGGAACTCCCGCTAGTTCTTCCGGGGTCGCGTTACGGTCAGTCGTAGTCATAGTATTCGCCAACCTCCACGTCTTCCAGGACCGCTATCGCGTCGTCGGCAAGAATGGCCGCCGAGCAGTAGAGCGACAGAAGATACGAGGCGATTCCCTTGTCGTCGATTCCTCGGAAACGAACTGAAAGACCTCGCGAATGTTCATTTTTGAGACCGGCCTGGAACAGACCGACGACGCCGCGCTTCGCTTCGCCCGTTCTGATCAGGAGAATATTCGTCTTGCCGCTTTGAGACGTCGGGTTCTTCAAGCCGTCGACGAGCAGCTTGTCGGTCGGAACGATCGGAATGCCGCGCCAAGTTACGAAATTACCGCCGGCAATATTGACGACCACAGGCGGAACGCCCCGTCTGGTGCATTCGCGTTCGAACGCCGCGATTGCGCGTGGATGAGCCAGGAAGAAAGACGGTTCCTTCCAGACTTTGGAGATGAGCTCGTCGAGGTCGTCGGGGGTGGGAGCGCCGGTTCTCGACTGAATTCTCTGGGAATCGACGACGTTTTTGAGAAGGCCGTAGTCGTCGTTGTTGATCAACTGGCTTTCCTGACGTTCACGCAGCGACTCGATCGCCAACGACAGCTGTTCCTGAGCCTGATCGTAGGGAGAGCTGAAGACGTCTTCAATCGCCGTGTTGATATTGACAATCGTCGAGATGGAGTTGAGAACGTATTCGCGCGGTCGCGTTTCGTATTGAACGAACCCGTCGGGAATGACGTCTGTCTTTTTCGTCTGGCTGCATAAGACGTCGAGCGGCGTTTCCCCTTCGACGACTTTATTGACTCGGTAAATACCGGAAGCCAATCCCTTGAATTCCAGGAATTTCGTGAGCCATTTCGGCGTGAGGGCGCCGAACTGCGGCCTTGTTTTAGCGACGTCGGCAAGGTTATACGCGGCGGCGGGACCTAGCGCGTTGACGTTTGATACCGTTCTTACGCCTGAAGCGTTTCTTTCAGGTTCTTTCGACATTTTTTACAGTCTCCGTATGTCTTGTTGTTTATTATAGACTTTGGTTAATAACACCCCGAATAGCGGGAGTTTCCGTTTGAGTTAGAGCATTCCGCCCTCGCTCGTAAAGACGAGATCCTTCATCGCTTCGATTCCTCCAAGGAGCGAATACGCAGGACCTTGATATCCCACCTCTCGCAACGTTCGGATCGCAAATACGCTTCGCTGTCCATGCTGGCAGACAAACACGACGTCACGGTCGTGCGAAAGTTCGTTTTGTCTTCGCGCGAGCTGTCCGATCGGTATGGCGATCGCGCCTGGAAAACGGAGAATCGCGCGTTCGTGAGGCTCCCTGACGTCGACAATCGTAAGGGGATCGCCGTTTTCAATTCTTGCGGCAAGGTCTTCCGGAGTAATCCTTTCGACGGGCTCTTCCTCTTCTTCCTGTTTCAATCCGCAGAATTCCTCATAGTCAAAATCTTCGACTTCCTGAATTGAAGGCGCGAATCCGCAGATCGGGCAGTTTTCGTTTTTCGCCGCGTTGAACAGGTTAAATTTCAAATTGAGGGCGTCTATTCGCAAAATCTTGCCGACGAGCGCTTCGCCAATTCCGAGAATCAGCTTCAGCGCTTCATTTGCCTGTATGGCGCCGACAATTCCGCCGAGCGGACTGATCGACCCGCCTTCCGCGCAGGTAGGAACGAGGCCCGGCTCCGGAGGATTCGGAAAGAGACACCGCAGGCATGGCCCGCCGTCGCAGTTTAGCGTCGTTACGATCCCTTCGTACTGGTAGATCGCGCCGAAGACGAGCGGAATACGGCGTAACGCGCACGCGTCGTTGATTAAGTATCGCGCTTTATAGTTGTCGGAGCAGTCGACGACTAAGTCGTATCCCTCGACGACCGAACCGACGTTTTCCGCGTCGAGCTTTACGTTTTCCGCGACAACGTTGAGCTTCCGATTGACGCTCCTGATCGAATCTCTCGCCGAAGCGACTTTTGGCCGCTTAACGTCGCGAAGGCCGTGTATTACTTGGCACTGGAGGTTTTTTAACTGAACTTCGTCAAAGTCGACGATTTTGAGCGTACCGACGCCCGCCGCCGCCAGATACTGAATCACCGGGGAACCAAGCGCGCCGGCTCCGACGACGACGATTCTCGCGGCTTTGATCTTTTTCTGCCCCTTAACTCCGATTTCCCTCAATAGGAGATGGTTGCTAAACCGCTCGATTTCTTCGTCGTCGAGAACTTGATCTTTTCTTCTTTCGTCCGAAATAACGCTCTTTGCCGGAGCGCCGCCCGCGATGAGCGGAAGGAGGAAAACTTTGGAATAGGAGGACAGATCGTCGTCCCAACGCGTTTCGTCGGTCTTGTCGTCTTCGTCCGCGTAGACCCTGATGAACGTCCTTAGTTTTCCTTCGCCGTCGAATACGACCTTGGCGCTTTCCGGATATTCGTCGACGAGCGACTTTAGGATTTCGCGCAGCGTAATCCCTTGGATATCGATTTCAGCGTTTCTTGAACAAAAAGATTTCAACGCTCCCGAGATGTAAATCTTCATGATTGAATCCGCTTCTTTCAACGTGTTATGTGAATTGGCATGTTTGTCGGCGTTTATCGCAAGTCTTTATCTTGTAGGCATTGACTTCTGAGCGCTTCCCGTTTAACGCCGAGACGACGACGTACGTCATGTCCGGTATCATTCCCTTGATATCCTCGTTTGACAAACGCGCCGGGGCGTCGGGGTGGGAATGGTAGAACCCGACTATTTGGACGTTTCTTTTTTTCGCTTCCGTCTCGCAGCGGTACAGTTCAAGCGGATCGATAGAAAAGCCAACGCGTTGCTTTTCTCCGGAAACGACGTTTCTTACTTCCTTAATTTCTTTAACCGCGCCGTCGTCGGAACCCAGCAGAATTCCGCAACATTCGAAAGGATAGGCCTTTTCTGCGGCTTCCAAAATTTGCGTCAGAAGCGCGTCTTCGATTGCGAAACTACCGTGGTTCATGACTGAAAACTCGCCTTGACTGCCGAAGTAAAATCGTCGATTAGATCGTCGACGTCTTCAATTCCGACGCTGACCCGCACCGTGTCGTCGTAGACGCCCGCCGCCTCTCTCGCTTCCCGGTTAGAGTGCAGAAACAACGTCGACGCCGGATGAATGACAAGCGTTCGCAAATCGCCGATATTGCTCGCAATCATCGCGAACTTCAGCGCGTTGATAACGCGAAACGCTCGTTCTTTCGAGCCCGCTCGAAACGTTAGGATTCCGCCTCCGCGTCCGCCAAGTTCGCTCTTCGCGAGGCTTGCGAACGGATTCCCCGGAAGAGTCGGATAATTGACCTCTATTTCCGGAAGTTTCGCGAGCGCCAGCGCTAGCTTCTCGGCGTTATAACAAATCCGATCCATTCTCAGGCCGAGCGTGTCGGCGCCGATATAGCTCAAAAACGCGTTAGCGGGCGCCATACAGCCGCCGAAATTCTCCCATAAATCGGTTCTTAGTCTTACGGAAAACGCGAGTTTGCCGTATCTTGCGAAGTCCGCGAGCGCCTCGTGCTTTTTAAAATCCCACGGAAACTTTCCGCCGTCGACGACGATCCCGCCAATGGAGTTGCCTCCGCCGTTGATATATTTCGAGGTTGAGTGGACAACGACGTCGGCGCCGAGATCCAACGGCTTGACCAGATACGGAGTCGCGGTCGTGGAATCGACGAATAGCGGGACGCCCGCCGCGTGCGCGACGGCGGAAACTTTGGGCACGTCCAGAATCGCAAGCGACGGGTTGCCGACGAGCTCCGCGAAAACCGCTTTCGTTCTGTCGGTGATCAGACTTTTGATCGTCTGTTCCGACGTCTCTTGCGCGTAAACGACGCGTATTCCCAGTTTGTCAAAGTCGCGAAACAGATCGATTGTTCCACCGTACAGTCCGGCGCCCGCTATAATTTCGTCGCCGCTTTGAGCGACGGCCAAAAGCGCCGCCGTAACCGCCGCCATGCCGCTGCTTGTCGCGACCGCGCCGACTCCTCCCTCCAGCTCGTTGATTCTGCGTTCAAACGCCGCTGTCGTCGGGTTGCCGACGCGCGTATACGCAAATCCTGCGCTTTTGTGCTGAAAGACTCTTTCGAGCTCTTCTGCGGACTCGTATCGAAACGCGTTTACTTGCGAAACGGGGGGCAGTATCTCACGTTGCGCGTACCCGAGGGACGTTTTATCGTGAAGCAGCTTGGTGTTGAATCCGTTTTTGCGTTCCATCGGCGGTTTTGTCCTTTTCCACGCGTCTGTGACTCTATATGCGGGCTAACGAACTTGGCGCCATTTAGACGAGCCCGTCTTAGATGACGTATAAATCCCAGCTTTCGGGCGCTCTTTTCTTGCACTCGACGATAAAGTCTTCCAGAGTCATGTTTTGGGTAAAACTCACAAGAAAACCGTTAATTTTTTCCCATAAACATGTGTTTGCGACTTCACGCAACCATCCGGTCGACCGTCCGTGGGCATTTTCCATTCCTTCGAGAATTGATACGTCGAGCGCGCTGAAGACGTCGTACAACGTAATGGAATCAGGCTTTTGCGACAGCGAGTATCCCCCGTTGATCCCGCGTTGCGCACGGACGTATCCGGCGCGCCGCAACGTAGACAAGATGTGTTCCAGATACTTTTTGGAAACGCTTTGCCGTTCTGCGATCTCTTGGGCTGACACGCTTTTTCCGTTTTCTGAATTCAACGCGATATCGGCAAGCGCCAATACGCCGTAAAACGCTTTTGTCGAAACTTTCACAGTCGCTGTACCTTCATACGGTAGTTGAATAACAACGTCTTTTCAACGCGCCGCTACGTTCAGTTTCACTCCGGTTTTTTCGTCTCATTCGGTAAAGAGCGCGGTAGAGTAGTAGCGGTCTCCGCTGTCCGGGAGAAGGGCCACAATGACTTTACCTTTGTTTTCCGGACGCTTCGCGAGTTCGATCGCTCCGTAAAGCGCGGCGCCAGAAGAAATACCGACGGATATTCCTTCTTTTTTGGCGAGGAGTTTAGCCGTTTCAAACGCGGCTTTGTTTGACGCCTTAAAGACTTCGTCGTAAACGCCGGTATTGAGAACCTTCGGTACGAATCCCGCGCCAATTCCCTGGATCTTATGCGCGCCCGCTCTGCCTTCGGAAAGAACCGGCGAATCTTCCGGTTCGAGCGCGACGACCTTTACGTTCGGATTTTGTTCTTTGAGATATTCGCCGACGCCGGTAACGGTGCCGCCGGTACCCACGCCCGCGATGAAAATATCTACTTTGCCGTCGGTATCTTTCCAGATTTCCGGACCGGTCGTCGCCTTATGAATCGCCGGGTTGGCGGGATTGACGAACTGGCCGGGAATGAAGCTGTTGGGGATCTCTTTGGCGAGTTCTTCGGCCTTTTCAATAGCGCCCTTCATCCCTTTGGGGCCTTCGGTGAGCGCGATTTCCGCGCCATAGCTCTTCAAAATGCTGCGACGTTCGACGGACATCGTTTCCGGCATCGTTAAGATGACGCGATATCCCTTGGCCGCGGCGATCGCGGCGAGACCGATACCCGTGTTGCCCGACGTCGGTTCGATAATGACGGAACCTTCTTTAAGAAGTCCTTTGTTTTCGGCGTCTTCGAGCATCGATTTAGCGATACGGTCTTTGACGCTTCCGGCAGGGTTGAAATATTCGAGCTTGACCAAAATGGTCGCTTCAAGCTCGAGTTCTCTTTCGACGTTGACGACCTCGACGAGAGGAGTGTTGCCAATGAGTTCGATTGCGCTTTTGTAAATATTTGCCATGACTATACCTATGAATCCTTTGTTTCTACCTGATGATTCTCGTTTCTTATGATTCGCGTCCCCGCGGGCGCTTGCCGACGCCGCGAGAGGACGACTTGTCGTTAACTTTCGTTTTCTGGGCCTGCGGTTGAAGACGCGCCTTAACGGCGCGTCTTCGCGCGCGATTTCCCCCTGTCAGGTTACGTTCAAAAAAGGACGGTCGCCTGGCGATTCGGCAGTTGACGTCGATTTTTTTTCTAACGTCGAACCGCAGCAATGAATCTATCGACAAAGATATCACATTTTCCTACTATGTAAATAGGTTTTTTGAAAAAATCCCCAAATTTTTTGTGAAACGAGCAAAAACGACGCGTTTCCGCCAACGACGAATTCAAAACAGCGGCGATAGTTGACAACGTCTTTTTATAACTGGGGCAGATAATGAATTACTTCCAGTCGTTAAAAATCGGCCGACGGAATAATCTTGAAATAAAGCTATTCAGGCGTAAGAGACACTATCGGAAAAATATCTTTTAGGAATACATTTAATAGAAAGCCAGCGAAAAGAACGAAAACTCCAAAGAAGAAAAAGAGCTTCTAACCAGTTATGGGATAAAGTAAAGACAATAAAAACGGGGATTTCCGAATAATCATCCCCACAGTTATACCCCTAGGTACGAATTTAACCTTAGTTTTTCACGTTGAAAACAGAAACGGCCGTTTCTAACTTCTTTTTCTTTCAGTTTTTGTTTGGCGGTTGAAATTCTTTGCTGTTATCTGGTTCGTGTTCGAGCGCGTCCGTTGCTTTCGCTAGATTGTCGTTCGCGCGATTGACGAGCTCGTCGTAAGTCTCGCGGTCGATAACCTCGTCTTCCAGACCTTGCGCGGCCGCTTCCACCGCCGAAGCGTACTCGATCATGGCGGACCGGAGCGTTTCGTCTTCGCCGTTCTTCAGAATATCGAGCTGCTCCTGCGAAAAAACGTCGCCCTTATCGAACGGGCTTTCCTCCGAATACTCTTCCGCGATTTTCAGCGCCTTAGCGTAATCTTCAGCAGCCTTCTTTTCGGCGTCGTTCGCGTCAATAAGAGCTTTTAGGCCTGGAATCGCTTCGAGTTTCGCGTTGACGAGCTCCTGTTCTTTCGCCGCGGCGTCCGCGAGGATTTTATTGTAGGTTTCCTGACTCAAAACGCCTTTTTCCTGCTCCCCGGCAAGTTCTTCGGTAATCTCGGAAAGTCTGTCGAGCGAGTCTGCGCTTGATAGCCAATCGGCATAGCGCGCTTCGGAATATTTTTCCGCCAGTCTGCGTTCCGCCTCTTTTAGATCTTCTTCCGATTCGATTAGACCGTCGTTACGCGCGTCACGGAGCCTTTGAAGGTCGGCGGCGAGCCGGTCCGCTTCCGTCTGAACGGCGGAAAAGTCAAGCGAGATTCCGAGTTCCTTGGACAGCGCGTCGCGCTGATCGGCGAGACGCTTCTGCTGATCGGCGAGCTCTTTGGCCTTCGATTCGGCAATATCGTCGTCGATCGATTTAATTTTGCGCTCGATCGCAGCGCGGTCTTCGTCGGACTCGGCGTGCTTGAGAAGATTTTTGTACTGTTTTTTGAGCTCGTCGGCTTTTTCTTCTTCAGTCTTCTGCTCTTCGCGAAGTTTTTTAATTAAATCAGTTGCGATCTCGTTATATTGAGCTTCCAGAGGTTCAAGAGCTTTTCCAAGGCTGTAGATCTGATTTTGTAGATTCGCCTGCTTGTTCGAAAGAGCGGTCGGAGCCGCGTACCCCGCATATTTAGCGCTATCAAAGGCAGCCTCTCTCGTCTTTTTTTCTTCCGCTTCTAACGACTCTTTCTTTCGATTGAGCTCTTCGATTTTCTTTTCTAGCTCGTCGAGTCCAAGAACGTCTCCCTTATAAAACGCCCCATATTTAAGAACGTCGGCGACGCCGCGGATTTCGTCTCCGGCTTCTTTGGCGCGACGCGCAATCTCTTTAAACGAATCAGAAACCTTTTCTCCGAAGCTGCCGTCAATAGACAAGTCTTCAGTTTCTTTTGCATTTTGATTAAAAAGAAAAAAAGCGCTGGCAGCAGCAGCGACGCCAGTGGC
>CAMNJU010000090.1 GCA_946541595.1 uncultured Planctomycetales bacterium
CGAAGTGAAAGCGAAGCCGCAGACGCGCTGATTTCTCCGCCGTATGCGTTCGAGCGGACGCTGTTGAAAGAATTCCATGCCCAAACAACCGGCGGCGTCGCGGCGCCCCTTGCGGCGCTTGATTTTGCGCCTGACTGCGGAGCGTACGCGCAGGGTCGCGCCGTTTATTTGCGGCGTCTTCAAAATCGGCTTAACAACGCTGCAACAAGTCCTCGGGAGCTGTTTGCCCGAAAACCCGCGCTTAATAATTGCGGTCTTTTAAAAAAATTTCCCGTGTTCGTTGGCCGCCGTTTTCTCTCGCAGAACAGCCAACCGTCGAATCGCCGATTAGAAAACCTAACGGCGTCAATCATTACAAAACATTATATTGCAACAATTACAAACTCATAATATCTGTCGCCGTTCTCAAATAAAAAGCGCAAGTTGCGCTCATAAAAAGGATACGGCGGGAATGAATCAATAAAAACAACGACTGCATTACATATTTTTTCTTGACAAGCGGAACTTCCAAGCATAAAATGGAGTTCGAGGAGTTGAGGGGCGGTTCAAAAAAGAAGCCATTCAGCTTATAGCGAGGTAACATGGCGGTTTTTCCGTCCCTCTGAAAGTTGGCGATACAAACTATTGATCGCGTTTACTGTCAAGGGTGCTCATTTAACAGGATACGCCAAACTATTGAATTGGGCGTTCCCAAGGAATTAAACATGACAAAGAAAGAAATCTCAAAGCTCGTTTACAGCGACACCGGTCTGAACCAAACCGAAGCGCAACAGGCGGTTCAGTCTACCTTTGCGTCCCTTACCAAACTTTTGCTGAAGTACGGCCGCGTTGAACTGCGCGGATTCGGCGTTTTCGAAATCAAAACGCGCGCCGAGCGCAAGGCGCGTAATCCGCGCACCGGCGAGGAAGTTCAGGTTGCGGAACACGAAACCGTCGTTTTCAAGCCCAGCAAGCTCATTAAGAACAGTCTGGAAGCCAAACGCGCGCGCAAAGCCAAGGCCAGCGCCGCGAAGAAAGCCGGTAAAACCGCAGCCAAAGCGGTCAAAAAGGCTGCTAAGAAAAGCCGCTGATTATTCCCGGCTTGTCTGAACCTGCGACGCGTCTCAATGCGGAACGGTCCTGAAACCGCGCCGCGTAAAGGGCGGCGTCGCGCCTAAAAACAGAGAATCGCGCTTCGTTCGGAACGCAGGCGAAGCGCGATTTTTATTTTTTCGCCGAAACAAAGAGAACGCGGCGGTCAAAACCGAAAAACGCGCGCCGCTAAAACTAAAAGATAACCCGATCGGTCGCTCTAATCTTTTCTCTTGCAAGCCATTAAATGTCTCTTACCCATTCTCGACAGCGCGGAATACGTCGGAACCTAGATTAAACGTAACGACCTCGTATCCCGGCGCTGAGTCGCGTTCAAGGACCAAGAGAGCGCCGACGTCCAAGCGGCGCGCGCAGAACGTTTCGCTTTTGTCAGGGCCAAGCACAAAGAACGCCGTCGAAAGCGCGTCCGCTTCTGCGGCCGTCGGCGCAAGTACGGTCGTCGAGAGAACGCCGAGCGTCGGATAGCCCGTCCGAGGATCGATTATATGCGAATAGCGTTTGCCACCCGCGCGAAAGAACTGATATGTCGAGCCCGACGTAGCCAGCGCGCGGTTGCGGAGCCACAGTTTGCCGAGCCTTTTTTCAGGATAGAGCGGGTGGGCGATTCCAATTGTCCACCCGGTCGGTTCCAACCGAAGCCGTTCTGCGGCAAGCAGCGCGCCGTCGGGCTTAAGCGCGTCCGGAAGTATCGCGTCGAACGTCTCTTCCGAAGAATCGCGGCGTCTGCGCAGACCGCTCTCTTCGTCAATCTCGGGCTCTTTGTCTTCCCGCGCTCCCGCGCTTAGCTCCGCGAGAACGTTGGGGGCGTAGTCGCCGGCCCTGCCCCCGCGCGCGACGACGCCGCTCTTGCCCCCCTGAATCAGAAAGTCAAAAACGCCGCGTTCTTCGAGTTTCGCCGCAGCCGCGTCGAGCGCTATTCCCTTGCCAATCGCGCCGAAATTCAGTTCGACGCCTTCCTGCTCAAACGCGACCGTACGCGCCGTTTCGTCGAACCGAAGTCTGCTCTGGCCCGAAAGCGCGAGCGCGCGGCGAAGCTTGTCTTCAGGGGGAAACTCGCCGTCCCGATCGGCAAAGCCCCAAGCGCGCCAAAGGGGCGCGGCGGCGACGTCAAACGCGCCCTCCGTCTCTTTTCCGAGCCGAACCGAGGTCTGCAGCCAGTTCCACAGTTCGTCGTCGACGCGCACGGGCGCTTCTGCGGCCAGTAAATTCACGCGGCTCACGGCCGACGTCGGTCGAAAGACCGAAAGCGCGTCCTCAATTCGATCGACTTCGTCGAGCGCGTCAAGCGCCGCGTCCGCGCCGTCCTCGTCCGCCGACTCGTTGAGCGCGACTTCAAAATCGGACGCCATCGCTTCGCGCCGATAGACGGTCAGCGGGCCGGGCTGCGGCGCGTACTCTTCCCAGGATTTTCGTTCGTAGGTCATTGCGCCAGTTCCTTCGCGCGTTCTTTCCCGACGGGCTCTAAGAGGACGACGGCGCGCGCCTCGATCGCCTCCATGCGCCCGACCGGTCCGACCTTCTCGCCCGTCTTCGCTTTAACGTTGACCTGATCCGGCCTCACGCCAAGAATTGCGGCAATTCGATCGCGCATACGCGTTTTAAGCGCGCCTAATTTCGGACGTTCCGCGCAGACGACGCAGTCGAGATTCGAAACGCGCCAGCCCGCCTGCTCGACCGCCTCGTTGCACAGCGCGAGAATCTCTGCGGAATCGCGCCCGCGGTTCTCTTCCGCCGTATCGGGAAAACGGTCGCCAATATCTCCCAGCGCGGCGGCGCCCAACAGGGCGTCGGCTATTGCGTGAAGAAGGACGTCGGCGTCCGAATGGCCTAAGAGCGCCTGCGAGAAAGGAATCGTTACGCCGCCAAGCCGCAGCGAAGACCCTTCGGTAAATCGGTGCAGGTCGCAGCCGTAACCAACTCGATACATAATTCGCCCTTTCCTAAGTTAGCCGCCGCGCGCCGCGGCGGAAATCAGCTTATTCTCGCGCCGCGCGCTCTTCGGCGGCGCTGTCGGCGCGCGCCTGCCAGGCAAGCTGCGCCGCATTCCACAAGTTATGCCATAAAACGTATAACGTCGGTCCGAGCGCGGCAAGCGGCCCGGCGTAAAGCGTCGCGAAAGCGATCATGACGGCCGTGTTCTTCTGACCGAGCGTTTGGCTCGATTCCGGACGGTACTTCTTCTCGCCGATCAGGTAGCCGACGGTAAAGTTAAAAACGCACGCGAGTAAGGAAATCGCGCCTACGCTCAGTAAGATTTGCGGCCCGACTCCGTTGGCCGGATCGCGAATAAACGCCGAAGCGCGGCACGCGATTACCGTAACCATAAAGACCCATGCGGTAAAAGTAACGTTCTTAAACCGCTTGGGCCACGCCGCGGCGCTCGGCGCGGCGGCGCGCCATACGCGCGCGAGCGCTATCGGAACGACCATCGTCAGAGCGACGCTGCGCGCGACGTCCAAGACGTCCGAAAGGAATCCTTCGCGCGCCGACGCGCCTTCGAGAGCCCACGGCAGAAGAAGCGGCAGCGTCAGCATAACAACGAACGTCGTCAGCATGAGCCCTGTGGCGATATATTCGACTTCCCGTTTCAAAAAGCTCGCGATCGCGGGCGCGGCGGTCGCCGTCGGCGCCATGCACGTAAAAAACGCCGCCAGCGCAAGTTCGTGATCGCCGCTCAGCGCCGCGACCAACTTATAGCCCAAGACGCCGGCAAGCACGTTCAAAACGACGATCGCGATATGGCTCGCGCGTATTCTGATTTTATGGAAATTCAGTCCCAGGAACGTCATGAACAGCATGAACCCCACCGTCCAGGGAATAATCCACTTGAGCGCGGCGCCCTGCGGAAAAAACCAGCCTACGACAAAGGCTCCTATCAACGAAAGGGGGCGAATCATCGCCGACATTGGCAAACCTCGGCTTTCTCAATCGAAACGCGGTCTTAACGTTTGACTTCAAAGAGAATCAAGCGGATCGACGTCGACTATCCACTGCACGTCCCGCGGCGTCTTCAACTTCGCGGCGCAAACGCGTTCGGCGGCCTCGCGCAGCAAGTCGCCCGGCGCGCCGAGCGCCTGGAGATGAAATCGGTAGTTCCCGCGCAGTTTCGCGAACGGAGCGGGAGCGGGTCCTAAAATTTTCGCGGCGAGCGGCGGTCTTGGCCGCTGGACGGCCTGAGGGGAAATGAAAGTGCGTCCGGCGGCGTCGCGAAACATTTCGTTCCCGGCGTGCGGCGGAGGCGGCGCGCTCGGATTGAACCCGCGTTCTAAATTGACGGCGCGAATCGCGGCGCGAAGCTCTTCGGCAAGGCGTTTGGCAAATTCGTCGGCGTCCTGTTCGCTCGGACTGCGCACAATAAATCGAATCGCCGACATAAAGGGCGGAAAGCCCGTCATGCGGCGCAGCTTCAGTTCGCTCTCCGCAAACTCTTCGTATTCGCCCCGAGAAGCGGCGACGATCGCCGGGTGATCCGGCTGATACGTCTGAACGACCACTTTACCCTCTTTGTCGCCCCGGCCCGCCCGGCCGGACGCCTGCAAGATGAGATCGAACGTCCGTTCCGAAGCGCGGAAATCAGGGAGATGAAGAGCGACGTCCGCGTTGATAATTCCGACGAGCACGACGTTTGGAAAGTCGAGCCCTTTGGCGATCATCTGCGTGCCGAGGAGAACGCGATACTCCCCGCGGCGAAACGCCGAAAGGAACTTCTCGTGCGCGTCTTTCGCCTGCGTCGTATCGGAATCCATGCGCAGAAGGGGAACGTTCGGAAAACGGGTCGCGAATTCCTGCTCTAACTTTTGGGTTCCGAAACCGCCGTATTTAATCGCGTTCGCTCCGCAATACGGACATGTTTTCGGCGCGGGGATCTGATAGTCGCAGTAGTGGCAAATCGCTATCTGCTGCGTAATGTGGTGCGTCAGCGCGACGTCGCAGTCGGGGCATTTGAGCGTCTCGCCGCACGAGGGACATTGGATATGCGTCGAATAGCCGCGGCGATTGAGCAGCAGCACGACCTGATTGGTCGGATCGGCGTCGAGCGCGGCCTCGATATCCCGGCACAGACGCTGGCAGAGCGCGCCGACGGAGAATCCGGACGCCGTTTTCGTTCGCATATCGACGACGTAAACGGGCGGCATGGGCAAATTGCGAACGCGGCGGCTGAGCGTAAGGAGCCGGTAATTGTTCAGTTGGACGTTGCGCCAGCTTTCAAGAGAGGGCGTCGCGGATCCTAAAACGAGGGGCGCGTTCTCGCGCTGAGCGCGCCAGCGCGCGACGACCCGCGCGTGATACCGCGGAACGACGTCCTGCTTGAACGACGTCTCGTGCTCTTCGTCGATTACAATTAAGCCAAGCCGCGGCGTCGGGGCGAAGATCGCGCTGCGCGCGCCCACGACGACCTTCGCTTTTCCGGTCGCAATCTTCTCCCATTCGGCTTTCCGTTCAAGATCGGTGAGCCGGCTGTGCAGAACGGCGACGGCGCCGAGCCGCGCGCGGAAACGCTGGACCGTCTGCGGCGTAAGGCTGATTTCCGGAACGAGAACGATCGCCTGCTTGCCGTACGAAACGACCTCTTCTATCGCGCGGATATAGACTTCCGTCTTTCCGCTGCCGGTCGCGCCGCGCAAAAGGAAGGTCGGCGCCTCTTCGTTGCGGAGCGCGCCGAGAATCGCGTCGAGCGCCGCCTGCTGTTCGTCGTTGAGAACGTGCGGCTTGCCCGGCTCGACGTGTTTTTCCGCTTCGATGAGTTCCGTATAGAAATCGCTTACGCGGCGAACGCGGCGAAGTTTAAGAACGCCGAGATTTTTGAGCGCGGTTATCGGCGCGATCGAACATTTGGCGATTCGCGCAAGTTCCGACGCGGTCGGAGGTTCGTCCAGTTTGCGCAGCTCGTCGAGAACGAAACGCTGCTTCGGCGTGAGAAGGTCGTATTGACTCTTGTTCTTAACGGAATCGACGCGCGAGAGCAGCTTATCGGCGTTGGGCGCAAGTTCATAGACGGTCGTGAGCCGCGTCCCAATCGAATCGCGCACGCCGACCGGAACGATTCCGTCGAGCGTCGCGCCGATCGGAGAAAGATAGCGCTTCGCGAGCCACAGCCCAAGTTCAAGTAATTTAGGCGAAAGAACCGGCTTGCGGTCGACGGCGTCGGTAAGTTCTTTAAGTTTAAAGACTTTCTTCGTTTGCGGCGTTTCCGGTTCCGGCTCGGGCGCCGGGTCTTCTGCTTCGGCAAAGAGAGGCGTGGCCGACGAGGGCTTAGCAGGCGCGCGTTTCGCAGGTTTAGCCGGCGCGGCGTCATGCGCGAATTCGCTCGCGTCGCGCTGGACGACCTCGACGCAATACGCGGTTACAGAACGGTTTCGAACGCCAAGCGGCGCCAAAACGCGTATGCCGGGAACGACCGCGTCCGCGAGCCGGTCTGGTATCTTATAGTCAAAAACGCCGTCCGGACCGTCGACAAACGCCACTTTCGCAACGTTTATCTCGCGTTTTGGATCGTACGTTTCCCATGCGGGAAAGGACGCGTCAAAGAAGGAATGGCCGGAACCTGTCATTTGTCGATCGCCGTCCCTTTCTTTAAAAAGTTGGAATCCGAACAAGAGAGGAGAAGCTGGAGCAGATCTTGAACGGGCGAAGGGCGAAATTCCGCCAAAACTGTTTTTCTAAGGCCGTTTAGGAAGAATTTGAACTCTAAAAGATCGAGAAGCCGCTCGTATTCGTTCATAAAACTCTCTCGCGTCGGCGCGGATCCGAGCTCTTGCCGACGTTCGTTAAACCAAAGCTCCATATGGCTGGCCGCCGTCGCGTTAAGCTTATGCAATTCGCGGAGTCCCGGCATATTAAACGCCTCTTCCACGGCGAGCGCGAGCCGCGCGCGCACTATTTCTTCGGCCGCTTCTTCGTCGCCGAGCGCGACGGCGCGTTCCCAGAGCGCGACAGCTATTACCGGGTCGCGTCTCACGCCCTCCCCGGCGTTAACGCACGCCGCGAGCCGACTAAGCGCGACGGCGGAACCGTCGTCGGCGCCCTGTTCGTACCAACGCGCGGCCAAAGACATATTCTTGTGCACAACGCGTCCGTGCGCGTACAGTTCGCCAAGCTCGAACGCCGCGTTCGCGTTTCCTTCTTCGGCGGCGCGGCCGAGCAGAAAGATTCCGGCAAGTTCGTTTTTCGGAACCCCGACCCCTTCAAAGCAGCAGAACGCCAATTCGAAAAGCGCGAGGGAAAAACCTTCCGAAGCGGCGCGCGCCAAAAAGTACGCCCCGCGTTGAAAATTAATCGGAGCGTCGACGCCGCGAAGAAGCCGCATGCCCAAATCAAACTGCGCTACGGCAAAGTCTTGCGCCGCTATCGTAAGCAAACGCAGCGCGTCGATCGGATCGCGAAGGTCGCCCTCCCCGTTGAATTTAAGTTGAGCAAGGGCGAAAAGCGCAGGAGAAAAGCCCGATTCTTCCGCTTTCTTAAAGTATTTGTTCGCTAATGCGACGTTTTTTGCTACGCCTTGCCCGCGATAAAGAAGCGCGCCGTACGCGACCGTCGAGGTTGCGAATCCTTTTTCGGAAGCGCGTTTATACAGGCTCGCGATTTCCGTATAGTCCGCGCTCGGATCCTCTTCGTCAAGACTTGCCAAATATTGCGCGTAACGCTCCTGAGCTGCGCCAAATCCCCCGGCCGCCGATTTCTTCCAGCATTGAACGGCTTCCTCTTTGTCTTCCTTCTTCGGACTTTCCCACAGAATCTCTCCGAGAAAATGAAGCGAAGGAGCGTGTTTCTCTTTGGCGCCAAGACGAAAATATCTTACCGCCGCCTCTAAGTTGCCGCAATCCCGCTCATAAAGACCGGAATTGCACAACGAATCGACGTCGTCTCTATTTGAGGATTTCGAGCGCCATTCGGACGCGCCCTCGACGTCTTCTCTTTCTTCCAAGTCCTGAGCGACAAACCGCGTCGCAATCTCAGAATTGTCCGACATATTGAAATCGCGGAGCCTTCTCAACAGCTCCGGGTTCCGCGAGTTTTCTATCCGAACGCCTTCGCAGTCGTAGAGTTGGTAAAAACGCCACATCGAAATCATGTAGCCCTTTGTCAGGAGAATAATCCAATCGAGCGAAGCGCGGCGGGCGTATCTGCCGGCGACGATTTCGCAGAGGCCTTTCGGTTCGCCGCGGTCGTAAAGGAGAGTGGAAATCTCAGCTAAGAAGAACACGGACGCGTATACGCTGCATTGCTTAAAGAGTTCGGGAATATCCGCGGCGGCGGAATTCTCCGGAACGGCAATCTGCAATTCGATCTGGCCGCTCGGAAGTCTCGACGCCAAAAGGCGTATGCCGTCGTAATTCGCCTTAATCCGACTGAGCGTATACTGACAGAGAGCAAATTCGCGCCGTTCAAATTCCGCGTTCAGATCCAGCGCGCGTTTATAGAGACGGGCAGCCTCGTCGGAATTCTCTTCCGTCCCGACGGCAAATTCATACGAGTAAGCGAGATCGACCGTCGCGTTGGGATCGCCCAGTTTCGCGCCTTCCTGGCGCAGCTGGAAAGCGCGTTCCAAATCGCGCGTTACCCCGCGCCCGGTCTCATAGAGATCGGCCAAACGCCAGTACGCGTCGCGGTCTCCCGCCGCAAGCTCCTCTTCAAGCGCTTGAGCCTTCGACTGCTCGGCCGCAGTTGTGTCCCATGATTCATGCGGTTTCGACGTCACGTAACGCTCCCCGTCTCGCGGCGGCGCGGGGCCCGGTCAAAGAGCGCTCGCGCCGATAATCTCCATATCGGCCCGCGTCATTTCCATAATTTGCGATCAAGCGTTCTATATTGAATCGCTTCCCAAAGATGCTGTTCCGCTATCGTTTCGTCCCCTTCCAAATCGGCGATCGTACGCGCCACGCGCAAAATTTTATCGTGAGCGCGCGCGGAGAACCCGAAGTCGTTCATAGCTTTTTCAAGGAGCCGGCCGCATTCGGGAGAAAGCCGCGCCCAAAGGTCAAGATGCCGACGGCGCATACTGGAATTAACGAGAATATTCGTTCCCTCAAACCGCGCTTTCTGGATTTTGCGCGCGCGGAGAACGTCGGCCCGAATCTCGGCGCTCGACGTTTGCGGTTCGGTCGACGAAAGTTCTGAGTACGTAACGGGCGGCGTTTCGATATGAATGTCGATTCGGTCGAGAAGCGGCCCGCTCACGCGCGCCATATACCGCTCGATCTGCTGGGGCGTGCAGCGGCATTCGCGTCTGGGATCGGTGCGGAATCCGCAGGGGCACGGGTTCATCGCCGCAATGAGAATGAACTTGGCCGGGAACGTCTCCGTGCGGTTCGATCGGGTAATCGTCGCTTTGCCGTCTTCAAGGGGCTGCCGGAGCGCTTCGAGCGTCTTGCGGTTGAACTCGGGCAGCTCGTCTAAAAAGAGAACGCCGTTATTGGCGAGGCTTATTTCGCCGGGCGTCGGATGCGCGCCGCCGCCGACGAGCCCCGGTTCGCTGATCGAATGATGCGGTTCGCGGAACGGACGCGTCGCAATGAGCGGCATGTCCGACGTTACCTTGCCAACCGCGCTGTAGATCTCCGTCGTCTCGAGCGCCTCGTCGAGCGTCGGCGGCGGCAGAATCGTCGCCAAACGCTTCGCCAGCATCGTTTTACCCGTTCCGGGAGGCCCGAACATAAGAACGTTGTGCGCGCCCGCCGCGGCAATCGTCATGGCGCGTTTCGCGGTCTCCTGACCGTGCACTTCGGAAAAGTCGACGTCGTACTGCGCGAGACGCTCAAATTCGTCGCCCAAAAGGCCCGGCGTCGGTTCGATCGGCAATTCGCCGCTCAGAAACCCGACCGCCTCGCCGATTGACGTAACCGGTATCGCGTCGATTCCGTCGACAAGCGCGGCCTCTTTGGCGTTCTCGTGGGGTACGACGACTCCGCGCAGTCCCATCGCCTTCGCGCGGCGCGCAAACGCCAGAACGCCGCGGCACGGGCGCGTCGACCCGTCAAGGGCCAACTCGCCGACTATCGCGTAATCGTCAAAATTAAGCTCCGCGCGGCCGGCCGCGGCTATCTGCCCCAACGCGATGGGAAGATCAAAAGAAGAGGCTTGTTTCGGCAGATCCGCCGGCGCGAGATTGACAAGAAACGCGCCGCGTATACCGCGGAACCCGGAGTTCCCGACCGCGACGCGAACGCGAAACGCGCTTTCGCGAACGACCGCGTCGGCAAGCCCGACGATCGTCGTCGTCTGTTCGATTGCGGACCCGTCGTCGGAAGGAGAAAACGAGACTTCCACGTCGATCGGATAGGCAGAGGCGCCTTGAAGCGAGAACGTCTTTAATTTCGTCAGCATTGTTGTTTAGGCTCCACCGAAACGCGCGGTTCCGCGTTCGTTGTCCCGCGTCGCGGCGCGGCGCGGACGGTTTGAAAGACGCGAAGTTCAGGCGTCCTTTGCTTTGCCGTCTGAGGGCGCGTCCGGCTTTTTCGCGTTCCCTCGCGAAGACGCGCCCGACTTCCTCGCGCCGCCCTTGGCCGAGGACGCCGGTTTTTTCGCGCTCTCCTTTACCGCGGCGTCGGGCTCCTTGGCGGGCGCTTCTTCCGACGCGGCCGGCTTGTCCGCGTCGCCGTTCGCCGGATCGGCGCTCTGAGCCGCCGCCGCTTGCGCCAGCGCGGGCGCGTCGTGTTCAAAGACGCCGTAACTGCGGAACCGCTGATAGCGCTTCTCGACAAGCTCGTCGATCGGAATCTTCGTGAGTTCGCGCAGCTGGGCGCGCAGATACTGTTTTATGCGCATCGCCATGAGCTGATGATCGCGATGCGCGCCGCCGAGCGGCTCCTCGATAACGTCGTCGACCACGCCGAACTTCAGGAGATCTTTGGAGGTGAATTTGAGCGCTTCGGCCGCTTTGTCTTTGAACGAACCGCTCTTCCAAAGAATTCCGGCGCATCCTTCCGGGCTAATAACGCTGTAGTATGAAAATTCAAGCATCGCGACGCGGTCGCCCAGGCACACGCCGATCGCGCCGCCGCTGCCCCCTTCGCCGATGACGACGCAGACGATCGGGGTCCGCAGCGTCGAAGCGACGAACATAGAATCGGCGATCGCCTGCGCGATTCCGCGCTCCTCGGACGCAATGCCGGGATAGGCGCCCGGCGTGTCCACGAACGTTACGATCGGGAGCCCAAACTTCGCGGCAAGCTTCATTTTCGCGATCGCTTTGCGGTATCCTTCCGGGTGCGCGCATCCGAAATTACACGCGACGCGGTCTTTGAGATCGCGCCCGCCCTTCTGATGCCCCACGACCATGACTTTGAACTCGTCAAGTTTCGCCCAGCCGGTTCGAATCGCGCGATCGTCGCCGAACGTCTTATCGCCGTGAAGTTCGACGAACTCGTCGAAAACGAGATCGAGATAATCTTTCGTCTGAGGACGGTCCGGATGACGTGAGACTTCGACCGTCTCCCACGCGGTAAGATTCGCGTAAATCTTACGCGTCAATTCGGCAAGCCCGAGCCTGAGACGATGAATTTCGTCGCGGATTTCGGGCGAACTGGCGTTTTGACGCAACGCTTCAAGACGCGCTTCCATTTCAAAGATGGGCTTTTCAAACGAAAGTCGTTGCTCGGAGGACGACATTACCGCTCCCTAAAAAAGTCAAGCTGTGAGACGTCGGCGCGCCGCAAGCGCGGCGTCCGTCGAGGAACCGCTCCTCAACGTAGGTTTGCGCCCCGCCTCTAAACCGCGCAAAAAAGAGCGCAAACTCGAGACGCTATCCCGTCTGATTTATCCTATGTAGTATACCCGACAAGGCCGGTTGGCGTCAAGAATCGCGGCGCGGCGTTTCGGCCAATTTTGGCTAAAAACAAGGGGGCAAGTTCCACAGTTCGACGGCAAACGCGGTCGTTAAAAGACGAGACGCTATTGCGCCTCTTGCGCAGACTGCGCAATCCGGCGGTTGTTCAGATCTTGAGCCGCCGACGCATACATTCTGATAAACAGCGGATGCGACCACAACAGGTAAGTCCACGGCACGCAGACAAGGGACGTCAGGCAGGCGAGGACGCAGAAGAACACGACGCGTTTCAGACTGATCGCGCACGGTCTGTTTTCGCCCTTGCCGTAGTTCGGATCGTTTACCGTACATTCGAAGAGCGCGCGGTTTACGTCGATCGCGCCGCCATAAAACGAAACAAAGAACCAGTATAAATTGAATCCGGGAACTAAGAGCAGGCACGCGGCTTTGCCCGGCGTCGTTCGCGCGAACTTTTTCGGAATAGAGCTCCAAAACGAATGGACAAACAGCATGCCGCAGCACACGCCGGCCGCCGTGAGGAGGAAGTTCACAAAAAGGAACGAGACAAGTATCGCTCCGAAAACGTTGTGACATTCCTTCCAAAACAGGTCAAAGTCGGAATCGTACTGAAAGCGGAAAGCGTAAAAAACAAAGGCGGACGTCAGCAGAAAGAAGATCGCCGCTGCCAAGTTCGTAAAGATCGCCGTCCAATGCCGGCTCTCCAATTGGCGGTTCAATTCCGTTAAATCTTCCAAAAAACTTCGCGATACCTCGGCGGAGTCGCGTTTGGGCGGTTCGATCGCGGCGAAAGGATGAAGCGCGGCGTCCAATTCGGGCGCGACGTCCGCCATGCGGCGGCGCGGCTCGCCTTTGCGCCAGACTGCGGCGCCTTCGTCGACGCGCTTTGACGTCCATAATTTCCAAAGATTTTCGGAGGAGTACGGGCCGTAGACGACGCGCCGGTCCCCTTCGACGAACCATACGGGCGCGGCGTCCGGATTTCCGGAAGCGCCGCTCTCACGAGGCGAACGCGCAGACCGGAGTCTGCTAAGCGCCTCCGCGAATTCCGGCTCTTGTGAAATAGGGCGCGGAGACTCCCCTTTACGCCAGACAAGCGAATCGTGCGTCGCCTCGTCGGCAGCCAGAAAATCGACGATCTGCTTAACCGTGAAGACGCCAAAACCCTCTTTTCCGTCCGGACTTATATACCATTCGCCCGCGCCGAACGACTCTAGCTCGCCTTGCGACTGGAAGCCTAATTCGCTCGGCGTCTTCCATACGGTCTTATCGGTCGACAGTTTCGCGTCCGATTTGAGAGAACCGTCGGCGAGCATGCCCTTGATTTTCACTTCGTCGAAAGGGCCGAAAGGACGGCCGTTTATATTAATGTAATAGCGTTTGTTCGGCGGGGGCGTCATGGCGTTTAGCGGTCTAAAAAGGTCGACGTCTATTGATTATTCGGTTCCACTCGCTGATAGACAGGCGTCCAGCGATACTGCGCCCAATCGCGCGCGGAATTGAGTTCCGGCTTCCCGTCGACAAACTCGCCGCATTGGACCGCCGGAGAATCGCCGCGCGCGATCCAAAGAGTCGCGCTTTTGGCGAGCTTCTTTCGAACGGTCTCGGAATCGCCAAGCTTTACGCTCGCCTCGCCGGCGGCCGCGTCGATAAAGCCAACCCATTCGTACCGGGGCCACGAAACTGCGGCGGCCTCGTCAAATTCTTTTTCCACGCCTTTTAAAAGATCCGATAGCGATCCGGCTTCATTCCAAATTGCCGATGCGATTTCTCTATTGGCTTGCGCCTCTTTCCCATATTCGAAAGGATCAAAGTTAATAACAAATTCTTTGTCGAGATACGCTTCCTCAAAACGCTCGGCTGCCGTTTCCAAACCGGGACATTGGGCGCCGCTTTTGAGAACTTCTTTAAGGATTTTAACCTTAATCGACGGATCCAACTGCGCGTCGGTCGCGCGGCATACATTGTTCAGAAATTCCGCAACGTATTTGATAAGGTC
>CAMNJU010000091.1 GCA_946541595.1 uncultured Planctomycetales bacterium
AAAAAGATTGACCCCCAACAACGTTATACGGGATTCTCGCAGAACGCAACTCCATTTCGATGGCGCGCGGCTGCTCGTTTGTTCGAAAGAGAATGGCAAAATCACGCGGACGACGGTTGGCTTCTTGAAGACGCTGGCGAATAGAACTAACAACGCGCTTAGCCTCTACGTCTCCGTCTTTGCACTGCAAAATATGCGGAGGTTCGCCCTGAACAATGGATTTTAGCGCTTTTTCATGACGCAGGGAATTGAACGCTATAAGTCTATTGGCCCACAATAAAATTTGTGAGGTTGATCGGTAGTTCTCTTCTAATCGCACAGTCTTTGCGTCAGGCCAGTCGCGTTTAAAATTCAGAATGTGCCGGACTTCCGCGCCTCGCCAGCCATAGATCGCTTGATCGTCGTCCCCAACGACGCACAGATTGCGGCGCCTTTCCGCCAATCCCTTAATAATACGGTATTGGCTCATATTAGTGTCTTGATACTCGTCCACCAAAATGTGATCAAAACGTTCTGCTTCCTTCTCCAAAACTTCTGGAAACTGCCCAAATAGATCCTCCGTTAGCAAAAGGATATCGTCGAAATCAACGGCTCCAAGGTCGCGAAGGCTATTTTGATAACGTGTGTAAGCGACCGCGCATAAATACTCCTTTGAATCTTGAGCAATTTCTTGCGCTTTTGACGGTCTCACGCCCGCTGATTTCCAATCGCCAATTTTCCTCAAAAAATCGGCGGGACGAATCGCTCCTGAAGCTATTTTAACGTCGCGTAAAATCTGACGTGCTATTGATTCTTGATCCCCGCGATCATAGATCGTAAACATATTTGGAAAACCAAGAAGGTGAATATTACGCCGAAGTATCCGTACGCAAAGCGAATGGAAAGTCGAAATTTCAGGTTTGAGTCCGTCGGCACGCTTCGGCAGAAGTTCCGATACTCGCTGAAGCATCTCGCGAGCGGCTTTATTCGTAAAAGTTACGGCAAGAATGCGATCAGGACGAATACCGCTTCGGATTAGTCTTGCGATTCTATAAGTAACGACTCTCGTTTTGCCCGTGCCAGCGCCAGCTAAAACAAGAAGCGGCCCAGACAAAGTCTCAACGGCGTCCTTTTGCGCAGCGTTTAACGACATGGTTACCCTTTATTGACAGATTACTAGACGACGGAAATAAGTTC
Organism: uncultured Planctomycetales bacterium; assembly: GCA_946541595.1. Taxonomy (GTDB): domain Bacteria; phylum Planctomycetota; class Planctomycetia; order Pirellulales; family Thermoguttaceae; genus RUG369. Next base: position 1,177 of record CAMNJU010000091.1, read on the forward strand.
CAACGAAAAAAGCGAACGTGCAATCAGACTTACGACCACTCACTCCCCTTTCATTTCGCTCCGTGTCTCCAAAAGAATTTTGTTGATTAAGAAATCTGGCGTTATTCCGTCTGCTTGCGCTAATTTATTCAAAATAACGCGACTTCGTAACGCCGGCAGAGCCGATCGCTCTACGTCCTCAAAGGAGACCGTCTCCCTGCCGTCAAATGCTGCAAACGCTTTTCCACTCAAAATAAGGGCTTGACTCGCTCTGGGACTTGCCCCCCATTCGACATATTTCTGTGTTAAACTCGAAGAAGTCTTCGTCTGTGGTCGCGTCTTTCGTACGATTTTAACCGCGTATTCAACGACAGAACGAGGAGCCGGTATTCTTCGAATAAGTCCTTGGAATTCGTGAATATCCTCGTACGAAACCGTTAACGGCGGTAAAGAACAGGCTAAGTCGGTCGTTCGCAGCGTCATTTCAATTTCTTCCGAAAGACGCAGGTAGTCAATTTTGGAGCTGAAAAGAAAAAGGTCAAGCTGCGCGCGATCAAGCGTTTCTTCGTTTTCAACGGGATTCTGAGTCGCTATGACAAGAAAGGGAGCCGGGGGCACGATCTTTCTGCTGTCTAACGCAGCCTTTCGTTCTCGTACCAAGTCAAAAAGAAGGGACTGGATTTTGGGCGCCGCTCGATTCAATTCACTTGCAAGGAGTATGTTGCTAAGGATTGATCCGTTGTTTGGGTCCAGCGTTTGTTTACCCGTTTTTAAGGCATTAGCGGAACTCAGTTCTAACACGTCGCAAGGAAGTAAGTCGGCAGTGAACTCTATGCGGCTAAACTTTAACGATAAAGCCTCGGCTAAAGAACGAGCGATTTGCGTTTTCCCCAGCCCTGTGACGCCTGTTAAGAAGACGTGCTCGCCGACAAAAAAAGCGACGAGTATCTCCTCCACCACTCTGCGTTGACCGACTATCTCTTGCTCAAGCCGCGCCCAAAGGGTGTTTTTAAACTCGACAAAGCGTCTAAGAAGCGACTTATCGGAATCATTCAAAACAAAATTCCCTTCTTCCATAGCACACCCCAATAATGGAAGGAATTGTCGTGAAAGGGCAGCGTCGCACAACGAAACACGTCGCTGAAACAAAAGACGAACGACATTCGAAAATATGATAACGAAAATCGTTCGTCTTTCAACCGGCTAAAAGCTAAAACGGCATGCAGACGCGAAAAGCGCTCGAAGCATGTCATTTATTGTTCTTCTCGTTTCGTTCGCGCACAATCGACTCCTGAATAGTAGCAGGAACGCGCTTGTATTTCAGAAATTCCATTGAGAAAACGCCCTGTCCCTGAGTCATACCGCGGAGGACGGAAGAATAACCGAACGTTTCAGCCAGAGGAACCTCCCCTAAAAGCCTGCACGAATTGCCACTCGTCTCAGTCGACGTAATAATCCCACGCCGACTCGCCAAATCGCCCACGACTGCGCCTTGAAAATTCTCCGGGCACTCTATTTCAATTTTCATAATCGGTTCGAGAATAGCCGGCTTCGTTCTGGGGAAATTCTCACGCAGCGCCGTCGCCGCGCAGATTCGGAACGCAAGGTCGCTGGAATCGACCGCATGATAAGATCCGTCGTTGACGAGAATCTTTAAATTGACAACAGGAAAACCCGCGACTGGACCTTTTTCAAGGGAACTCCGGAATCCCTTTTCAACTGCCGGAAGGTAGTTCGAAGGAATGACGCCGCCTGTAATTTGTTCTTCAAAGATAAACGGCTCGTTCGTTTCTTCTTCCTCCGGAATCGGAGACATAACGCCGCAAATATGGGCAAACTGCCCTGAACCGCCCGACTGTTTTTTGTGCTTCGTGTCGAACTTGACCGACTCGGTCGGCGCCTCGCGATAGTTTACTTTCGGCGCAGACGTCTCGACTTCCACCTTATATTCGCGGCGAATGCGCTCCACGTATACGTCCAGGTGCAATTCGCCCATTCCGGCAATAAGCGTTTCGCCGCTCTCCGCGTCGGTCTTGACAACCAACGTCGGGTCCTCCTTTCGGAAACGGTATAAAGCTTTACTCAACCGGTCGGAGTCTTTCGTTTCGAGGGGCTTAATCGCAACTTGAATTACCGGTTCGGGAACAAAAATTGATTCCAACGTGCAGTAATTTGCCTCTTCGCAGAAGGTCTCGCCGGAAGAACAATCAATTCCAATCACGGCGACGATATCGCCTGCGCCCGCCTCGTCAAGTTCGACGCGCTGATCCGCATGCATACGGAAGACGCGGCTCACTCGCTCTTTTTTTCCAGTGCGCTGATTGAAATAAGTCCCGCCTTTTACCAATTTTCCTTGGTAAATACGCATAAATGTGAGGGTTCCGTAAGGATCCTCGACAATCTTGAACGCCATAGCGACAAGCGGTTTAGAGTCGTCAGGAGTAAGCTCGAATTTCTCTTCTTCGCCAGTCTCCTGATTAGTTCGAAAAGCTCGCGCGTCGCGTTCAATAGGAGAAGGAAGATAACGCCCAATTGCGTCGAGCAGAGGTTGAACCCCCTTGTTTTTATACGCCGAACCCATGAAGACAGGCGTCATTTGCCGCGCAAGAGTCGCGTTTTTCACAACGGAATGAATCAGTTCTTCGGGAATCTCTTTTTCCTCAAGAAGTAACTCCATCAACTCGTCGCTGTACATCGAGAGCGATTCAAGCATACTTTTTCGCTCTTGTTCGTATTTTTCATGCAATTCGACGGGAATCTCGGCATACCGAACATGCTCGCCTTGATCGCCGTCAAAATAGATCGCTTTTCCCGTTATCAAGTCGACTACGCCTTGGAAATCTTGTTCGCGACCGATAGGAATCTGCATCATGACGGCGTCGCAGTCAAGTTTGTCATGCAGCTGCGCGACGACGCGTTCCGGATTCGCACCCGTCCGGTCCATTTTATTGATGAATGCAAGCCGGGGAACGCCATATCTCTTCATCTGGCGATCGATCGTCAGTGATTGAGCTTGAACGCCGCCCACGGAACAAAGAACCAAAACGGCTCCGTCAAGCACACGGAGACTGCGTTCAACTTCAACGGTAAAATCTACGTGTCCGGGCGTGTCGATTAGATTGATCGTAGTATCGTTCCATTTCACGCGCGTCGCGGCGCTCGTGATGGTAATTCCGCGCTCCTGTTCGAGGTCCATGTGATCCATAGTGGCCCCGCCGTCATGAACTTCGCCCATCTTGTGAGTGCGGCCGGTATAATAAAGAATACGCTCGCTCAACGTTGTTTTACCAGAATCAATATGAGCGGAAATGCCAATATTACGACAGTTTTTTAATTCGGACATGATCAAAGCCATTAAAGTTTTGCTATTCAGACGATCAACTAAGAGGGTACTGACGTGTCAAACTCTCTATATAATCCCGTAACTAACTAGCGACATTATGACTGAAATTATCAATTTTTCAAGTGGATATTTCAGAAATATTACCTATTAAACCCAAATATTCCACGCAGTTACACACAGTTTAACTTTATAACAACAATTGTGCGACTTTTCGTAATCGAGTATTTAACCCGTTTTCTAAGTTAAAAACGGAAGTCTAATGATCAATGAGACAATAATAGTGTAGACGTCGCGACGCGTATTCGTTAGAATTTGGGACGTAAAAAAGCGTTGTCGCCCTCAAAGACGGCAAATGACTAATCCCAATAAAAAAAACGCTCGTACAGGAACGCTAAGATGACCCCCGCGCCCAAAAGGCTAACTTGGCTTGGACACAACTGTTTTCTGCTTGAATACGGAAAGGTCAAATTCATTGTAGACCCGTATCTAGTCGACGGAATTGCGCCAGCATCCTCCAATGAGCTGAAGGCCGACTATCTCCTTGTTTCCCACGGACACGGCGATCATTGCGGAAGCGTCGTCGAAATTGCCAAACGAACCAACGCGGTCGTTATTGCGGTTGCCGAAGTCGCTGGATATTTCTCTCATAAGAACCTGAAGACAGAACCCGTCAATATTGGCGGAGCGATCTACGTTCCTATTTCTGAGAATCCAACCGAACCGAAAGCGCAAATCCTCGCCGTCCAAGCTCCTCATAGCTCCACGACGCCCGACGGGGCTTCCGGCGGCAATTCACTGGGATTTATCCTTTCATTTTCACAAAACGGAACGTCTCTTTCCCCCAAGGACGGTTCTCTTAAACCCATGTCTAAAAAATTAGCAGACGCGTCTGCATTTTCCGTCTATTTCGCCTGCGATACGGGCTACTTTTCCGAAATGAAATGGATTGGAGAATTAGGAATCGACATTGCCGTTCTTCCAATAGGAGACCGCTATACAATGGGACCAAGTTTATCGCTTGACGCAACGTCATTAATTAACCCGCGATACGTTGTGCCTGCTCATTACAATACCTGGCCGCCCATTTCACAGGACGCAGACGCTTGGGAAGACGCGATTCGCCAATATACCAAAGCAACTCCGCTTGTTCTGTCCCCTGGCAAATCAATTTCGGAACATGACGACGGCGCTTGGGGGTGACGTTCTTACTTAGTCAGTCGAGCGTTTGCTCTCCATGTATAGCGGTAGATCAGCAAAGCGTCTTCTTCAAAAAATCCTATGATACGCGCGCAAAATTTAACTAAAATATACGGTCGATTCATCGCGACGGAAAACGTCTCCTTTCAGATTGCCAAAGGCCAAATCGTATGCTTTCTCGGACCAAACGGGGCCGGAAAAAGCACAACCATGAAAATGCTAACCGGTTTTTTAGCGCCGACTTCCGGGGCCGCCTTTATAGCGGGCTTCGATATGTCAAAAGATCGTGTTGAAGGAGCGAAACGTCTTGGATACCTTCCTGAAAACGGTCCCCTCTACCCTGACATGACGCCAGAATCGCTTCTTGAATTTTTCGCAGGCTTGCGGAAAATTCCAGCCAACGCCCGTCACGATCGCATTGACGCGGTCGTTGAACTATGCGATCTGAAATCGATCTATCGCAGACCGATCGGACGTCTCTCGAAGGGTTACCGTCAACGAGTCGGCATGGCGCAAGCTCTGCTTCACGACCCCGACGTCGTTATTCTCGACGAACCGACGGCAGGACTGGATCCCAATCAGATTCAGCATGTCCGGGACGCAATCAAACGAATAGGCAAAACTAAGACTGTTCTGCTATCGACGCATATTCTTCAAGAAGTCCGCGCCGTCGCGTCAAAAGTCGTCTTTATTTCCGACGGACGCGTCGTTTTTGACGGGGACGTCAACGAATTCGGTAAAACAACAGACGACTTCGATATAAAATTCCGAGAACTGACTAAGAACAGAATAAATCGCTATCTTTCGTGACATGCGTAGATATTTTCGTACGCCGTCGCCTAAATAATTGGGTCGATATCCAGTTAAACATAACAAAAGACAAGTCCAATGTTCTCCATATTCAAACGTAATTTTCTCGCCTACTTTTTAAATCCGACAGGGTACGTTTTTATTTGCGTTTTTGTACTGCTGAGTTCCATTGCCGCTTTTCTCCCAGACGATTTTGTCAATTCAAACTTAGCCAATTTAACCCAGCTCAATACTTGGTTTCCACTTATCGCACTGACTTTCGCGCCGGCAATTGCCATGGGGGTTTGGGCGGATGAAAAACGTTTCGGAACAGACGAACTTTTAACGACGCAACCGGTTACTTCGTTTCAGATTGTTGTAGGTAAATACCTGGCGGCTGGATTAGTCTACACGGTTTCGCTGCTTTTTTCCGCCATTGCCAACTTTATTATTTTGAAATTCCTCGGAGCTCCGGACGTTGGACTCTTCCTATCGACATACTTGGGCTACTGGTTAATCGGATTAGCGACAACGGCCCTTGCGACGGTAGTCTCTTATCTCACTTCACAGCTAACTGTCGCATACATCGTCGGCGCGCTGTGTTGCGTTCCCCCGGTAGCGCTTAAATGGGCTGACGCACTGCCAATTTCAGACGAAATTGCCAGTCTCCTAAAGTCGTTCAGTATAGACGCTTTTTTTGAACCGTTTGGGCGTGGCGTAGCCTCGCTGTCGGGAATTCTCTACTTTCTGGCAATTCCGGCGTTGACAATCTACGTTTGCGTTATACTCCTTGATCGCAAAACCTGGCGTTCCAACCGATCGAAACGTTTTCTGTCGCGATATGCTTTTAGAGTCTTAGCTCTCGCAGTACTTGCAGCCTCCGTCGTCGGCTTTACTCGCGATCACGATTTGTCCAAAGATTTAACTGAAGAAAGACTCAGCGCGCTGTCCCCGGAAACGATAAAACTGATCGACAGAGAGTTTTCCGAATATCCTATTGTTGTAGAAGCGAGATTAAGCGCGCAAGTTCCAAAGGAATACGTCCAAACAAAACTAAACGTTGTTTCGGTTTTGAACGAACTCAAAAAACGTTCCAAAAGTCCCATTTTTCTCGATATCCAAATGACGACTCCCAATACGGAAGAGGCCTACCGTCTGGAAAGACAGTATGATATCCGTCCCAGGAAGGTCGCCTTTAATTCCCGCGGTCAAATCAGAGAAGATTCCATCTTTATGTCGATTATATTCCGGTGCGGTTCCAAGACCATTGTTATACCGTTCCTGAACCGTGGGTTATCGGTAGAATACGAACTCGTTTCTTCCTTACTCAACGTCGCTTCGCCGCCTAAAAAGAGAATTGGGATTTTAGAGACGGAAGCGGGCGTGCTCGGACGAGTCGACGATTACGGTCGAGAGATTCAACGGGAATGGCCTCTGGTTGAAGAATTGAGTAAGCAGTACATAGTCGAATCGGTCGATCCAAACCGTCCAATTCCGACTGGAAAATACGACGTTCTCCTTGCCGTTCAGCCTTCTTCGTTGGGCACAATGGAGACAATTAATTTCTCTAACTCAGTTCGCCAAGGGCAGCCGACGGTAATATTTGAGGATCCGAAGCCAATTTTCTTAGATTTTTTGCCCGGAACGTTTGAAAAACGCAAGCCGACGCCAACAAATCCCGTCCCTCCGCTCAAAGGAGAGATCAACCTTTTATGGATGGCGCTGGGCGTACGTTTTGACGGGGCCAACGTCCTTTGGAAGAATTACAATCCCTATCCGAAACTCGCCGGTCTTTCCGAGGAATATCTCTTCGTCGACGCGCAACCTATCAAATACGAAGTCGAAAAAGATGATAACAGGGCAAGCGAACAATCGGATAGGATAGAATCTTTTAACCCCAACGTCCCTGCAGTCGCGTCTTTAGAACATATCCTCTTCCCGTTCGTAGGATCCATGTCGCCGGCAGAAAACGCTGAAACAACGTTCACTCCCCTTATAAGAGTAAGCGCAGGGGGATATTCTTCTGTCACTGATATTATTCCCCTTGGAATACGCACACAAAGTAAAAAACGGCTGGAACGGGAATCCGTATATACGCTTGCGGCCCATATTACCGGCGACGTTCCCAAAGCGCTTCAACTTCCTTCTGACCAAAACGAGAAAGGTTCTGCGCCTAAATTCAACGTTATTCTCGTAGCGGACGCAGATATGGCCACGCCGGGATTCTTCACATTACGTGAAATGGGAACTGACGTAAGAAGCGGCGTCTCTTTTGATTTTGACAATATTACTTTCATACTGAACGTAATCGACGAACTCGCGGACGAAGAAGCGCTCGTCGCCATTCGCAGTCGCAGGCCTAAGCACCGAACCTTGACTCGAATTGAAGAAGCGACGCGCAAAATCCGCGATCGCGCGACAATAGCTCAAATCGCTTACATGAGAGAATTCGAAGAAGAGCGGCGTAAGGAAGAATCCGCTCTTCAGAAATTCATTCAAGACTTGGCAAGTAAAGACGATTCACAAAAAGAACTCAACCGTGAAGAGTCGCTGGAAATCCAGTCTGCAATTGTCGCTGCGCAACAGCGACTCACTAAAGTCCTTGACGATAAAAAACGCCGATTTGACCGGAAAGTTGAGGAAGAACAGCGTGAAGTCGATAAATTTATTCGTCAAACACAAGGACGCTACAAGACGTGCGCCGCGTTGCTGCCGCCTCTTCCTCCGCTCCTAATAGGCGTCGTCGTCTACTTTTACAGACGAAAACGTCAGGGGCGCGTTTACGGGTTTTAGCAGCTCACGCAGTTTTTTTAAGAAAGGTCAGGAAACTCCATGCATAAAAGAATCACCCGTCGTAATTTCTTAGGAACAACCTCGGCCTTGGCCGCCGCTCCGTTGTTATCTCCCCTTGCGTCTTTTGCGCAAGGGACGCAAGCAGCTCCCAAAGGACCTGCTATTTGGAGTTTGCTCCTCCATCTTGGGCAAAATATGTGGGGAGACGCGTCGACCGCGTATACTCCGCCCGTCGATTATATGACTTGGGATTACGACTTCTGGAAGGAAGTTACCGAGACAATGGCTCAATCCGGGCTTAACATGGTAGTCATTGATCTTGGCGAAGCTATCAAGTACGAATCTCATCCTGAAATTGCCACTAAGGGAGCTTGGTCAGTAGAACAGTTACGGGAAGATCTGGCGCGATTGCGGAAATTGGGCCTTGAACCGATTCCCAAGCTGAATTTTTCCGCCTGTCATGATCTTTGGCTCGGCGAGTACGCCCGAATGGTCTCGACAAAGAAATACTACGAAGTCTGTTCCGATCTGATCAAAGAAGTGACCGAAATCTTTGACAAACCGCGTTTCTTCCACCTTGGATATGACGAGGAAACGTTCGGCCATCAGAGAACATATGATTACATCGTTATTCGACAAAACGAGTTATGGAAACACGATTTCCTCTTTTTCATTAATGAATGCGAAAAGAATCAAACTCGGCCTTGGATTTGGGCTGATTACTACTGGAATCACAAAGATTTCCTGAATTGGGCCCCAAAGTCGATCGTGATGAGTAATTGGTACTATTCGCTGGACTTCGACCTTAATTCGGAAGACAAAGACAACGTCAATTACGTTCAAACATTTCTGGATTTGGACAAAGCCGGATTCGATCAAATTCCGACGGGATCGAATTGGTCGAACGATGAAAATTTCGGGCTGCTCGTCAAATTCTGCAAGGAAAATTTGTCTTCAGAGCGTCTGCTCGGATATCTTCAAACAAACTGGCACTTCGAGCACGAAAACCCAAAACAACACATTTTGAACTCAATCAAATTGGAAGCGGAAGCAAAATATTGACGCAGCCTTTGCTCTGGAGTATATTGGGATAAGACTTTGACGGACGAACGCGTTAAAATCCAACGCGTTCGTCTGTCCTGTTCCCTATTTACACCAAGAGTAAAGGAGTTTTGCGATGTCTAATATCTCACGACGACGATTCATGCAAGCCGGCTCAGCGGCAGTCCTTTCGTCCCCGATTCTGTCGGCCCTCTCCAGTTCAGGCCTTTTATCCGCCGCAGAGCCTGCGCGTCCGTTGACTTGGGGCGTACTCCTTCATCTTGGTCATAATATGTGGGGCGACACTCCGCGCGCCTATACGCCTCCGGTCGACAAGTTTTCATGTGAAGAAGACCTCTGGATTGAACTTACGGAAAAAGCGGCTAAATGCGGTTTGAACATGATCGTCGTCGACCTTGGAGAAGCGATCCAATACCAATCCCATCCTGAACTGGCCGTTGAAGGCGCTTGGACGATCGAAAAGCTTCGTGAAGATCTGGCCAGAATGAGAAAGCTCGGTCTCGAACCGATTCCTAAACTGAATTTCTCCTCCTGCCACGACTTTTGGCTTGGCGAATACGCCAGGATGCTCTCGACCAAGAAGTATTATGAGGTTTGCGCCGACCTCATTAAGGAAGTCACGGAAATCTTCGATCATCCTCGCTTTTTCCACCTTGGATATGACGAAGAAAATTACGGCAATCAAAAAACTTACGATTATGTCGTCATTCGTCAGGGAGAGCTCTGGAAACATGATTTCCTCTTCTTTGTAGACGCTTGTGAAAAGAACCAGACTCGCCCGTGGATTTGGGCAGATTACGCTTGGGATCACGAAGATTTCTACACCTGGGCCCCTAAGTCAGTCGTTATGAGCAACTGGTACTACGGCAACGATTTCAATCCAGAATCCAATAAACGCGTAAAATGCTATCTCGATTTTGACGCGCATGGGTTTGATCAGATTCCGACAGGTTCAAACTGGAGCAACGACGAAAATTTCGGACAAACGGTTGAATTCTGTCGCAAAAATATTTCTAAAGAACGTCTTCTCGGTTTCCTGCAAACACCTTGGCATGCCACCGTCAAAGCAAGCCACGAAGCTAATCTTCGATCGCTTCAGCAAGTAGCGGACGCCAAATACGAATGACGCGTTGAAAAGCGCGTTCCCCGATATGGGGCGTCTGACGCTGCTAAGCGCAGCCTTAGTCTCCCTCGTTTTATTCAGGAAGGTAAAGGTAAAGGAATGGAAATCAGTCGCTTCATCAAAAAGCTCTCGCTTATTTTCATCACGTCTGCGCTAACGCTCATTACGACGGCGCTACACGCTGACCACGCGTTTAACGGTCCATATACGGGGAAAAACACGGAAAAGATAGCTTTTCCGATTGGAGGAATTGGAGCCGGTAACTTTTTTATAGAAGGCAACGGCTCCATCTCCGGTATTTCTGTCCGACATCGGTTAAATTTCTTTAGCGAACCGACCTTTTTTGCCGCAATCTGTGTTAAAGGCAAGAGTCCAAGCGAGAACATTGCAAAGGTACTTGAGGGACCTGTGCCCGAGTACAAAATATTCGGAAATCCCGGTAATGCATTGGGATCTGGCGACAAGACTTACGGATTACCGAGATTCGCTCGATCTGTATTTGAAGTCAATTTTCCCTTTTGCCGGGTAAAACTTGACGACGATCTTCTTCCTCTCGAAGTTGAGATAACAGGATTTAGCCCATTTATCCCAAACGAGCCTGATCTTTCCGGAGCGCCTTGTGGCGCGATAGAATACGCTATTACCAATGTTAGCGATTCAGATTTAGAGGGCGTATTCTCTTTAAGCGCTCGGAATTTTATGGGCGGTTCTTCTTTTGAGAGCTTTGCAAACGGTTTCAACGTCATAGGACCGGACGGAAAATTTGCGATATCAATTCAGGCTCCTCCGCAAAAAATCCATGTCGACGCCTGTTGGTTCCGAGGGGGGTGGTTTGATCCGTTGTCGGTTGCGTGGAACAATATCCAGTCAGGCAATCTTGTAGACAACCCTAACCAAATCGAAAATTCCCCTGGCGCCACCACGTGCGTACCAATAAAAATTGCCGCTCATAAGACGCAAACGCTTCGCGTTCTTACTGCTTGGTATGTCCCGACTTCTAATATATCCTCGCTAGGGGCGGATCGTCATGCTATTCAGATTTCAGAATCTCCCTCGCATGGAACCGCAAAAGAACAACAGACCGTGTCAGGCTATGTGGGCAAGCGCCTTGTAAACACGTACGATCCAGACGGCGACGTCCATGTTGGAAAGATCGTCTCGCCGGTTTATGACGTGCAAAAGAAGTATCTTTATTTCAAAGTGGGCGGAGGTTCGTCGAATCGCGTTGGCGTTGCAATTCAAGAGCCGGAGGGAAACGATTTTATTACGCGAGAAACTTTTCAAGGCGAAAACCTTGAACAGCTCGATTGGAAACGTTTTGATCTTGCTCAATTAGCAAGTAAAAAATTCAGAATCCTAATTTTTGACGAAACTACGGAGCCTTGGGGACATATCAACGCCGACTGTTTTACCGTCAGCAATCTCAGTAAAAAGGATTTTTTAGACCGTATTGACAATCTCAATTCCTCTCAGCAAGACGTCGTCGTTCTAACTAATTTCGAAGACGATCATTACGAGGGTTGGAACGTCGTCCAAACTGTTCAAAATAATGGTAAAACAGAGCCCGATTACACATATAAGCCGTGGTATGCAACTCGTTACAATTCTGTTGAAGAGGTTCTCGCCGAGTTTAGCGCTCAGTATGAATCCCTAAAAGAGCGTAGCGAAAAGTTTGCGCAAACGTTAAAGAATTCGTCCCTTCCGCCGGAAATACAGGAAGCCGTTGAGGCTAACTTGGCTATTTTGAAAACTCCAACAATTCTCCGTCAGTATGACGGAAGGCTTTGGGCGTGGGAAGGTTGCCAAGACTCAGACGGCTCTTGTCCAGGAACATGCACACATGTCTGGAATTACGGTCAATCGCTGGCGCATCTTTTTCCTCGTCTTGAACGTACGTTTCGTCAGAATGAGTTTAACGAATCGCTTACAAGCGAAGGACGGCAAGCGTTTCGAGGCAATCT